>JAKSMW010000003.1 GCA_024400395.1 Bacteroidales bacterium
TGGCTGCAAAATTAAACAAAATTTGCATGTGCCCGACATTAAATTTCAAAAGATTGAAATATGTAATTTAGGACAATTCTAATGCTCTTTTTAAATGAAAATGATATAATTTTGCAGCCGTTAATTTTTGAAAAATGGACGATAAGACTCGTGAAAAAGAAATCTACAAAGTGACGATAATTGGTGGGATTGCCAATGCTATCTTGGTGATTTTCAAGTTTATCGCCGGAATAATGGCCAATAGTGCGGCAATGCTCGCCGATGCCGTCCACTCGCTTTCCGACTTCATCACCGATGTGATAGTATTGGTCTTCGTGAAAATCAGCAACCGGCCGAAAGACAAGAGCCACGACTACGGACACGGGAAGTTCGAAACCCTCGCAACGTTGATTATCGGCGTTGCGCTGCTTTTCGTCGGCGTGATGATTTTTTACAACGGCGTTATTAAGATTTACGAAAATGTGTGGCTTGGTGTGCGGCTTGAGAGTCCGGGGATGCTTGCGTTCTGGGCCGCCATCGTCTCGATTTTAATAAAGGAAATCGTTTATCAATACACTGTGCGGAAAGGTAGGAGGCTCAACTCGCAGGCCGTAGTCGCGAATGCGTGGCATCACCGCAGCGACGCGCTGTCGTCGGTGGGGACGGCTCTCGGCATCGGCGGCGCGATTTTCTTAGGTGAGGAATGGCGCATCCTCGACCCGATAGCGGCGGTCGTCGTGAGCATGTTCATCATCGGAATGGCGATAAAACTTTTCATCCGCAGTTTGAACGAGCTTCTTGAAAAATCTCTTCCCGATGAGGTTGAGAATGAAATAGTTACCATCGCCGAGTCGTTCACAATGGTGAAGAACGTGCACGACATCCGTACCCGCGGGATAGGCAACAACATCGCCGTCGAGATGCACGTCTTGATGGACGGCAACCTCACGCTGAAGGCGACGCACGACACCACCGAGGCCATCGAGGAGAAGCTGCGCGGAAAATTCGGCGAGAAGACTCACATCGCCATCCACGTCGAGCCGGTGGAGGAGTAGGCGGCGGGACACCGCACGGCTGTCATTTTTCAGAAACCTCGCGCTGCCTGCAATACGCGAAGACATCGAAATATTTCTGAAGCGATTTGCCGTCTGTATTGAATTGGTTATCATAGAGGAAATAATCCGGAATGACTTCCTTGAGGCGGCAGAACTCCTTAAGGGAATGCTTGCCTTTCTGTGCTTCGATTGTGAGATACACGAGCTCCAGCGCACGGTAAACGGCATTGGTGCACTGCTCCATGTTGCCCTTCTTTTTCCAGCGTTCAGCTCTTGATATTTCGCTGCCGATATTGAGCATCTGCTCCGCCAATGTCATCTCAGCCCAGCGGCCTTCCGCAAGTTCTTTATGTTGGAAATTCATAGCTCAATCTTTTTATTGACAATTTCTATGATCTTGTTCCTGATTTCCTGACTCTCGACATCACGGCTGCGGTTGTTGTCATGAGGCCTTATGTTAATCATTGAGTCAAACTCGATGAAGTCATCGCCGGTTTCATCAGGATAAAGGTTAAACCCCCACAAGTCTGACTGCCGCGAGCCATTTGACAGGAGATATTGCTCCATGTCGGAGTGCAGTTCCGCGTCAACACAAAGAACTTCCTTGTCTATGTCAGCGACAGCTTTCACCATATCTCCGAAATAATTCGGTGCCATCGCCTTCAGTTCGTCATTGGTGATTTTGTTTTCAACAATTTTCATTTTTCTGAAATTTGAGATGCAAAAGTAGTAAAAAATCAGGAGACAGCGTTGATTTTTGAGACAAGTTGTACGAAAAATGTCAAAGATTATTTCACAATAATTTTCCTTGTCGTCACGATGTTTTTCTTCCCGTCAAGGAGATTGAGAAAATAAATGCCTGAAGGATAGTTTGCGACAGGAATCCTCATTTTCTCACCGTAAAACGGGAAGGTTTCAACGGTCTGCCCCAAAGAGTTCACCAGACTGACAACTCCACTCTCCACTCTAAAAACTTCACTCTCAAAACTCAACTCTAAAAACTCTTTTGCGGGGTTCGGGCTGACAAAGAAATTGAAATCCTTGTCGTTGTTTTCTCCGATTCCGTCCCAGACGGTGAGGTCAACGGCGGCGAGAGTGTAGTCGCCGGGAAGCAGCTCCGCGACGGTGATTTTTCCGAGTTTCCAGTTGCCCTGAAATGTGTAATCTATTGAACGCCACGGCTCTGAAGCATTCTCTCTGTAAAGGAGAAATGTGGAATCGTTTTCAGACTGAATCAGATTCATGTCGTAGGTGACGTTGTTGGCGTATTGGAATATGCCTTCGATGTTTGCGTTTCCTTTGTCGAAACGGTAAACCGTCCAGTATCTGTCGTCCGAATAACGGAGGCCTTCTTCAGGCGCGTTGAGCGAGTGGTCGGGTCCCACCCAGTGATGCTCGATTCTGAGATAGGTCTCGTCTGTGACTGACTTCACATCGGCGGTGATCATCGCGCCGCCGAAATTTATCTTACCCGGTTGCGTGACGATGTTGGTGCGTTCCATGCGTGCGTCGGCGTATTTGTTGTAATAATCGCAGAAGACAGCAACCGGCTCGAAATCAATGGTTTTGGTTGTATGTCCGACGACTCCGTCCCAACGTATCGTGTCGGTGACGATGTTCCAGTCAGCGTCCATGAAAGCGAGTTCGAGGATGACACCGTTTCCGATGTGGTCGGAGTGACGGTGCTTCTGGCTTGTGAAGACCTCAACGTCGAATCTGTCTCCGTCCGGCGTGACGTTGAAAGAATCAACGAGGTAATGCGGTGCGCCGCAGGTGAAGACCCAGCTGTCGAAGAAGCCAGTCATGTCGATGCCGGTGTATTCTGTGATGGCGTCGCGCAGGTCTTCGGAGCTCGCCGACCGCCACGCGAATTTGTTCAGGTAATATTGCATCGCCTCGTTGAAAAGCTCCACGCCGAGATAGTTCCTCAAAGTATGTACTACTGTCGCACCCTTGTCATACACCGTCGTGCCGTAGGTGAGGTCTAACGGCATGTTGTTCAGCGGGATCCAGCCCTCGGAGTTGTGGCAGCTTTTGACGATGCTTTCCATCATGTCAGTCATCGCGGCCTGATATTGTTCCTCGCCGTAGAGTGCGGCTTCGTAGTTCATTCCGGCGAACTGTGCGAAGCCCTCGTTGAGCCACATGTCGCCCGCCGTCTTGCAAGTCACCATGTCGCCGAACCAAGCGTGCGCCATCTCGTGCGCCACAAACATCTCCTCGTCGGTGTTGCCGGTGATGAGCGAGCTTGCGAACCCGATGTTGTCAACATGCTCCATGCATCCGACGCTCGTGCTGACGTAACCTATTCTGTTTAAGGGATATGCGCCGAAGCAACTCTCGAAATAGGCGGCTATCTCCTTGACGTTCACGAAAGTGCCGGGCACCTTGTTGAACTGCGACGGCTTCGCATACACGTTGACGGGGATGTCGCGCCCGATGCCGTGATATGTCTCTTCCCAGAGCTGGTAGTCGCCGGCGGCGAACGAGATGAGATACGTAGGTATTTCCTGCGCCGTGACCCAACGGTCGGTCTTCGTGCCGTCGCCGTTGTCAACGCTGGCTTCGAAGATGCCGCCGCACGACGACGTCATCGAAGCGGGGATTGTCACATAAAGGTCGTATGCGGCTTTGTCAACGAAGTCATCGACGCACGGGAACCATGTCTTGCCGAGGTTGTGCGGCTGGCTTTCAAAGCCGACGCCCATGTTGCAGACGTAGTTGCCGCTCCACAGCACGCCGCCCCAGCCGTCGTTGAAGGTGGTCCCGTTGTATGAAATGGTGAACGATGCCGTCTGACCTGCATACATATCAAAGCCGAGCAGTATCTTCAGGATGTCGCCGTCCTGCGAGAAACTGCTGACGATCAAATCGTTGGATGTGACATCGGTGACGGTCAGGTTTTTCAGCTCGAGGTCGATCTCCGAGACGGCGTCCAAGGCGGTCAGCGTCACAGTGGCAACGGCGTCCAAGGTGTGGTTCGCGAAATCCAAGTTGTTGATTCTTATTTCATAATGAGTGACGTTGATGTTTTCGCCGATGCGGTTTTTTGCGTTTCCGGCGAGCATCGAAAGAATGATGATTGTTGAGAGGATGATTTTTTTTGACATGATATTACTGATATGTAACCGCTACGCAGTTGTGATTGAACTTATTTGTTTGATATTGACAGCATTAAGCAGTTCCAGTCTTGCAATTTGTTCGTATGACATTTTTTTATTTTTCTGCAAAAGTAATAAAAATCTTTCAGATATACATTTCATGTGTTTGAAATATGGTTTATTTCGTTGTAAACTTGATATTGACAATGCCTTTTCCAGTGTGTCCGTCCTGGGTCGTGAATTCTTTCCCGTGAATGCTGAAAGAATATGTGGTTTCTGGCTGTAGAATGACATCTGTGGTCAAGGTTCTGTAGTCTTCGCTCCATGAGACTGAGTTTTCCGGATTTCCTGCAAAAGGCGGGAATGGTATCTTGATAATTTTTTCAATCTTGTCTTGGCACAAAGAAAATCAGCAGCGATGCCGTTATAACTATCAGTCCTGCAATGGAATACGTATTCGGGTTGTCGCCTTTCAGGAAGATCCAGCTCTCGAAGCTGCCCACGAGCGGCAAAATGAATTTCCACATGTTCAGGCTTGAAACCTTCACGTTTTCCCTTGACAGAAGCCGCATCCAGATGATTGTCGTCACCACTGTTATGAACACCATCGCGCCGAGCGAGATGTAAAAATCCGTTTCCTTCGGGAGTTTCGCCACGCCTTCAACCGGGTATGCGAAAAGCAGCAGGATTACGCCTCCAAGCAACGAGGCCGCCGAGTTCAACACCTTGATGTCAACTTTCGTGAAGTCGATTTGTGAAACGATGATGTTTCCGTATGCCGCTGACAGACAGTCGATTATAATCAGGATGATTCCCAATGCGGAAGTGAAACCGGTTATCTGGATGTTGCTGAAATTCGGCCAGCTCACCACCAAGATGCCGGCGATTCCAAGTGTCATCCCGATGACTTTCGTTATGTTGAACTTCTCGTTTTTCAGAATGAGATGCGCGAGGATGGCGACGAAAAACGGCTGACAACCCACAATCATCGAGGCGATGGAGCCGTCGGTGAGTTTCATTCCTGTGTAATACGAGCCGTAAAGTATTGATATTGAGAATATTGCAACTTTAAGCATTGTTCCGAAGTTGTCGATAAACTGCCGGAGATAATGTCTTCCGACTTTCGCCCAGGGCATCATGAAAATACCTGATATAATAAAGGTGTAGCCCGCGAATTGCAGCGGCGCGTCCATAAACTGAAGGCCTGTCTTGGTCGGGACGAAACTCGATCCCCACAGCAGGCACGTGACAATCGCCAGAAACGGCGTCGATTTAAAAACGTTCTTCATTCCGGGCGGCAAAATTACCACTTTTTTCCTTATACAGCTGAATTATTTGCCAAATATGTCGTTGTGAGGAAAGACAATTGTAAAAAAAAATTTAATAAAATCTTTAATGAAAAAAGTTGCGGCGGCATTCGGTTATTTTGTATAATTTTGTCCGCGAAAAAACGGGAAATCATGCAGACGCAAAGAGTTGAGAATCAGAAGTTGGAGATGGTCGATAAGTTCGTCCGTTACACGAATATGAACATTTTCCTCACGGGGAAGGCGGGCACGGGCAAGACGACGTTTCTGCGCAATCTCGCGAAAGACACGTACAAACGGCTCGTGATAGTCGCCCCGACGGGGGTGGCGGCCATCAACGCGGGCGGCGTGACGATACATTCGTTCTTCCAGCTGCCGTTCGGCCCGCAGCTTCCGGAAGACACGCTGAACGATGTCACCGCCATGAGAAACGAAACGCAGGTGAGAGCGCAATCGGCTCAATATCAGAAGATTTCGGGAGTGAAACTGAAAATCATGCGCTCGCTCGACCTCCTCGTCATCGATGAGATTTCGATGGTGCGCGCCGACCTCCTCGATGCCGTCGATGCCGTGCTGCGACGCGTCCGCCACAACAACAAACCGTTCGGCGGCGTGCAGGTCCTCATGATCGGCGACATTCACCAGCTCGCACCCGTCGCCAAACCGGAGGAATGGGAACTGCTCGAACCGTATTACAAATCAGTGTATTTCTTCGACAGCCACGTGCTTCAGAAGACATATTATTATTGCATCGAACTCGAACATATCTACCGGCAGTCGGACAGCGATTTCATCAATATCCTGAATAAGGTAAGAAACAACTGCCTTGACGCAGAGAGCCTTGCGGTTCTAAACAGCCATTACAAACCCGATTTCGAACCCGATGAAAAAGACGGTTTCATCACGTTGATGACACATAATCGTCAGGTTGATGAAATCAATGAATCGAAACTCAACGCATTGAAAACCAAAACGATAAAGTTTGAGGCGAAGATAACGGGTACGTTCCCGGAACTTGCGTACCCGACAAAGTCGGAGCTTGAACTGAAAGTCGGAGCGCAGGTGATGTTCGTGAAAAACGACCCGTCGCGCGAACACCTTTATTATAATGGCAAGATCGGGAAGATTGTGAGCTACGACAAAGATGACGGGCTTTTTGTGAAATGCGACGACGAAGTCATTAAGGTCGAGCCGGTTACGTGGCAGAATTTTGAATATAACATCAACAAGGACACAAAAGAAATCGAGGAGAAGGAGATCGGCAGCTTCACCCAGATTCCGCTGAAAACGGCGTGGGCGATAACGATTCACAAAAGCCAGGGCCTGACGTTCAAAAACGTGATCCTCGACGCGAGCCTCGCCTTCGCGCACGGACAGGTCTATGTCGCGTTGAGCCGCTGCACCTCGCTCGACGGATTAGTGCTTAAGACGAAACTCTCACAAAACGGACTTTTCAACGATTTGAAAATCAACCAGTTCACAGATGCCATCCCGTCGATGGAGCCGAATGAGGAACAGTTTGAACATAACAAGACGCAGTACGAAACGGAGATGCTTTTCGAACTGTTCGATTTTCATAAAATTGAATCCGACCTCGGAAAAATAATCGGAATAGTTTATAAAAACCGCGGCAGTTTTGAAAAGTCGGTCTCGAAGGAGTTGCCGGAAATAGAGCAGGTGTTCCATAAAAACGTGGTTGATGTCGGCGACAGATTTCATATTCAGATGGCGAGGATTATTCAAGATAACTTCCAGATTAGCAATAACTTACAGTTGCAGGAACGCATAATGAAAGGCTGTGCGTATTTCCTTTCAAACATCGGTTCCGTCGAGACGGTCATGGAAATGCCGTTGCAGACCGACAACGCTGCCGTCAACGAACAGGTTAAAGAAGCTCTTGACCTGCTTCGGGGAAGCGTCATGGTTGCGAAAGCGTGTCTCGAAACATGCAAAAACGGCTTTGAGTTAAAGAAATATCTTGAGATAAAGAACAGGAAAATCGTTGAGGCAGAGGAACTTGGAAAGAAAACCACATCGACTTTGAAACGCAGGCAGTTTTACGGCAGCGACATGAAACTGTTCAAGGCGTTGGAGAAATGGCGTGAGGATGTCGCTTCCGCATTGGAGATCCCGGAGCCGAGAGTGATACCGACAACGACATTGCAGGCCATTGTCGAGAAAAAACCGACGACGGTGAAAGAACTGAAAGCCCTGTCGAAAGTCGGAACGTCGAGAATCCAGAAGTTCGGCTCCGACATTCTGAACATCGTCCTTGAACACCAGGGAATGAGCAAGATGAAGTTCGATGATGAGGAATCGAAGATTGAACTCGACCTTAAAGACACGGTTCTTGTCACGAAAAACCTTATTGATGAAGGACTTACGCTTGAAGAGATCGCCGACCGCCGCGGCATGGTGCTGTCAACGATTCAAGGTCATGTGTCGGAGATGATTTTGAAAGGCTACGCTTCCGCAAAGGATTTCATGACGGAGGAACATTACGACACGATTGTGGAATATTTCACCGAGACGCAGGATGCTTCTTTGGGCGCGGCGCGTGACGTGCTCGGCGAAGACTACACTTTCGGTGAGTTGCGGATGGTCTTGAATGAGATGAAACGACTTGGAGATTTCAAATAAATCTGCGAGAAATAAATATACTTATGAAGAAACTTGTGATTTTATCAGGTGCCGGTATCAGCGCCGAGAGCGGGATAAGCACTTTCAGGGACGTCGGCGGGCTGTGGGACAAATATCCCGTCATGCAGGTCGCCTCAATAGAAGGTTATGAGGCTGATCCTGAATTGGTTATCAATTTTTACAACGAGAGAAGAAAACAACTTCTCGACGTGAAACCTAATCAAGGGCATATACTTTGTGCCGAGCTTGAGAAGTATTTTGATGTCACCGTCGTGACGCAAAACGTTGACAACCTGCACGAAAGAGCCGGGAGTCATAAAATAATCCACCTTCACGGCGAGCTGACGAAGGTGTGTTCAAGTTACAACCCGAACAACTCAAAGTATATCAAGGAGTTGAAGCCGGAGGAGTTTGAGGTGAAGATGGGCGACAAGGCGGGCGACGGAAGCCAGCTGCGGCCTTTCATCGTGTGGTTCGGCGAGGCGGTGCCGAGAATCGAAGACGCTGCGTATGAAACTGAAAAAGCCGACATCTTCGTCATCATCGGTACCTCGATGAACGTTTATCCAGCCGCCGGACTGCTGAACTACGTCCCATATAACGCCGATGTCTATCTCATTGACCCAAAAGATGTTCACATCAACACCGACCGAAAAATCACACATATAAAAAAAGGTGCTTCGGAAGGGATGAAAGAACTGATGAAACTGATAGTGTGAGTCCTGGATTTACTATTGGTGTTCATCTTGATTTGTAAAGAATTTTTTGCAATTTAAATTTTTTTTAACTTTGCGACTTAAAATTTAAGGTTTTATAACATGAAGCGAAATGTTTTTATAATGTTCAGCATGGTTTGCTGCATGGCATTTGTTTCCATCTCGGAAGACGCTTTTTCGCAGCAGCGCAAGCACAGCACATATTATGAACAGCGTGCCACATTGTTTGACGAGTTGCCGACAAGTAAAAAAGACATCGTTTTCTTGGGCAATAGCATCACCGACGGCGGCGAATGGAGTGAGTTGTTCCAGAACAAGCATTGCAAGAACCGCGGCATCAGCGGCGATGTGTGCGACGGCGTCCTCGACCGTCTGGAAACAATCACGAAAGGCCAGCCGGCAAAGGTTTTCCTGATGATCGGCATCAACGACCTGGGACGGGGCGGCGATCCCGACACGGTCGCCATGAAGACACGCCGGATCGTGAAAAGAATCAAGGCGGAGTCGCCACGCACAGAGATTTATATCCAGAGCGTTCTGCCTACAAACGATCACTACGGCCTGTTCGGTGGTCACACAGCACGCTGGAAAGACATCCCCGTCACCAACGATTTGTTAAGGCAGGTCGCCGAGGATGAAGGTGTCACGTACATCGACCTGTTTTCGCTTTTCGCCGATGAGGAGGGAAAGATGAACATCAAATATTCAAACGACGGCCTGCACCTCACCGGGAAAGGCTATATGGTCTGGCGTGATGCCGTAAAACGTTATCTGTAAGGCACCTCCAATATGACGGCTGCGTTGTCACTCGCACCAGCCGGGCTTCCGTTTCTCCAAGAACGCCTTCATGCCTTCCTGCCCGTCGTCCGACCTCCGTTCGTTGGCGATGACGACAGATGTCATGTCGAAGATTTCGCTGTAAGGGTTGTTGCGTCCGCAGACGCTTCTGATGAGTTGCTTGCAGTCGCGGATGGCGTTGGGCGATGCGTTGAGATATTGCTCGGTGTAGAAATCGAGTTTGCGGTTCAGCTCTTCCATCGTGCCTGTGAAGTTGACGAGATGATTGTCGAGGGCTTCTTCAGCCGTGAATTTCCGTCCGCTGAGTATGGTGTCGCGGGCGAAAGCCTCGCCGCAACGTGCGATGACGAAAGGCGAGATTGTCGCCGGCGTGATGCCGAGTTTCACCTCGCTGAAGGCGAAGACGGTGTCGGTCTCGGCAAGCACCACGTCGCAGGCTGCCATAATCCCGTTGCCGCCGCCGATGACGTGGCCGTGGACGAGCGCGATTACCGGTGTCCCGCAGAAATATATCGTCTGGAACAATTTTGAAAGCCTTTTCGCATCTTCGATGTTCTGAAGATAGCCGTTTTTCGCGATGTCTTTCATGTAGTTGATGTCGGCGCCGGCGCAGAAACTCTTGCCGTTGCCGCATATCTCGATGACCCTGATGTCGCCGCGGCTGTCGAGCCAGCCGATGGCCTCGGTCATCTCTTTTATCATGACGGCGTTCATTGCGTTGCGCACCTCCGGCCTGTTCAGGGCGATGCGCGCCACGTTTTTCTCTATTCCTATTTGTAATGTCGTGAAATCCATTTTAGGTGTTTTAGGTAGTTAGGTATTTCAGGTGATTAGGTGTTTTAGGTTTAAAGTGTTTTGATTAGAGAAATTAACATTTTTGTTATTTCTTCTGTTTGATTTACAATCTCTTCGCTTTTTTCCTCATTAATTAATCCAATCTCTTTGGCTAAATATATCATCGAACGTACTTCACCACAAGATCCCTTTGAAATGTATAAAAATTGTTTAAATTCATTGTTTGACTTTCTTTCAAAACCTTCTGCAATATTATTTGAAACAGAAACCGCAGCCCTCTGAATCTGATTTGTAAAACCATAATCCTTTGAATTCTTAAAAGCATCATAAACATTCTTCCCCAATAAAATAGCCTTTTGCCATGCAATAATATCCTCAAACTTAAAAAACATATCAAAAATTTTTCATATTAATAAAACTTAATCTCCTCAAACTCCTCAAACTCCTCAAACTCCTCAATCTCCTAATCTCCTACATCCTAAAGACACCGAACTGTTGCGGCGGGAACTTCTGGTTGAGCGACGCCGCGATGCCCAACGCTAATATTTTTCTCGTATCGACGGGGTCGATGATGCCGTCGTCCCAGAGGCGTGCGGTGCTGTAGAACGCCGAGCCTTCGTAGTCGTATTTCGCGAGGATTTCTTTTTTCAGTTTCAGGATTTCGTCTTCCGGCACAGGCATTCCTTTGAATTTGTATTGGTCTTCCTTCACCGTCGCGAGTACGTTGGCGGCCTGTTCGCCGCCCATGACGGAGATCTTCGCGTTCGGCCATGAGAAGAGCAGTCGCGGGCTGTAGGCGCGTCCGGCCATGCCGTAGTTGCCGGCGCCGAACGAGCCGCCGAAGATCACGGTGAACTTCGGCACGTTGGCGTTGCTCACCGCGTGGACCATCTTCGCGCCGTCCTTCGCGATGCCGCCGCGCTCGTAGTCCTTCCCCACCATGAAGCCGGTGATGTTCTGCAAGAACACAAGCGGTATGTTGCGCTGGCAGCAAAGCTCGATGAAATGTGTCGCCTTCAACGCTGACTCTGAATACAATACGCCGAAGTTGGCGAGTATCCCGACAGGAAATCCCATGAGATGTGCGAAGCCGCAGACGAGTGTCGTGGCGTATCTCTCCTTGAACTCCTGGAAGCGGCTTCCATCGACGATGCGCATTATCACCTCGCGCGGGTCAACGACCTTGCGGAGGTCAACGGGTGCGATGCCGTACAGCTCGGCGGGGTCGTAGAGCGGCTCCTCGACGGGGAGCATGTCCAACATCTGTTTCTTCGGTTTCTCCAATGTCTTGAAGATGTTACGGCAGATCTGCATGGCGTGGCTGTCGTTCTCTGCGAGATGGTCGGCGACGCCCGACACGGCGGTGTGCATCTCCGCGCCGCCGAGCTCTTCGGCCGTGACGACCTCACCGGTGGCGGCTTTCACCAACGGAGGGCCGCCGAGATATATGGTGCCCTGCCTGCGCACTATTATCGTCTCGTCGCTCATCGCCGGCACGTAAGCTCCGCCGGCGGTGCACATGCCCATCACGATGGCGATCTGCGGGATGCCCATCGCCGACATGCGCGCCTGATTGTAGAAGAATCGTCCGAAATGCTCCTTGTCGGGAAAGACGGTGTCCTGCTCCGGCAGGAACGCGCCGCCGCTGTCAACCATATACACGCACGGGAGATGGTTCTCCATTGCGATCTCCTGCGCGCGGAGGTGTTTCTTCACGGTGTATTGCATGTAGGTGCCGCCTTTCACGGTGGCGTCGTTGGCCACGATGATCGCCTCGCGCCCTTCGATGATGCCTATTCCGGTGACGATGCCCGCCGACGGGAAGTCGTTGTTATATGTGTCGTACGCCGCCATCGGCGAAAGCTCCAAAAACGGCGTGTTCTTGTCGATTAAAAGATCAATGCGCTCGCGGGCTAAAAGCTTGTTGCGTTTCTTGTGTTTCTCTATGGCAGCAGGGCCGCCGCCTTGCATACTCGAGGCTAATGCGTCACGGTAACGCGCCATCAAGTCTGTGAAAGCTTTCTTATTTTCTTGATAATCAGAACTGTGAATATCAATATGTGTCTTTAATGTCTGCAAATCTGAAAAAATTATTTCGGGCAAAATTAACTAAAATTTCTTTAGGTAACACAATATTTTATATTTTTGTGGCTTCATAAAAAATAAAATGAAGAAACTTACACGCTTTTTATCCAGACTGTTCCTGAATGAGACATTCATCATGACAATTGTCATTTTGAACGGGATAGTCATCTTCCTGCAATGCTATTATACATCTCAGGAACTATCGTTCCAACGTCTTGCGCACGTTGACAGCTTTTTCACGATTCTGTTTGTAATCGAGGCTTTTGTCAAGATTAAATCATTGACGTTCAATGGATATTGGAGCGATAAATGGAACAGATGGGACTTCGTCATAACAGCAGTCACGGCGCTTTCGTTGGTGCAATACATATCCCCGAACCAGTTCACGGAGACAATCGGGGTGATAAGCGCCATCAGGACCTTGCGTGTGCTGAAGCTCATCAGGCTGATGAGATTCATCCCGAATCTGTCGTCTGTCGTCAACAGTTTGAGGCTTGCGGTCAGGACGTCGTGGGTCATAATTTTCGCCTTTTTGATCATCATCTTCATAATTTCAATAGTCACGTGCACTATTTTCAGAAACATCGCGCCTGAATATTTCGCGAATCCGTTTGATTCCATGTACAACACGTTCAGGATTTTCACTGTCGAGGGCTGGTATGAAATCCCCAACGCCATCACGGGCGGAGAGTCGTCAACCGTCGTCATGAGCTTGGTGAGGCTGTATTTCTCGCTGATTTTGTTCTTCGGCGGGATTATCGGAATGGGACTCATAACCTCAATCCTCGTCGATGCAATGGCCGCCGACAACAACGACGAGGTTCTCCGCCAGATCAAAAGTCTCAAGGAGGAACTTGAGAAACTGAACGAAAAACTCGACGAGAAGGAAAAGAAAGATGAGCAGGATTAAACACGCTTTGGCGAAATTATTCTGGAATGACACCTTCATATTGGCGGTTGTCATCTTGAATTGCGTCGTCATTTTCCTGCAGTGTTACGGCGCAAATTTCAAATACTTGAGCTATTGGGACAATTTTTTCACGATCATCTTCATGATTGAGGTGACTGTCAAGATCAACTCATTGGGGTTCAGGGAGTATTGGAAAGACCGATGGAATCGGTGTGACTATGTCATCACTGTGGTTTCGGCCTTGTCGTTGGGGCAGTTTTTCTACGAAAGCGCATTTGTTGACACCATCGGGTTCATCACCGTGTTGAGGTCGTTCCGTGCGCTGAAGCTCATACGGATCCTGAAGTTCATCCCGAATCTCTCGTCTTTCGTGAAGAGCGTCCAGCTGGCGGTGAAGACGACCTCCATCATCATGCTGGCGTTTTTCATCTTGATTTTCATCGTTTCGATAGTGACATGCACGCTTTTCAGGAATGTCGCGCCCGAATATTTCGCCAACCCCATCGATTCCTTTTACAACACGTTCCGGATCTTCACCGTCGAAGGCTGGTATGAAATCCCCGACTCGATAACCGGCGGGACGTCGTCCGCGCTGATGACAAACCTCGTAAGGCTTTATTTCTGCGTGATGTTGTTCTTCGGCGGCATCATCGGCATGGGACTCATCACGTCGCTGCTCGTCGATGCGATGGCAACCGACAACAACGACGAGGTCTTGGAGAAGATGAAGTCGCTCGAAGAGAAAATCAACGAGTTGAGCAGGAAATTGGAGGAAAAAGGAAAGTGAGGTTTTTAAAAAATCAGGGCATAGGCAAACTAACTTATGTTTGTCTATACCCTTTTCAAATGTATTATTTCCACAAGAGTAAAATCATCTCATCCCTCATGAACAAGCATACAATGTTTTTTAGAATTCAAAGCCAAGTTTCAACATGAAACCACCAACATTTTCTTTTTCTGTGAATCCATAGCCGTAATAGTAACTATAGTAAAGCACTTCTGCCTTTTGCAATTCATAACCAGCACTAAAGTTCATTGCAAAACTGTCTGTGAATCCAAACCGACAACCTAAAGATGGTTCAAACATAAATCCACCAGCTTCGTGAATGCTATAACCAACTTTTGTTCCAAAAAATGGCGTTATATCGCTTTTTAAGAAGTTGACACGAAAATCGCCATAAACTGGCACAAAAACTTCGCCGTCAATAAATTTAGCACCTGAACCAATTCCAACGAAAACGTGTCTGTTAATTTGGCAGCCATGGCTTGTCATAACAACACCATAACCCCAATCACCAAATGTATAGCCTCCTTCAACGAAACCCTTGTATGTGGGTCCATTGGTGCTATAATTGTTACGATTGTCTGATGAAGCTGAACGGTTACCGTTGTTAGCCCCTGTGTTTGAAAATTGTGCAAAAGCCGAGTTGCTTACAATAAGAGCAACTACCGTGAATAATACTTTTAACGCTTTCATAATTTAATTGTTAATTTGTAATGATTTTATTAAATAACCATGTTCATTTAAGTATGAAATTCATTTTCCAGACATTGGCTGTTCCATTTGAACTCCCTCTTTGTGAGATAAAATATATCGATTCTCCGTCATGACTCCACACCGGACTAATGTCATCGGCTGCATGGTATGTCAATTGAGTTAATTCAGTTCCATCAACTTTGCAGACGTAAATGTCTGTATTTTGATAAAAGAAACTGCCTCCATCTATGACACTGCTGCCGACAAATAAAATCCATTGTCCGTCTGGTGACACGGTTGGTGTTGTGAAACTGTGTTTTGTGTCTGAAACTATGCATTCTTCACTTCCGGTCTTATAGTTAATCTTCCATATTTCATTGTTGTTATCTGCTGATGAACGAACGCAATATACTGCATCTTCTTCAGATGACGGACACGGGTTCATTCCTCTTGTGATATTTGACAAGAAATTGTCTTTTATGTTGTATTCCCATATGCTTGTTCCTTGGGATTCAAGACGGGTGAAAAAGATATTTCCGTTTAAGGGAGAATATATTGGTGAATAATCTTGATCGTTGGATGTGATTTGACGGCAAACATAGCCTTTGTCAGAACTTGTCACAAAAATTTTGTTTGAATCACCGGACATTTCAGAGAAACAAATGTTCTGTCCATCAGGTGAATACGAAAAATCCATAATATTTTGACGATTTGTTCTTTGTGTAGCTCCTCCCATTCTTTCAACATCTTTAATAAAAATGTTGGTGGTATTGTTTCTGAATGACAGAAATGCGATTTTCTGCCCGTCTTTCGATGCATCAAGAATGCGATTGGTGTACCAAGAAAAATAACCAATTACTTTTGAAGGTTTCGTGTCTCTCCTTACTTCCGGCATACACACATAATCATTGTCCGTAGTGACTTTTGTGAAGATAATTCCAGATTCTTGAGGTACTGATACGACTGAATAGTCAACTTGTTGTGCATTAATGGCATGGCTTGCCAATGCTAAAAACAATGCAAATACAAACTTTTTCATCTATAAACCAAATTTTGTGCAAAAATACCACATATTATAATTGCGACTTTTGATTTGATGTAGCATGTTTGTGACATGTAACAATATTGTTACACTTGGTAACTATTCATTTCTTGTCTCTTCAGTAAGGTTGTCTGAATAGATTTTGAAAAAATCAAATTTTAGGATTGATGAAAGACGATATAAAACATTTGTATCGATAGATACCGAGTCGAAGATTCTGTAAATATTGGTCCTGTGGCAACCCAATTTTTTTGCCATCCAGGTTACAGTAACCTTTCTTTCTTTCGCTTTTTGTCTTATTATTTCCCCGATGAATATTGCCATGTTTTTTCTGTTGGCAATAAAAAAGCCGTAAACCTTTGCTTATCATTGAGGTTCTCGACTACCTGTAATACAAACAAGAAAGCTTACGGCAAATCCGCAAGCATTTCCCCTTTCTTGTGTATTACGTGTTGAATTGTCGAGATTCCAATGATACTCCAAAAAGTGAAATGGCTTAATTATGTCTAAAATTTTTTAATTATCCTATTATACCTTTTTATTTATATGCTTATTTGAGTTTTAACACGGCAAAATTACAAATTATTTTGAAAAGAACATCACAATTTTGAAATTTCCGCTGAAAAAGGTGGTAAAATGTCACCTTTTGAGGTGGCTTTTACTTTGAAACCTCAATCCTGAAACCGCTCCAGTCCCTGCTGTTGTTGAGCAGTTCGGCGTAATGGCAGATGTTGTCATCGTTTATCTCCTCGCCGTTCACCGACTTGATGATGTCACCGAACTCAAACGTGTTCCTCTCATCGACAATGCGCGTGATAATCATCAGGCCGTCTTCCGAAGCCTGAAGTTTGTACGGGCCGGTCTCCTGAAAATCAAAGTGCTGGACTTCGCGAGGCTTGTAATAAATCACACCAGGATTACTATCGTCATAGAACCAGTCGAACTGGGAGATGAACCGCAGCCCGACGTTGTTGTATTTGAGTTCGGAGGTGTAAAGCACCGGCGCGACAAATTCATTTTCACCGAGTTTTATCGTCTCTTCCCGCCTGACATAATATTCGCCTGAGTTTATCACGCCGTCTACCGTGTGGCCGATTGTCCCCTCATAAACGATGTCGTCTTCACGCTTCTCAAATCCGTTGTCTTTTCCATTCAAAATAAAACAAGCACTGCCGTTGCCGGTGTCGAAAATACATTTGCATTCCTTCCCGTTTATGACCGGATAAACGTAGATACATCGCCTTCTAATTTTGCATCTCATTGATTTATAGCCATCAAGACAAAAAGTAGAGTCGTTGTATCTGTAATATGAGATTTTCTGATTGGAAAAATCAATTGCCACCTTGTTATGTTCGAAATCGAATGCGAAAAGCATTTTCGCCCCCATCAGCGGACGACCAGCAATGGGAATGTCGCATGGAGAATCGAAATTCAGACAGATATCATACCTTATGTCGTGATGATGCCAAAGGAATTTTGCATTCACGGTGTCAATCTTCATGTAAACTTTTGACCTTTTGAGTGCTCCTGTCACCTTAATGCGGGAATATTCAGGCGTGAGTTCTGATTTCGGATGGCATTCGGCAATCGCGCCATTGAAGCCGGAATCGATGAAAACCGTGTCGCTGCGCCCGTCCATATCAATCACAGCGAGCATTCTATTGTTTTTGAGTTCGAAATCAAACGGTCCGTGACCTTGGCCGCTCACACTGCTGACACCTTCTTTTCTTGCAAAATTAAAATACCTGAAATAAAATTTTGCCGTGCTGCAACTTGTAACCAAAACCGACATTGTTGCAATTGCGATGATAATCAATGATTTCTTCATTTTGTTGATGTGTTTTCGTTTGTTAATCATATTACTGTATTATATAACTAATACACTGCAAAAATACAAAAAAACATACAAATCAAGGAAAAAATGAAAAAAAATCACAATGTTTTTAAAATGTCTTCAAGTTTCTCTCTCAAAGGTTTAAGGTCGTTTTGGATTACGAGCCAAGCTTCCTTGTCGCTGATTTGGTAATAGTCATGAACCATAACATGTCTCATCCCAATTATATCCCTCCATTCAATCTCTTGGTGTGATTCTCTGAACTCATTGGTTATTTTGTATGCCGCTTCACCAATAATTTCAATGTTTTTAATGGTCGCAAATTTTAAAATTTTATCTGATTGAAACTGCTCAAATGTTTTGTCTTTTGTGAAATCAAGTAAATTATCTATTGATTCCAGCATGTGCATAATTCTACCTTTGTCTCTAACTTTCTCTCTCATAAATCAAAATTTTGTCACGTTCTGCACTTTCCAATGCCCATGGTTTAAGACAACCATCTTCAATCAGGTCAACTTCCTTGTTCAAAATCTTTTCAAGTGAATTTTTTATGCGGCAATGACCTAAAAGCGATATTTGAGCTTTCTCATCAAAAACCACCAAAATGTCAACATCGCTTTCCGGGGTTTCCTCGCCTCTCGCGTAAGAGCCGAAGATCCAAGCCTTTTCGATGGGCTGGGTCTTGAAAAACTCCCTGATGGTTTTTAACATCTTCTCGTTCATGCTGAAAGTTTTAAAGTGCAAAGATAAACAAAAAAGTCTTTTTGTCAAGCGGCAGGAAGATTTTTTCGTTTACTTGTTGTTGAACTGGTTCATTGTGAGGTCGGGGCCTTGTGTGACGAAGCTTTTTATTATTTCGGCGGCGATGTCGAGCCGCGGCTGTATCTCGTCGATCTCTGACTGTTTCCACTCGCCGATGACGAAGTCGATCTGCTTCCCTTTGGCGAAGTCGTTGCCGATGCCGAAGCGCAGGCGGCAGAACTCGTTGCCGCCCAACGACTCGATGATGTTTTTCAGTCCGTTGTGACCTCCGTCGCTGCCTTTTTTCTTGAGGCGCAGCGTCCCGACCGGCAGCGCGAGGTCGTCGCAGACCACGAGGACGTTCTCCATCGGGATCTTCTCCTGCGTCATCCAGTATCTCACCGCCTTGCCTGAAAGGTTCATGTATGTCGTGGGCTTGATCACCACAAGCTGGCGTCCCTTGAACTTCATCTCGGAGACCATCGCCAGACGCCCGGTGGTGAACGTGCCGCCAAGGTCTTTGGCGAGACGGTCGGCGACCATGAAGCCGATGTTATGCCTTGTGTTGGCGTATTCGGCACCGATATTTCCGAGACAAGCGATGAGATATTTCATTTTTAGATGTTTAATATCAATGAGTTACATATTTTCAACATTGACGTTGATTTTCCCGCAAAGGTATAAAAAAATCCCACCGCATGGTACGATGGGATATTAAATTTCGGAATCAGCTTATTTTGCTTCTTCAGCCGGTGCTGCTTCCTCTGTCGTCTCCTCTTCGGCGGCTGCGTTACGCGGAGCGCGGACATCGATGACGATAGTGTTCTCAGGAACAAGGACCGTAATCTTCTCGAGGTTGAGGTCTTTCACCTTTATTGACTGGTTCATCTGAAGGTTTCTGACGTCGATGACGATGTTGTCAGGAAGGTCGTTGACATAGCCGCGGACTTTCAACTTGCTGATGTTCATGTTCATACGGCCACCGCGCATGACACCCGGGCATGTGCCTTCGGTGCGCACCGGGAGTGACACCGTGATCGGGTTGTCTTCGTTGACATCGAGGAAGTCGGCGTGAAGCACCTCGTCAGTGACAGGATGATACTGGATGTCCTGAAGGATCGTGTGATAGACCTTGCCGTTGATCTCGAAGTCGATGATGAGAGTCTCCGGTGTGTAGAGGATCTTCTTGAAGCTCCTTGCATCGGTGAAGAATTTCACCTGCTCGATGTTGTTACCGTAAATGACGCACGGGACCTGACCGTTCCTGCGCAATGCCTTAGCATCTTTTTTCCCTACGTTCTCGCGAAGAGAACCGCTCAATGATACTGAATTCATTTTGTTTAGTTGTTTAAGTTAATATTTTAGTTGTTTGAAATGATGGTTTCAATAGTTTCAAAGTTTCAATAGTTTCAAAGTTTCATTCTGAAACCCCTGAAACCTTTGAAACCTCTAAAACCTCTGAAACCCCTGAACCACCATTATTCCTATTTTGTCTTGTTAAAGAGTTCGCTGAGCGACTCGTAGTTCTCGACGCGTGTGATGACCTCGGCGAGGAGCTCGGCTGTCGAGAGCACGTGTATCTTCTTGCTCGGGTTGACCAGCGGGATGGTGTCGGTCACGACGACCTCGTCGAACACCGAGTTGTCGATTTTCTCCATTGCCTTGCCGGAGAATATCGGGTGTGTGGCGAAGGCGCGGACGCTGCGTGCGCCGTTGTCTTTCAGGAGTTGTCCGGCTCTCGTGATGGTGCCTGCCGTGTCGATGATGTCATCAACGAGGATGACATCGCGGCCTTCGACGTCGCCGATGAGGAGCATCTTCTCGATCTCGTTCGGTTTGTTGCGCTGTTTGTGGCAGATGCAGAACACCGTTTCGAGCATCTTGGCGTATGAAGCGGCGCGGCGTGTGCCGCCGGCGTCGGGTGATGCGACGGTGATGTTGTTGCCGAGGCCGAGACTTTGTATATAAGGTACAAAAATCTTCGAGGCGAAGAGGTTATCGACAGGAATGTCGAAGAACCCTTGGATCTGGTCGGCGTGGATGTCCATGGTGATGACGCGTGTCACGCCGGCTGCCTGAAGCAGGTTGGCGACCAACTTCGCGGCGATGCTGATGCGCGGACGGTCTTTCCTGTCCTGACGTGCGAATCCGAAGTACGGGATGACGGCGATGATGCGGCGTGCCGAAGCGCGTTTTGCTGCATCAATCATCATCAGAAGCTCCATGAGGTTCTCTGTCGGAGGGAATGTTGACTGAATCAAAAACACGTCCCTTCCGCGGAGATTCTCCTCGAAACTCGGCTGGAACTCGCCGTCGGAGAACACCGTCACGTTGCATGTTCCTAATGGCTTGCCGTAATACTGGGCGATTTTGTCGGCCAGATATCTCGTGGCTCTGCCTGAAAATATTGATACAATAGGCTCTTGCATGTTGCGTTTTGTTTGAGTAAATTTTTCGGCTGCAAAATTATAAAAAAAAATGTTGCGCATAACAAAAAATGTATTATTTTTGCAACCGAAAAAGTTCATTGAAATGCATGCCTAGGTGGCGGAATAGGTAGACGCGTCGGTCTCAAAAACCGATGAGGTAATGCTCGTGCCGGTTCGATCCCGGCCCTGGGTACAATAAAAAAGTTAAGTGATTGTGTTTTAATCGCTTAACTTTTTTTCTTTTATGCAAATAGCAAATTGTTGACAAAAGATTTTTACACAATTTCCGTCTTTTTCATTCCCATTTTCAAACAAATTTCTTCTCAAAACTAAAAAAAATTTCAAAATTGCATTCCAATTCCACACCAAAATTATGCCAAATCGACGTATTTTTCAAAAAAATTAACGTGAAAATCATCGAAAGAAGCGTGAAAACTCCATTCAAAAATTGAAAAACAATTCTTTTTATTCATGAAATTCGTGGTCAAAAAAAACTGAGAACCAATTTAAAATCATGAAGATTTTGAAAATGGTACGAATAATAGATGTGATTTTGCAACGTAAAACCAGCAGGAATTTATTTCCTTAACTCGGCAACAAAACGGTCTGAAGAAATGGGTGCATCATGGCCAACGGACTCTCGATACCCGTGGACAATCAGTTCACACAAACAGCTCCGCCGCGATGCCGTCGGCGAAGAGCATCCCGTTTTCGGTCAAAACGTAATTACCGCCGTGCTTCACCAAGCGACCGTCGTTTAAATAAGGAACAATGTTTTCCTCAAAATGCTTTAGGTATTTCTCACCGAAGTTCTCTTTGATGTTTTCAATGTCGCAGCCCCAGCACGTCCTCAACGAAGTCATCACGTATTCGTTGTAACGGTCGTCTGAAGTGAGGATTTCCTTCTCGAACCAGTTCATCTTCAATGAGTTCGGAAAATCATTTATCAGTTTGCAATATTCCGTCACGCTGGCGACGTTCCATTGTCTTGAAAGGCCGTCGAACGAATGCGCCGACGGGCCGAGGCCGAGGTATTTCTCGCCGGTCCAGTACGAACGGTTATGCCGCGAGTGATGTCCTGGCTTGGCGAAGTTCGAGATTTCGTAATGCTCGAAGCCTTCTTTTTCAGCGCGTTCCACGAGCATCTCATAATGCCGTATCGTGGCGTCCTCGTCAACGGGGGCGGCGGTGCCCTTGCTGATACGCTGCCCGAGCGCGGTCTTCGGCTCGATTGTCAAGGCATACGCCGAGAGATGATTGATGCCTTTCGAGAAGAAAATGTCGAGGTTTTCAGCCCATTTCTCTTCCGTCAAGGTGGGAATGCCGTAAATCAAATCCATCGTGACCTCCTGAAAACCAATCATATTCGCCCAGTCCAAGACCTGAAGCGCATGTTTGGAGTCGTGCCGCCGACTTAAATATTGGAGGTCGTCGTCATGGAAACTCTGGATCCCGACGCTCAGGCGGTTTATCCCGACAGTGCTAAAATCTTTTAACAATTCCATCGAAACGGTGTCGGGGTTCGCTTCAAGTGTGATTTCAGCATTCTCGGAAATGTTAAAATTTTTATACAAAACATCGAGAACAGATTGAATTTCAATTGGTTTTAAAAGAGAGGGAGTTCCGCCACCGAAATAAATTGTATTAATTTTTTCACAATTCAGATAAGATTTCCTTATTAGAATTTCTTTTCTCAAAGCATCAAGGAAATCAGCGTGTTGCTTCCCGGTGACGACCGAAAAGAAATTGCAGTAGGCGCATTTGCTTTTGCAGAAAGGGATATGAATGTAGATTCCAGCCATGGCGCAAAAATAGGAATTTTTTTTGTTGTTCGGTGAGATTTCTCTCTTGTGTTCCGTTTTATTTACTATTTTTGCAGTTTAATTTTAAAATTAGAGTTTTATGCTTAAAAAATTACAAAATTTCAGGAGAATCGCACTGTTTCTGACAGCAGTCGTGGCGATTTCGATGTGCGCGAGTGCGCAGAATTATTGGTACGTCCAAGGTCAGTACACATTCAGCCCGCCGGAGCCGCAAGGCACGTTTGAGATGGGGTTTGAAGAAAGGGCTAACGTAACGGTTGACGGCATGGAATATACCGAAATCGTCAGCTGGTGGCCGGGAGTCTATGGTCCTGTCGAAGAAGGCGTTTACAGGACAGAGGGCAATCAGGTTTATTTCCGTCCGTGGCTCGCCTACCGTGACGTTTACGGAGAGGAAGTGCTTCTCTACGACTACGACCTCGAAGAAGGCGACTTCTTCCTCGAAGACGACGAGCACCCTATGAAAGTCGAGTCGGTGTCAACAGTCATCGATGAAAACGGCGTCGAGAGAAAGAAGATCGAGTTCTCGTTCCTCACGCTTCCCGGAGAAAGCGAATACTGGATCGAAGGCGTCGGCAGCAGCCGCGGCTTCCTCAATGTCGGCAGATACACACCGGGCGAAGAGGGCGAAATTTTCCATCTCCTCTGTTTCCACCACGACTGGAACGTGATCTACATCAACCCCGAATTCAACCAGTGCGACGAGGATTTCATCAGCGAGTCAGCAGTTGAAAACAGCTTCGAGGTTTTCCCGAATCCCGCGAATGAAGTCATCAACATCCTCAACAACAACGACATGGCGGTTTCAAACGTCGAAGTCATCGATATGTTCGGGCGTGTCGTGCTATGCGTTGAAGACAGCATGGAGGTCAACATTTCGGAACTTCCGCAGGGCGAATATTTCGTGAAAATAACCGCAGGCGAGGCTGTCGTCACCAAGAAAATTCTCATCAACAGATAAAAACAAATTAGAAGCTCTGTAACCGTGGCGGTTACATATCAGCAAAATATAACAACATGAAAATAAGACACATCATCATGGCTACAGCCATTTCGGCAGCACTTGTGGGCTGCGGCGACGAACCGAAACAAGAGGCTTGCTGCGAGAAGCAGGTCAGCATTGAAAACTACGAAGCCCTTGCAAATCAATACGCGAAGGTTACTTTGACGAGCGACATCAGCCATCTGTCGGCCAACGAGAAAGAGATGCTCGGCCACCTCTTCGAGGCCGGGAAGATCATGGACGACATCTTCTGGACCGAGAACCTCGGCGGCGACAAGGACGAGTTCCTGGGCAAGATAGAAGACCCGAACGCGCGCAAGTTCGCGGAGATCAACTACGGCCCGTGGGACCAGCTCGACGGCCTCCGCAGCTTCATCCCGGACTACGGCGAGATGCCCGCCGGCGCCGGTTTCTACCCGACCGACATGACAAAGGAAGAGTTCGAGGCGTGGGACAACACCGACAAGACCAGCCTCTACACCTTAGTGCGCCGCGATGAGAACGGACAGCTCTACACCGTGTGGTTCCATGAGGCTTACAAGGAACAGATCGAGAAGGCGGCCGGCCTCCTCATGAAGGCCTCCGACCTCGCCGGCGACAAGGAGTTCGCCGAATATCTCAAACTCAGGGCGCAGGCATTGCTCACCGACGACTACTTCGAGTCGGACATGGCATGGATGAACGTCCGCAACAACAACGTCGATTTCGTCGTCGGGCCTATCGAGAACTACGTCGATGCGCTCTACGGCTACAAGGCCGCACACGAGTCGTTCATTTTAATCAAGGATCTCGACTGGAGCGCGAAGCTCGCACGTTACGCGACGCTGCTGCCAGAGCTTCAGACCAAGCTGCCGGTCCCTGCCGAATACAAGAAAGAGAAACCAGGCACCGACGCCGACCTCGCCGTCTATGACGTGGTGTTCTACGGCGGCGACTGCAACATGGGCTCAAAGACCATCGCCATCAACCTGCCCAACGACGAGAAGGTGCAGCTCCAGAAAGGCACACGCAAGCTCCAGCTCAAAAACGCGATGCAGGCCAAGTTCGACCAGATCGTCATGCCCATCTCGAACGTCCTCATGACAGAGGCGTCACGCCAGAACATCAAGTTCGACGCCTTCTTCGCCAACGTGATGTTCCACGAGGTGGCACACGGCCTCGGCATCAAGAACACGCTCAACGGGCAAGGTACTGTGCGTCACGCACTTAAAGAACAGTACTCGGCCATCGAAGAGGCCAAAGCCGACGTCCTCGGACTGTTCCTCGTGACGAAGCTCTCGGAGATGGGCGAATACACCAACACGACACTCGAAGAGAACTACACGACATTCATGGCGGGCATCTTCCGCTCGGTGCGCTTCGGCGCGGCATCAGCACACGGCAAGGCCAACATGCTGACATTCAACTTCCTTGAGAGAGAAGGCGCGTTCACACGCAACGCCGACGGCCTCTACGCCATCGACTTCCCGAAGATGAAGGCGGCTGTCGAGAAACTCGGCGGCGAGATCCTCAAGGCCGAAGGCGACGGCAGTTACGAGTTCGTGAAGGAATGGATCGCCAAAGACGGCGTCATCAGACCTGCACTCCAGGCCGACCTCGACAAGGTCAACAGCCTCGGCATCCCGAAAGACATCTGGTACGAGATGGGAATGGAGTATCTTTTAGGTGAACAGGTTGTTAGGTGAATAGGTTGTTAGGTAAAAAGGTAAAAAGGTAGAAAGTAATCAGGAGAGAACCGCGTAGCGGTTTCATATCCGTAACAACAATAAAAATATCAATACAAAATGAAAAAAGCATCATTGTTTTTCGCCCTCATCTTTGCCATGATGGGCATCGTCCGTGCCGACGAAGGCATGTGGCTCCCGATGTTTGTGGAACGCCTCAACTACGTTGACATGCAGAAAATGGGTCTCCAGCTCACCCCCGAAGAGCTTTACAGCATCAACAACAGCAGCCTGAAAGACGCCATCGTCGGCCTCTCCAACGGCGACAAGCCACGCGGCTTCTTCTGCACAGGCGAGATCGTCTCCGACAACAGCCTCCTCTTCACCAACCACCATTGCGGCTACAGCTCAATCGCGGCCCTCTCGACGGTGGAGCACGACTACCTCAACGAAGGCTTCTGGGCAAGAAACTACAGCGAGGAGCTTCCCGCTGAAGGCGTAAGCGCCTCATTCCTCGTCAGAATGGAAGACGTGACAGAACAGATCCTCGGAGTCGTCAACGACACGATGGACTGGGCGGCACGCCAGAAGGCCATCAGCGCGAAGGCGAAGGAACTCGAAGCGGCCGCCTCTGAAGACGGCAAGCTCAACCCCGTCGTGAAAGGCTTCTTCGAAGGCAACGAATACTACATGTTCGTCTATAAGACATACACCGACGTCCGCCTCGTCGGGACGGCACCGCAGTCGATAGGCAAGTTCGGCGGCGACACCGACAACTGGATGTGGCCCCGTCACACCTGCGACTTCAGCGTGTTCCGCGTCTATGCCGACGCCAACGGCGAACCGGCGGCCTACTCGGCCGACAACAAGCCGCTCACCCCGAAGCATCACCTCCCGATCAGCCTCGACGGAGTGCAGCAGGACGACTTCACGATGATCTGGGGCTTCCCCGGCTCGACAGAACGTTACATGACATCCTACGGCATCGACTACAACGTTGACACATTCTACCCGATCGTACACGACGTCTTCAAAGCCGAGACCGATGTCATGGATGAATACATGATGGTTGACCAGGCCGTCAACATCAGCTACGCCGACAGCAAGGCAGGCCTCGCCAACACATGGAAGAACTTCGAAGGCCAGATGAAGATGCTGCGCAAGAACAAAGTCGCCGAACGCAAGGCTGAACTTGAAAAAGAGTTCACGGCATGGGTCAATAAAAACGATGACCGCAAGGCGGAATACGGCGAGGTGCTCGGCACCCTCGAAGCGATGTACGCACAACTCAATGAAGTCTCCGGCACATTGTATTATCCGAACTTCGTGAGCCAGCTCAACCCGTTGGCGATGGCAGCCGAATTTATTGAATATCATGAGATTGCAACAAGCAAAGAAGTTTCAAAAGAAGATAAGGCCGCCGCAGCGGAAGCATTGAAAGAAATCGATGCCGATGCAATGTTCGCCGGTCTCGACACACGCGTTGAGAAGAAGATGCTCGTCGAAGTTATGAAGATTTACGGCAACCAATTCGCAACAGAAGAGCTTCCAGCCTCAATGCAGAAACTCATCAAGAAATACAAAGGCGACTGGGCGGCTCTCGCAAACGACGTCTATGAGACCTCAATGTTCAGCAACGCCGAAACGATGAAGGCATTCATCGAAAAACCAAACGTGAAGAAACTCGAAAAAGACCTCGCATTCCAGATGGTCAACGGCATGATGGAACAGATTTATTCAGTCGTGCCGGCTTACAGAATGGCTAACATGGTCATCAGCGAAAACAACAACCTCTTCGTGAAAGGCCTCCGTGAGTTCTATGCGGAGACACAGCCTGGCAAGGTCCTCTATCCGGATGCAAACTCAACACTCAGAATGAGTTACGGTTCGGTCAAAGACTACCAGCCCGCCGACGCTATCTCCTACGACTACGTCTGCACAGCCAACGGCGTCATCGAGAAATACATCCCTGGTGACTTCGAGTTCGACTCACCGAAACGACTCATCGAACTCATCGAGAAGAGAGACTTCGGGCAGTACGCCGACAAGAACGGCGAACTCATCACCTGCTTCCTCTCGACCAACGACATCACAGGCGGCAACTCGGGCAGCCCTATCATGAACGGCAAGGGCGAACTCATCGGCCTCGCCTTCGACGGCAACTGGGAGGCGATGAGCGGCGACGTCAACTTCGAGCCTACACTCCAGAGGACCATCAACGTTGACATCCGCTACGTGCTGTTCATCATCGACAAGCTCTCCGGCGCGACCAACCTCATCGACGAACTCGACATCCACAAGGCGATGCCGGAGCCGGTCAGAGTTGAAGACGCAGAGTAGTTTATAAATCATAGATACCCTGATTCCGCAGGACGGATTTGCATTGATGTGAATGTGGCTTCAAAGCCATGAAAACGCAAGCGATCCATACTGCGGAGTTAGGGTTTTTTGTTCATTCGACAAAAAATTATACTTTTTTGAAGTTCTTGTTTCCCTTTTTGAAATAATTCGTATTTTTGCCATCTTAAAATCATTTTTTGAAAATGGCTATTTACGAGAGATTTCAAGATAAGACACGGAAGAAGTTGGCGGTTCTGATTGACCCCGACAAGCCGACGGACGCGCAGGTGCTGTCGATTGTGGCGAAGGCCAACGCCGCAGACGTGGATTTCTTTTTCGTCGGGGGCAGCCTGCTTACCACCGACAGCCTTGAACACTGCATCAGGCTGATAAAGGCGAACTCCGACATCCCGGTGCTTATTTTCCCAGGCAACTCATTGCAAATCAGTAAGTATTGCGACGGATTCCTGCTTCTTTCGCTTATCTCGGGAAGAAATGCGGAGATGCTCATCGGTCGTCATGTCGTGGCGGCCCCGTATCTCAAACTGTTTGGCAATGAAATCATTCCGACAGGATACATGCTCATCGACAGCGGCCGCATGACGTCAGTCTCTTATATGAGCGACACCACGCCGATACCGCACGACAAAGACGACATCGCGATGTGCACGGCGATGGCGGGCGAGATGCTCGGACTGAAGCTCATTTACCTTGAGGGCGGCTCCGGCGCGACAAACCCGGTCTCCAACTCCATGATTTCCAAAGTGAAACAGATGATTAACGTCCCGCTCATCGTGGGCGGCGGCATCAGCACCCCGGAGATGGCGGCGGAAAAAGCAAAGGCCGGCGCCGACATCATCTGCATAGGAACGAAATTCGAACAAGACCCGGAAATGCTCCAGCGTTTCGCCGACATGATACATTCTGTTAAACAATGATTAATCACCTAATCACCTCAAACCCCTAATCACCTAAATCACCTGAATAACTAAAAATTCCATACAATGAAAAAACTCATTTTGACAGCATTCGCGATGATGTTCGTTTTAACATCATTCGCACAGGAGAAGAAGATGCTCACTCCGGAAGACGCATCTTACAACAACCGCAGCCTTTACCCGAAGAGCAAGAGCTACAAGTGGATGGCCGACACCGACAAATTCGTCTTCACGGAAGACGGCGTCCTCATGGTGCAGTCGCCGGGAGCGAAGTCGGCAAACGCGTTGCTCAACCTCGACCAGGTCAACATCATGGCGAAAAACAGCGGATACGTGGAGTTCAAGCGCGTGCCTAACATCACCTGGACCAACGAGAACGTCGGTTATTTCTACAAATCTGAAGAAGACGGAAGCGTCAGCCTCAATTCGTTGAGTCTCAGCGCGAAGTCGATGAAGAAGATCACCACGGTCCCAGCGGATGCAGAGAACCACACCATCACCGAGGCCACGATGCGCGTCGCATATACCATCGGCAACGACCTCTACGTCGCCGACGGCACGAAGCAGCTCCGTCTCACCAACAACCCCGAACACGTCATCGCCGGACAGTCGGTGCACCGCAACGAGTTCGCCATCGACGGCGGAATCTTCTGGTCGCCCGACGGCAGCAAGATCGCATATTACCTCATGGACGAAAGCATGGTGACAGACTATCCGCTCGTTGACATCACGGCACGCGTCGCAACAGCCACACCTATTAAATATCCTATGGCCGGAATGACTTCGCACATCGTGAAACTCCATGTCTATGACTTCAATACAGGCAAGGACATCGTGATGAAGACAGGCGAGCCGGAAGACCATTATCTCACCGCGATTACTTGGAACAACGACAACCAGCATGTATATATCGGTGAACTGAACCGCGGACAGAACTCCTTGGATTTCAACGAGTACGACGCCTTGACGGGTAAGTTCACCAAGACGATTTTCCATGATGAGGACGAACAATACGTCGAGCCGGTCGGCCCGGCGCATTTCCTTCCGGGAAGCACAACCGAGTTCGTGTGGCTCGCACAACGCGACGGATATTATCACATCTGGCTTCATAACACCAAGACACTCAACGCGAAACAAATTGAAAAAGGCGATTACGTCGTCACTTCATTTGACGGCTTCGACGGCAACGGCAACGCTTATTATACATCAACCGAAGTCAGCCCGTTGCAGCGTCATTTCTACAAGGTGAACCTAAAGAACGGAAAAAAGACGCAGATCACGAAGGTTCACGGGACGCACTCGGTTCTCCCGAGCAAGAGCGGCAACTATTATCTCGACTTCTATTCAAGCACCGACGTGGCGAGAGCCGTTGACCTTCATTATGTCAAAGGCGATTTCACCGAAAACCTCTACACCGCCGCCGACCCGCTCAAGGAATGCAACATCGGGACCGTTGAACTCGGCGAGCTGAAGGCCGAAGACGGACAGACGCTTTACACACGTCTCATCAAGCCTTACAACTTCGACCCTAACAAGAAATACCCCGTCATCATCTACGTCTATGGCGGCCCTCACGCACAGATGATCACCGACGAGTGGACAGCCGGGGCGGGCATCTACCTGCATTACCTCTCGCAGGAAGGCTTCATCGTCTTCACCTTGGATAACAGAGGCTCGGCCGACCGCGGCGAGGCCTTCGAACAGGTCATTCACCGCCAGTGCGGACAGTGCGAGATGCGCGACCAGATGGTCGGCGTGAAATATCTCAAGTCACTTCCTTTCGTCGATGCAGAACGTATCGGGACAGACGGCTGGAGCTACGGCGGTTTCATGTCAACATCATTGAAAATCAATTATCCTGAATCAATAAAGGTCAGCGTGGCGGGCGGCCCGGTCATCGACTGGAAATATTATGAAATCATGTACGGCGAACGTTACATGGACACGCCGGAGGAAAATCCTGAAGGCTATGAACTGACTTGTCTCGAAAACAAGACCGACAAGCTCCAGGGCAAGCTCCTCATCATCCATTGCACGACAGACCCGACGGTGGTGTGGCAGCACAGCCTCAGTTTCGTCGAAAACTGCATCCACAACGGCAAACAACTCGACTATTTCGTGTATCCCGGCCATGACCACAACGTCTATGGCATGGACAGAGCGCATCTCATCACGAAGATCACCGAATATTTCAAAGCCAACCTTTAGGGTTGAAAGTTTGTAAAGTTCATAAAGTGGAAAGTTCATAAAGTAGAAAGAGGCTGGCGCAATTTGTTTTGCGCCAGCCTCTTACTTTTACCTAACGACCTAAACACCTAAAACTCCTCAAACCCCTAAAACACCTTCACCCTGATGTATTTCTTCGGGTTCTCCTCGATTTTCTTGATCAGGACACCGAGGTTGTCAACGGTTTTTGTCAGGTTGATGTAAAGCGAATCGTTGTTGAGCAGAAGTCCTGCAGAGCCTTCGCCGTTTTTGAGGTTCGTGGTGATGACGTCAAGGTTGTCGATTGTTGACTGCAATGATGCAACCAATTGGTTGTATTTGATTTGCGCGAGCGAATCGCTCACCGCCGAAAGGTTTTCCGAGATGTTTCCGACGTTCTCGACGATGTCTGTGATGTTGCCTTTCTCTGAACTCATGATCTGTTGCAGGTCATTTGAAATCTTGTTCAAGTTGTTGAGTGAGACTGAAAGGTCGTTCACGCCTTTTTTCACGTCGGCGCGTGTCGTTGCGTCCAAGACCGAGTTGAGGCTTCCGACGAGCGTGTCTATTGACATCACCAATGTCTCGACTTTGTTTTTGAGCGGCATCAGTTCAGTGGAGATCATTTCGGTGATACCGTTGTCGATGCTTGACGCGAGGGTGTCGCCGAGTTTGGCGTCTGTGCTTGAGTTTCCAAGAATGATGTTTATTGATTTGGAGCCGAGGAGCGAGCCGGTGATGCACGCCTTGCTGTCGGCCGGGATGCGGATGTTCCTGCTTGCGGTGAACTTCACGATTATCGAGCCGTCTTGGTTCGGGTTGAAAAACAACTCTTCGACCTGCCCGACAAGCATTCCGTTCACAAGGACTTTGTTGGCAGGTGCAAGTTCGTCAACATTCTGATATACAGCGTAATAATAAGGATATTCTTCGAGCAGCGACTTGCCTTTCAGGAAGTTATAACCCCAGATGAACAAAATGAGGGCGCCGACAAACGAAAGCCCGATGATGCCAGATTTTCTCTTATTCTCCATTTTAATTTACCCTTTTACCGTTTTCAAATTTGGCGACGAAGGCATCCTTGTATTTTTTCGAGACGACTTCCCTGCGGTATTTCTCCGCTTCTTCTTTTGTACTGAAACAACCCGCCGTATATCTTATAAGTCCTTTATATTCATATACATATATATCTTCCAGACCTTTGAACGTGGCTCCTGGATTCGCGACTTTTGAGCTTCTTGAAACAAACTGAACTCGGTAAACAACGCCGTTTTCGTCTTTAACAACGGTTTTGGTTTCTTGTTCTGTCTTGGCTGTGGTTTTGTTTTCCTGTTTCGTTTCGCTTTTCGCGACGGGTTCTGTTTCGGTTTTTGTCTCCGTTGATGCCATGTCATAAACCGACTGCGCTTCTTTTTCGTAGTTTGTCTTGTAGGTGCAGAACGCGCGGTAGATTGCCGATGCGATGTACGATTGTCCGTTGTCGTTTGTCAGGTAATCTTCTTCTTTGGGATTGGAGATGAAGCCTATCTCGACCAGAATCGAGGGCATCGCTGTCTTGTAAAGCACCAGGAAACCGGCTTGTTGCACGCCTCTGTCGCCTCTCTTGGCTCTGTTCACCAATTCATCCTGAACATATTCCGCGAGTTGAAGCGATTCATCTTTGTATTCGCTTTGGATGTAGCTCATCGCGATGTAAGCCTCGGTGCTGTTCAGGTCGAAGCCGCCGTAGTGTTCGTCGGTGTTGTCTTCGTAAAGGATTGAAGCGTTTTCTTTCTTTGCGACGTTGAGGTTGGCGGCGTCGCGGTGCGCTCCCATGACGTATGTCTCGGCACCGCCCGTCTTAGGCGAGTTGGCGACGGAGTTGCAGTGTATGGAGATGAAGACATCAGCATTGTTGCGGTTGGCGATGTTCGCGCGCTCGTAAAGGTCAACGGATGAGTCGTCGTCTCTCGTGTAGATGACTTTCACGTCAGGATATTTTTTCTTGATGTAATCACCGGTCTTCAAGGCGATTTTCAGCGTGATATTTTTTTCGTAAGATTTCGCTCCGACCGCCCCACAGTCCTTCCCGCCGTGCCCAGGGTCGATGACAACAGTCTTGATCTCACCCGTTTGTGCTTGAGTATCAGGCGTGAAAAGAAAAATACACCATATTAATATAAAAAATAATGATTTATAACTCATAATAACGTATCTTTGCAGTTTGAAATATTTTACAAAAGTAGATAAAAAATCTTGTACAGACCACAAACATATAAACTTTTTGTTGTTTTTTTCTCTGCGCTTGTCGTTGCGATGATGGGATGCGGAAGCCAGAGACCTATGCAACTAACTGACAACCAGAATGATAAATCGGAAATCGCTTCCGCCGCCGGAGACGTGACCAAGAGTAAGAGAAAAGACACTCTCGTCAGGAAAGATTCCATTTCGCAGGTTGACACGCTGTTTGTCTCTGACTCAATTGTGAAAAATGACACTGTTTTCAGTAATGATTCGATAATTTTCAATGACACAATCGCCGGTGGCGACACCATTCCGATGATTCCCGTGAACGAGAAGAAATCCGCCATCGACAATCAGATTGACAGGTCGTGCAACGACTCGGTGATCCAGGACCTGAAGCACAGCAGGATTTATTATTACGGCGGCGCCCAGGTGAAATACGACGACATCACCATTGATGCCGACTGCATCGTCTTTAACTTTGAAGACCACACGGTTTATGCGAAAGGGATGCCTGATTCGACAGGACGGCTCGCGGGGACGCCTGTGTTTTCGCAGGGTGACAGCAAATACATGGCCGAGGAGATGACGTTCAATTTCGACACGAAGAAAGGCATCATCACCAAGGTCTTCACCGAGGAGTCGCAGGGTTACATCCACGGCAACAAGATCAAGAAGATGGACGACGGCACCATCAACATACGTTCCGGCTCGTTCACGACATGCAGCAACCAGACGCATCCGCATTTCGAGTTCCAGTTCGCCAGGGCGCGTGTCATCCCCGACGACAAGATCGTGGCGAAGTGGGCGTATGTCAAACTCGCTGAGACCCCGTTGCCGTTGGCGGTGCCGTTCGCGTTGATACCTAACTCCAAAGGCCAGCGTTCAGGCGTGCTGCTGCCGTCATTCGGCGAGTCGGCGAACCGCGGCTTCTATTTCGAGAACCTCGGTTTCTACTGGGCCATCAACGAATACATGGACTTTGAAGTGCTCACCGACATCTACACACGCGGGAGCTGGGCGGTGAAGCCGACATTCAGATACAACAAACGTTACAGCTACAGCGGCTCGTTCGCCGGAAGCTACGCCGTGAACAAAATCGGCACCAAAGGCTCCTCCGACTACTCGAAAAGCACCGACTTCAAGGTGCGCTGGGTGCACAAGCAGGACCCGAAGGCCAGACCGAAGTCGTCGTTCTCCGCGGACGTCTATATCGTGAGCTCCAACTATAACAAATACAACGCCATCTCGACAAACGAACAGCTGAGCAACACGTTCCAGTCGAGCGTGGCCTATCAGACGAGCTTCGCCAACGACATGCTTCATTTCACCGTGAACGGAAGCCACAGCCAAAACACCCTGACACACATCATGACGGTGACTCTTCCGGAAGTGTCGCTCACCATGAACCGCGTCAACCCGTTCAAGAAACTCGGCAAACCAGGAAAGAAACACTGGTACCAGGACATCAACCTCAGCTATTCGATGAGCGGGAAGAACACCGTCAGCATGGCCGACTCGCTCATCTTCAAACCCGGCTGGACCGACTATCTGCAAAACGGACTTCAGCACCGCGTGCCGCTCAACATCCCGGTGAAACTGTTCAAATACCTGTCGTGGACGACATCTGCCAACTTCACCGACAGGATGTATTTCCAGTATGTCAACAAGTCGTGGGAGGCCGACACTTCTTTGGCTGCCGGCGGCCGCGTCCTGACCGACACGATCCACGACTTCCGCAACGCGTTCTCTTTCGACGTGTCGAGTAACTTCAGCACCAAAATCTACGGAATGCTGAACTTCAAGAAAGGCCCGGTACGCGCCATACGCCACGTGTTCACCCCGACCATCGGATTCTCGTACAACCCCGACTTCAGCACCGACTTCTGGAACAGCTACGGCCATTACGTCGATGGCAACGGCATACGGCATATGTACAGCTATTATGAAGGCAGCCTCTACGGCTCGCCGCCGAGCGCCAAATCCGGACGCGTGACGTACAGCTTCGGCAATAACCTCGAGATAAAAGTGCCGTCGAGAAAAGACACCGTCACCGGAATGAAGAAGATCGTACTTATCGAAAGTTTCTCACTTTCAGGAAGCTACGACATCGCAAAAGACTCCCTCAACTGGTCGTATCTCTCGATGAGCGGCAGGACGACGCTCTTCAAAAACTTCTCCATACAATATTCAAGTACGTGGGACCCCTACGCACTCGACGCCACCGGCACGAAAAACATCAACAAGTTCGAGTGGGAGGTGAACAGACGGCTTTTCAGAAAGAAAAGCGTGAACTGGAATTTCAGCGCGAACTATACCCTCAATAATGAGACATTCAAGAAGAAAAAGAACAAAGGGGAGACCAAGCCCAAGACATCGCCGAACGCCTCCGAGCAAGAGATGAATGACATCTTGAGTAATCCGGGCGGTTACGTTGACTGGAGCACGAAATGGTCGCTGTCGCTGAGCTACAGCCTGAACATCACAAACACGCCGACATACATAAACTACGTCACAAAGGATTTCCGAAGGACAGTCCAGACACTTGGCGTCAGGGGCGACATCAATCTCTCCCCGAAATGGAAGTTCTCGGCGCAGACAGGATACGATTTTGAACAGAAAAAGCTTTCATACACCTCGCTCACCATTTACCGTGACCTGCATTGCTGGGAGATGCGATTCAACGTCATCCCTTACGGGACATATAAATCGTGGAATTTCCAAATCAACATAAAAGCCTCGGCGTTGCAGGACCTGAAGCTGACGAAGAAGAAAGACTATCGCGATAACTATTAGGTAATTAGGTGGTTAGGAGATTAGGTAATTAGGAGATTGAGGAAATTAGGTGAAGAACCGCGTAGCGGTTCCACATCCATAGGGATTTTTCCCGAAATAAAATGAATGAAATTTGAACGAAATTTGAATGATAAATGTTAAACGTTAAAAATATAGAAAAATGAAAAAAGCTATTGCAACAAAGAACGCCCCAGGCGCCATCGGGCCATACAGTCAGGCCATCGCAGCAAACGGAATGTTGTTCATCTCGGGTCAGCTCCCGATTGACCCGGCGACGGGTGCATTCCCGGAAGGCGGCATCACAGAACAGACCGAACAGTGCATGAAGAACCTCCAGGCCATCCTCACCGAGGCCGGCTGCACCTTCGACAACGTCGTGAAATCGACATGCCTGCTCAGCGACATGGCGAACTTCGGAGCCATGAACGCCGTCTATGGCAAGTATTTCTCCGGCGACTGCCCGGCACGCGCCGCTTTCGCAGTGAAACAGCTGCCGAAAGACGCTCTCATTGAAATCGAAATGATAGCAGCTCTTTAAAACAGCACGTAGTGAAAAAACCAACCCCGTGTAAACCTTAATTTATGCGGGGTTGTCATGACAAACGAAAAAAATATTTTAATATGAAAAAAGTATCATTGATAACAATAATGTTTGTTGCATTGTTCGCAATGACATCATGCTCAAAGGACGATTCAGAATCAAATCAGGAACTGATTGTCGGCAGATGGAAGTCGGTGTCGGCCAATTATTATGAAGTTTACAACTCCGACGGCACCGGCAAGATGTGGGACGAAGACGACGATGTCACCGAAGACGAGGCTGATACGTTCACGTGGCAGTTGGAGGACAACGACAAGAGCAAGTTCACCCAGATTATCAACTTCCACTCCGGCTCGGGGTCGCTTCCGCAGATGTGTAACATATTGGTCCTCACCGAGTCATCGTTCTCATATAACAACGACGGCTGGCGCAGGACCGAAAACCTAAAACGTGTGAATTAACAAAATCTTCAAAAATATGAAAAAACCTCTGAAAATAACACTTATCAGCTTTGGATCGCTTATAGGTTTGATTATCATTGCCTTGGTAATTGTGTTTGACATCGTGTTGAATTCAAAACGCACAACGGCTTTAGTCAACAAATACGCGTCGAAATTCATCACCTGCGAATATAACATCGGGAAAGTTGACATAACATTTTTCAAGACCTTCCCGGATGTCGGCGTGGAAATAAACGACCTTTTGCTCGTCAATAAGATGCAGGGCTGCCCGAACGACACGCTCGCGGCAATCAAAGAATGCGTGGTGGCGTTGAATATCAAAGAGTTTGTTTCAAACAAGAATGTCATCGTCAACAAGGCAAACCTTTATGGCGGCTGCGTCAACGCTTTTTTCAACGAAAAAGGTGAAAACAACTTCGACATTTTTGTGAGCGGCGATGAAGAAGAAAAAGAAGAGGAGAAAGAACCGGCGTCATATAGCATTGACCTCGACAAACTGAAACTCAAAGACGTAAACCTTTCTTACACTGACCTCTCGTCGAATACCAACGCCGCCGTGAACGGCATGGACATGACTTTGAAAATGAATGTTGACGAAAAGGCTTATCTCGGAGACCTTTATCTGAAAATCAATGATATAGACGCAAATATCGCAGATGACTCCACTTCCATCAACAGCGCGATTAAAAATTTCAATCTTGAAAGTGAACTGAAATATGTAGGCGACATCGTCGAATGCTCTCCGAAGATCAATCTTGGGAAGACCGACTTCATGATGAGCGGCGGCAACATGATTTCCGCCGATTTCGATGGCTTTGTCATTGAGACAGAATGCGTTATGCGAGACTTTAATCTTTTGAACTGCTCTGAAGCCGGAATAAGAATCGACAGCGTTTCTCTTTCGCTCGGCGAAGACGAATATCTGAATAACGTAAATGTCACGATAGATTCGAGGTCGCCGCTTCAAGTTGCCCTGAAAGAAAAAGATGTTACAATAAGTGAATTGTCGTTGGCAATCAATGACTTGATTATAAACCTCGCCGGTCATCTCGCGATGAATGAAGACGGCATCGACATGAATGTTGACGTAAACACCAACACTTTGGAAGTCGCGAAAACCATCGATTTCGTTCCGGACGCCGTCTTGGGCGACGCTCTCGAAGGCATCTACGCCGACGGCAAGCTGAAACTGAACGCCAATGTAGCAGGCGTTTACAACGAAAACTCGATGCCCGTCGTTAATGCCGACATCGCCTTCAACGACGGATCCTTCGAGATGCCGGAAGCCCTGCCATTCCCGGTAAGGGCAATAAACACCGATATCAATGCGAAGATAGACCTGAATGGTGAGACTGACATCACACTCAACTCGTTGAAAGCCAAGATGAACAGCAGCAGCGTCGATGTGAAAGGAAACGTGAAAGACGCCCTCAACGAAAGCCGCCGTTGCGACATCAGGGTCAAGGCCGACGTGAAAACCGCCGACGTGAAGTCGTTTATCCCCGACGACATCAAGGTGAATGGAAAAATCAATGCCGATGTCTATATGAAAGGCAGCGTGGCTGAAGTAACGAATATGAATCTTTCGAATTCGCAGTTCGATGTGAAACTCGCCCTGAAAGACCTCATCGTAAATTATTGTGACACAATTGACTTGGTGTCGAATAATTTCAATGTCAATGTGGCGTATCCGCGCTGCGTCCCGAATGAAAACGTGAAGAAGTTCGCGCAGCTGAAAGTCAACGGCACCGACTTGGTTGCGGATGTCTCGGAGATGATGTCGGTGAAACTCAACGACTTCGACATCAACGGCTTCGTTTCAGATATCCTTGACAACTCAAAGAATCCTTCCGTCACCGGCGAGTTCGGCTTCTCACATCTTGTTTTCAATATGGATGATATCAATGTTGATGCCGACAACACCAACGGAGCGGTAACGATGCTGAAACCGGCGAATGGCGGCGATGTCTCATATACGGCTGCTTTGAACAGTGACAGCCTCTCGTTCTCGATGGACGGCCTCGCACTCAACACAGAATCAATGGCTTTGGACGCACGTGCCGACTGCGACGAGACAAAAGAAAAACCGCTTGAAAAATGGAACCCGAAGTTCGACATCGACCTGTCAAACGCCTTGGTTGACGTTGACGGCCTCGATGAGTCGGTGATTATACCGAGCGTCAACATGAAATACAACGAGAAAGGGCTTCTTGTGGAAGACAGCAGGGTGATACTTGGCAATTCCGATTTCAGCCTTGAAGGTGAGATGACCAATCTCATTGAATATTTCAATAACAACGAGCTGCTGCGCGGCGACTTCAAGTTCACCTCTGACTATACCGATGTCAGCGAGTTGCTTGGCTTGTTCAGCGGCATGGGAAGTACCGACACCGTGGCAGAACAAACCACCGCCGACACGATGTTTGTTGAAGACGACCCGTTTATCGTGCCGCTCGGAACGGACATCACGCTGCACACCTTAATTAATAGGGCCAAATTCTCTGACGTTGACGTCAAAAACGTCGGCGGCGACGTGACCGTCAAGGACGGAAACCTCGTCCTGCGTGAAGTCGGCTTCACAACAGACGCCGCTACTATGATGCTCACCGCCTTGTACAAGTCGCCGAGAAAGAACAACCTCTACGCCGGCTTCGACTTCCATCTGCTCGACATCGACATCGCCGAGATGATAAAACTCGTCCCCGACATCGACACCATCGTGCCTATGCTGAAGTCGTTCGCAGGAAAGGCCGAGTTCCATCTCGCGGCGGAGACAAACCTCAAGTCAGACTATTCGCTGAAATATTCTACGCTCAAGGCGGCGTGCAGCATCGAAGGCTCCGACTTGGTGGTGCTTGACAGCGAGACATTCAAGACGATAAAAAAACTGTTGAGGTTCGACAAGAACACCGAGAACAAAATCGACACGCTCGATGTGCAGTTCACGCTGTTCAGAAACGAAATCGACGTGTATCCGTTCGTCGTCTCATTAGACAAATATCAGGCGGCACTCTACGGACGGCATAACCTCGATATGAGCTACGACTATAACATCTCTGTCCTTAACCCGCCGATTCTCAATTTGTTAGGACTTGAGATAAAAGGCCCTGACTTCGATAACATGAAGTTCAAACTAAGAAAAGGCAAGGTCAAAAACATCTTCAAGCCTGAGAAACGCGACTTCGTTGAGGAGAAAATCATGGATTTGAAGAAGGTTATTTCAGAATCGCTGAAAGAGGATTTGCAGGAGAGATATTAAATCGCACGACAATATAAGCGATGTCATGCAGCCGCAGGCCGTAGCATCAAAAAAATCCGCAAATCTGTGAGATTTTATTGTCTTTGCCGCCATGAAATGGTGTTGGAGAAAACCGAAGTCACGCTTTCGGAAATCAAAATGAAATTGAGTGTGACGCAGTCCGCCAACGAACCTGTCTGCAAAGAGATTCCGAGTTGACGAAAACAACAATATTCTCGTAAAGACGTTCAGAGACTTCGACAATTCAAGCAGCTCGCTGAAAATCAGTTTCTTCACCGACAGCCTTCTTGAAATCTTGAATGAGGTTTTCGTCCCGTTGCAAGACACCATTGTTGAGAAAGACTCTTATTATCTTGACCCCGACAATGACATCATAGTCACCTATTCCGCAAGACAGCGATTATACATCGCCCGCGTCGGATTAGACGGGACATTGAAGGACAATGTCATGTTGCCTGAATCGGACGTGAACTACTTCCAATACCGACATGTCGGCCTGTACAACAGGTTTTCAAGGGAATATTGCCTTTGGGGTGTCACTTCCAATGATTATGCAATCAAGAATGTCGTCGTCGATTCCACGCTTAATTTTGTAAGAGAAACCAAGTTCGGCTCCTGTTATGACGGTGAAAGCAACGAGCAGATAATGTACTTCAACGACAGCACATATATCCTTTCATCATTTTACGGGAACACGCATTATCCGTATGAAAACGGGGTACACCTGTCTAAATTCAACAAGGACAATGAATGCATAGACATGGCCATCTTCATTGAAGGTGATTTTTTCATGGCTTTCCTTCTCGTCCTCAACGACGACGGCACCTCAACGCCGGAAATGGAAGACATCGTGAGACCGTTCATCGTCTATCCCAACCCGGCCTTCAACGCATTGCACATAGACATCTCGCCCGACGTGGCAGACCAAGTGAATGAAATCAGCCTCTACGACATCTCCGGCCGCCTCGTTAAGGCTCAGCAGTCCGGCTTCGGGAGCATCGACATCAGCGGCCTCGCGCCGGGGATGTACGTGATGAAAGTCGCGCTCGGCGACGGGAAGGTGTTCGAGGAGAAGATAGTGAAGGAATAAGTTTTTTATATTATTTTCAGTCTCCGTCTGGAAAAATATCATTACTTTTGCAACTCGGATGAAATGGTTATCAAATGATGTCGCCTCACGGCGGTCGTTTGGTGGCCATTTTTTTTCGTAAATGCTTAAAAATCATCATTATGGAGAAGGAGACAATTATTTTTCAGACAAACGACTCCAAGAAAATCGAGGTCGTTTTTGAAGACGGGACGGTCTGGCTCACGCAGGCACAGATGGCGGAGTTGTATGGCGGTGAGACGAAAGTGTTGAATCAGGCGGTGAGCAGAAATATCGAACGCTTCCCCGAAGACTTCATGTTCCAGCTGACCAAGGACGAATTTGAAAATTGGAAATCACAATTTGTGATATCCAATTCCATTGTCATGGGAGCCAGGAAACTTCCGTATGCCTTCACAGAACACGGAATTTCCATGCTGAGCGGTGTTCTGCATTCGCCAATTGCCATCGAAGCCAACATCGGAATCATGCGGGCATTCGTCGGGATGAGGCATTTCATCGACGACGCGGTCTATCACATAGGGGCGTCGCTGAAAGACTTGGGCAGAAAATGGTTCGCGTTCTCAATTCTGAATTTCTCAAAGGAGGAAATCCTTGTGAGACTCGAATGAATTTTTGGAAATCATCAGAAAAAATTGACAATGATTTCATCATTAATTTCCCAAACTTGTTGCTGACTTTGTTTTTGAGAAGCTGGCAAAAACAAAATAAAAAGACGCTATCACCTTAATTATCAAGTGATAGCGTCTTCGTCTGTGGAGCATAGGAGAATCGAACTCCTGACCTTTTGAATGCCATTCAAACGCTCTACCAACTGAGCTAATACCCCGCCTGAATTGCGCTGCAAAAATACACATTATTTCAATATGCGCAACATTTTTTTCAAAAAATCTTTACTCTCTCCTCTCTCATCTGTCATCTTTTCTTCCTGCGGTTCGGTGTCTCCGTTGTTTTCTCCGTGTTTTTCAATGGTTTGCGGAAGATGTCGAGCCGGTCTTTCGGCCTGATTTCCTCCTGCCAGTCGAAGCCTTTAAGCAGTTCCTTGCCTGGGGTCATCTTCTCTTTGGGATAAAGCGTCTCCGTTGTCTTCTTGAAGTATTTGATTCTTGAGATCTTGCGGTCTTCGATTTTGATGTCCATCGATGAACTCTGCGAGAAGTTGACTCCGACGAGCGTGCCGTCTTCTTCGCGGATCCAGTAGGCTGTCTCGGCGTTGCCTTCGTTATAAACGTGGTCGATGTCATCGTTCTTGAAGTAAGCTGTTATCACTTTCCCTTTGATTTGGTTGTAGCCTTCGATTGTATCTTGTTGAATAATAAAGCCGTTCGGATAGAGAAGCACGCTGTCGATTGTCTCGTTGGCCACGACGATGTTGATGGAGTCGCCTTGAAGCTGGCTTTTCTCGGCCCAGATGACGGGCGTTCCGCGCATCCTCGCTGTCGAGTCGTTGACGGTGAAGCATAGCGAGTCGCATTTGCCTTGCAAGTCGTTGCGGAAGAAACGCACGTTGTAATATGCCAGGGCGTGTGTCAGTTTCTCGGTGACGGTGTCCATATAGACGTAAAGCGTGTCGGAATGCAGGAAGAGAGTGTCGTCCTCGCCGTAGTACAGGGCGCGGACGCTGTCGGTGACGAATCCCCTGCCGAGCTTTTTCCACATCTCCGCATAGTTGCCGAGGACTGTTGCTTTGTTGACAGTGTCGGTCATCACAACGTTGTCAATCGCCTTCGCATGGTCTTTTGTCTTGTCGTAAAACATTGACGTCGAAGTGATTGAATGTTCCTTGCTTGTTATTTTCGCGTTTCTGTCGAGATACACCAAGTCGTTGATGCCGTCGTACCAGCCGTGGTTTCCGTCGAGGACGTAGTCGTCGCTGATGATTTTCGTCGGGCCGAAGAACGTCATCTTCTCCTTCTGGATTTCATAAATCAGGGAGTCGGTGAACATCTGGTATTTGGGTGTGGTGACGACGACGTCGTTACGGAAGAAAGCCATTTCCGTGTCGTCATGGTAATAGCCTTTCTCGCTGACAAGGTGCTTGTCGTTGCGGTCGATTGTGCCGTGATGCGGGTAAGTGGCGAGATGCTGTTCCCGGTCGTATGTCATGTAATTGGTTTTCAGGATGGTGGAGTCGTCTTTCAGGATGACGTTCCTGAAAAGTTCGGCCAATTTCGTCTCGCCGAGATATTTGCAGCTGTCGCAGAAGATGTCGGTGCTGTCGTTCACCTTGATGTGGACGTGGCTGTAGCCGTTGAAAAGCTGTGACTTGTCGTTGAAATATGCGCTGTCGCTGTAGAAATAGGTGGAGTCGTGGCGCATCACCACGTTGCCGATGAGCCTGTCGGCGTCGCTGTTGATGTTGGTGTCGTATTCGCTCCTGTCGGCGTGAATTATGTGTACGCGCGCCTTGCTTTTCTGCTGTGCGTTGATATTCAGGCAGAAAAGGCAGATGACAGTGCCGATTATTATTCTAAAATTTTTCATTCTGCAAAAATACGGATTTTAGTTTAACGTGAATGATATTTGTTTTTGATTTTTAAATTATGCTGCAATCCATGACTATTTGATGATTTTTACTATTTCTGTCCGAAAAAACGCATATTTTGCCCATGTTATTTCTATTTTTCAGCACAGCAAAAGTGACACAAAGGGCTGACTTCCAAAACAGAAATCAGCCCTTATCTTTTGCCTTCAAAAAAGTTTTATCGGACAGTGATAATCCTTACTCGTACATCTTGGCTTCGACTTCGCCGTCGAGGACCATGACGCCGTTCATCGCGAGGGCCGCCATCTCGTCTTCGCCTGGATAGACGAACACCGGCGCGATCTTGTGGAGGTGGTCGTTGAGGATCGAGCAGAAGAGCTTGTCGTAGGCCATGCCGCCTGTGACGAAGATGCCGTCAACGTCCATCGAGAACGCTGATGCAGCGAGGCCGCCGACTTCCTTGGCGATCTGGTAGGCCATTGCGCGATATACCTTCTCCCATTCCTTGTTGCCGGCACGGACTTCTTTCTCCACTGTGAGGGCGTCGTTGGTGCCGAGGTAGGCGACGAAGCCGCCCTGTCCCTTGAGCATCAGGTCGATGTCCTTCTTGGTGTATTTGCCGCTGAAGCAGGCGTTCATCAACGGGCCTGACGGGAGGACGCCGGAGCGTTCAGGTGTGAAAGGGCCGTCGCCGTTCAGGGCGTTGTTGACGTCAACGACACGGCCTTTCTTGTGCGCCGCCACGGAGATGCCGCCGCCGAGGTGGATGCCGATGAGGTTGAGGTCTTCGTATTTCCTGTTCACCGCCTTGGCGTGTGTGCGGGCGATGATCTTCTGGTTCAACGCGTGGAATATCGACTTGCGCGGGAACAGCGGGTGTCCTGAGTAACGCGCCACGTCGTCCATCTCGTCAACGACGACGGGGTCGGCGATGTAAGCCTTCACGCCGAACTCCTTGGCGATGCTGTTGGCGATGAGGCCGCCGAGGTTGCAGGCATGTTCGCCGTTGGCCGCCTCGTTGAGGTCGCGGATCATGGCGGCGTTCACCTCATAGACGCCTGACGTCAACGGGTGGAGGAGACCGCCGCGGCCGACGACCGCCGTGAGGCCTGTGAGGTCGATGCCCTCAGCCTTCAACTCGCTCATAATCACATCCTTGCGGAACTCGAACTGGTCGGCGATCTTCTCGAACTTCGAGACTTCCTCTGTCGAGTGTTTGATGTTTTTCTTGAAAACCTGTTCTTTGTCGTGGAACACAGCGATCTTTGTCGATGTTGAACCAGGGTTGATAATCAATAATTTGTACATTTCAATTTTTATTTTAGAGGTTGATGATTATTTTGCTAACATTGCCGCGAGTGCGATTGAATAGAGTTTTGTCTTGGCGGTGTCGCCGCGTGATGAGAGGACGCAAGGCACCTTGGCGCCCATGACGCACGAGCCCATCTCGGAGTGGTCGAACTTGGTGCAGCATTTGTAGAACACGTTGGCGCTCTCGATGTTCGGGAAGAGGAGGCAGTCGGCGTCGCCGGCCACAGGGCTCTTGAAGCCTTTGATTGCCACGGCTTCGGCGTCGATGGCGAGGTCAAGGGAGATAGGGCCGTCAACCATTGCGCCTTTGATCTGACCGCGGTCGGCCATCTTCGCGAGAAGCGCCGCCTCGACGCAGGCCGGCATACCGTAGCTCATCTGCTCCGTGGCGGCGATGACCGCGATCTTCGGGCAGGCGATGCCGAGAGCCTTGGCTGTCGTCTGGAGGTTCTTCAAGATGGTCTGTTTCTGCTTGAAGTCGGGCGCCGGCATGATGGCCGCGTCGCTGACGAACAGCAGCTTGTGGTAGTTCGGGTTTTCGATGACCGCCATGTGTGCGAGTGTCACGTTCGGCGGGCAGAGGCCGCGTTCCTTGTTGAGGATGGCGCGCATGTACTTGTCGGTCGGGAGAAGGCCTTTCATGAGAATGTCGCCCTCGCCGCGGTTGATGATGTCGCATGCCATCGCAGCCGCCTTCACGTCGTCAGTCTCCTGAACGATGGTGAACTTGTTGATGTCGATGTTCTCTGCCTTGCAGACAGCCTCGATGGTGGCGCGGTCGCCGACCAATGTGGCGTCGATCAGGCCGTGGTCGATGGCGTCGCTGACGGCGCAGATCGTGTGGTCATCGTTGGCGTAAGCCGCAACTAAACGTTTCTTCGGACGGCTCTTCAGCACGTCAAACATCTGTTCGAGTTTTGTAATTTCCATTTTTCTATATTTTTTTATGTTAATAAATTAGATTTCCATTTTATCAGACGCATTGAAATGTTTATCAGACGCATTGAAATGTTTAATATGTTTAATAGACGCATTGAAATGCGTCTCTACTAACAGCCTATATATCTTGATATTACGAGTTTCAGGATCTCGCTGGTGCCTTCGCCGATTTGCAGGATGCGTTGGTCGCGGTAGAAGCGTTCCATGTCGAAATCCTTGAGCAGCCCGTGTCCGCCCATCACCTGAACGGCCTTGTCGCAGACCTCCGCGGCGACCGTCGAGCAGTAGAGCTTCGCCATCGCCGCTTCTTTCCCGTAAGGGAGATGTGCGTCTTTCATGCGGCAGGCCTTGTAGAGCAGTTCGCGTGCCGCCTCAATCTTCGTCGCCATCTCTGCGAGCATGAAGCTGACAGCCTGAAACTTGCATATCGGCTTGCCGAACTGCACGCGTCTCTTTGAGTAATCCAACGCCATCTCGTAGGCGCCCTGTGCGCAGCCGAGACCCATCGCGCCGATGGAGAGGCGTCCGCCGTCTAACGTCGCGAGCATGATGTGCGAACCCTGCCCGGGCTTCCCGAGGATGTTGTCGTCGGAAAGACGCACGTCGTTGAACTTCAGCTCGCCGGTGTTGGAGGCGCGCCACATCATCTTGCGGTCCATGGGGCGTTGCGTGAAGCCCGGCGTGTCGTTCTCAATGAGGAAGGCGGTGAACTCCGGCTTGCCGTCGCTTTCGCCGCTGACAACCTGAATGGTGCTTCCGAGTGTCATCGGGGTGGCGCTGTTGGTGATGAAAATCTTCGAGCCGTTGACAATCCACTGTCCGTCAACGAGTTTCGCCGTCGATTTCGTTCCGCGCGAGTCGCAGCCCGCCGTCTCCTCGGTGAGGCCGAAGCCCCAGAGACGGTCCTTGCACAGGCGCGGCAGATATTTCTCCTTCTGTTCTTTTGTGCCGTATTCCTTTATCGGGCCGATGCCCAAGGAGTTGTCGGCCGCTATCGTCGCCGCCGTCGAGCCGTCGATGCGGGCAAGCTCCTCGACGGCTATTATATAAGATAAGGTGTCGAGTTCCCGGCCGCCGTATTCTTTCGGGACGCAGATGCCGAGAAGCCCGGCGTCTGCCATCTTCATCGTCAGCTCCACGTCGAACTTCTCGTGTTCGTCGTTGAATGCCGCCACCGGTTTCACCTCTCTCTCGGCGAAGTCGCGCACCTTGGCACGAAACTCAATCTGTTTTTCGTTAAGTCCGAAATTCATATACTTAATTCTATTAAAACTTTCTTTTTATCAACTTTGTCGCCAACTTTCACGTTGACTTTCAACACTTTGCCATCGCATTTCGCCACGATGTCGGAAAACATCTTCATGGCCACGGTGACGCAAAGCACATCGCCGCGTCTTACTGTGTCGCCTTCGTTCACACAAATCTTCTCGATGTTGCAAGGCATCGGCGCAAAATACTTCAAGTCTTCATCGCCGAACTCCTCTTGCGAATACTCGCGCATGTCGTTGAGCTGGTCGCCGCGGTGACAGATGAAATCCAACCCGCGGAAATGCACGCAGAACTCGTGACCCGGCGTCTGTGAGACGAAAATCGCCTCCGTGCGCCCGTTGATTATCACCTTGCGGATGTCGCTGTCATTCTGCGTGAGCATGACGGAATATTCAATTCCGTTTATTGTGCAATATAACGCCTTGTGTGTCAATGACTTGATTGAGACATTGCATTTCACATTCTCGACAAACACATTCAATGACATCTGAAAACGCCAGTATCCGATGGCGTTCCATACGTTGTCGATATTTCCGTTTTCCAAATAATTTTTGTTGAAATCATAGAACAGAAACATTGCGGCGACATCTTCTTTCTTGATGTCCGTGCGTGTGCGATGCATGGTTTCTATGAGTTCGTCTTGATGTTTCTCGCAATATGAAGTATCAACTTTGTTATCTATAAAGTCTTGATTTTCAATGATGCTTTGCAGATAAGGAATGTTGTTTTTCTCTGTCTGGACGATATATTCGCGTAATGCCTTGCGCATGATTTCCATTGCGTCGCCACGACGTTTCCCGAAGCAGATTACCTTTGCAATCATCGGGTCGTAGTTAGGGGAGATTGTGCAGGCGTTGTCGATGCTGCTGTCGATACGCAGTCCGCGCATCTGCGGCTCGTGGTAGAGTGTCACCTCACCGGGTGCTGGTGCGAAGTTGTTTTTCGGGTCTTCGGCATATATGCGGCATTCGATGGCGTGGCCGTTGTCTTGTATGGCGTCTTGCGTCCAGCCCATCTCCTTGCCGCGGGCGATGCGGATCTGCTCTTCTACGATGTCGATGCCGGTGCGCTGCTCCGTGACCGGATGTTCCACCTGAATGCGCGTGTTCATCTCAAGGAAATAGAAGTTCAGATTCTTGTCAACGAGGAACTCCACCGTGCCAGCGTTTTTGTAACCGACTTGTCTGCAAAGACTTACGGCGGTGTCGCAGATTTCCTTGCGTTTTTCGGGAGTCAGTGTCGGCGACGGTGACTCTTCTATTATCTTTTGGTAACGGCGTTGCACCGAGCATTCGCGTTCGAAGAGGTGGACGACGTTCCCGAAATGGTCGGCGAGCACCTGCACTTCGATGTGACGTGGGTTTTCGATGTATTGTTCCACAAACACTTCGCCGTTTCCGAAGAACTGCAACGCCTGGTTCGAAGCCGTTTCGAGAGCTGGTTTCAGTGCGGCGGCGTCTTTCACTATGTGCATTCCTTTTCCGCCGCCGCCCGCCGCCGCCTTGATCAGGACAGGGTAGGGGAGGCTCCCGGCTCTGCCGACGATCTCGTCGATGTCTCCGGTCAGGCCGAAAGTGACGGGTATGTCGTGTTGTATCGCGAACTGTCGCGCCGCCACCTTGTTGCCCATGAGACGCATGGTATCGGCATCGGGGCCGATGAAGATGATGTTGTTTTCAGAACACGCTTCGGCAAGCTCCGGGCTTTCCGACAGGAAGCCGTAGCCGGGATGAATGGCGTCGGCGCCGGTGTCGAGTGCGGCGTCGATTATTTTCTGGATGTTAAGGTATGTGTCGCGGATCGCCCCGCCGCCGAGCGGACGCGCCTCGTCGGCCATCCTGCAATAAAGGGCATCGGAATCGTTGTCGGCATATATCGCAACAGAATTGATACTCAATTTCTTAAGCGTCCTTATTACACGAACGGCAATCTCGCCTCGAGCGGCGACAAGCACTTTATGAATCTTCCTTGAAGGCATAATATATAAATCGTTGCAAAAGTACGACTATTTTATTTGATAAGCAAGTAAAAGTTGAAAGATATAGTTAAAAATAAGAAAACGCAAGACACAGTGCACATGCATCCACTGTGTCTTGCGTTCTCCTATGTTTTTCTCGTTGATATTTCCCTTAATCTCTCTTTTTGGAGATGGCGTATCCCGCGCCAAGTGCCGTGAGAATTAAAATGCCGCTGCCTAACGGTGCGTTCTGGTCGCCTGTCAAGCCATGCGAACCCGGGAGAGCCGGTAAGTCTTCTTCGTTACGGATGTTGTCGAAATCTTCCCAATCGTTGAAAAAACCGTCCCTCTGCGCTGAAGCACCAAATCCGAGAGCTATCGTCAATGCAATTGTAAAAAATAATTTCTTCATATCGTATCTATCTATAATTCAACACTTCACGTTGCGAGGTTTATCAGAAAAGCCTGTCGAAACATACAGTGGCCGCTTCTTTTTTTACTTTTCCGAAACCACAACATTCTATCAATTATCGAGGTGCAAAGATAATAAAATTTTTTAAATAAAAACAAAATTTATTTTTTTGTCAACAGAACTGACACACAAGGAAGAAATCCCTCGTGCGCCAGCCCCTTTCAACTTTATAACTTTCAAACTAAAAAAGAGGCCTCCATCTCTGAAAGCCTCTTTGCAATATGATATTCGTAATAGTTGAATTCTATTCTACATCACGAACAAGACGGACGGAATGACCTCTATAGCGGAAATTTTGAGCAACAGAAAAATTGCTTTTATTAAAGTTCAAAAAATAGGCATTATCAGCTTCATTTTTAGTTCTTGACCAGTACCTGCCCCTAATATCTGTTACAGCTTGTTCTTCGATTGCCTTACCTTTACGACTATAACCAGCAGGAAGGAATATCACGCCTGCCGACTCCATATCACTCCATTTTGCAATATTTGAGGTTGGATAACCTGTAGTAGTATTATTTACTTGAGATATGCCAGTGATACTATTGTTGGGTATAAGCACATTTCCGTTATAACCGTCCGGGAATATGACTATACCCTGCACACCATTCAACTTTGCCTTTGCAAACCTGTTTGTAGCAGCAGCAGCAGTACGTTTGTTCAAAAGATGATCCCATTCGCCTTCAGACAGTGTGTACCACGTGCCTTCCTGAATGTTGTTGGATTTACAATAAGCAATACCCCAGTCATTAAATTCACCTGTCGTGTAATCGGTAGTAGCTGCATCTTGGGTGTAAATTCCCCAATTATTATATGTAGCATCTGTTGACCAGCAGAAAAGGTCAATATCACCTTCTTTCGTGCCTATTGTTTCATTAGCTCCTCCTTTTCTGAGACAGTCATACTGATTAGTGGCGAATTTTCAAGCAGTAGGTTTCCCGGATGCATTTATTGTCGCAACGAGGTTGCCCTTTGCGAACTCAACCTTCTTTCCTTCGCTATTCACTGTAAATCCGATTGGTTCTATCTCACCCTCAACCTCGACTTCTGTTTCGACATCAAGCACATTGTTGACACCGTTGAAGGCAGTTCCATAATCCGTCACGTTAATTGTAATCTCCATGTATTTGCCGTTGGCGCAGTTGAAGCGCACCGTGAGGTCGCCGCCGTTGATTTTAGCGAGCGGGATGTAAACTTCAGTGGTGGCTTCCGACGTGAGTTGTAGACCGCCGAAGCTGACGGTCATTTTCTTTGCGCCGTCGGCGATGGCTGCGAATTCAGGAGTCTCGCCGTTGAATGTGACGTTTATTTTTCCATTGAGGTTGGATGTGGTGCTCGTGAGCACTATCGATTTCAGCTTGCTGGCGTCGGTGTCGTCAGTATTTTTACCCTTGAGCTTCAGCTTCAGCATGTTCACCGCGTTGTTGAACTGCAGGCCGCCTTCAACGCTGTTGGTGACCGCCACCATCGGGACGATTTGCTTTGCGGCAGCGTATGTCATCGTCGGTGGGATGTTTATGCTGAACGACAGCGGATCAGCGACGTAGCTGATGTATTCTTTCGGGTAGCCAACGTAGTACGGGCCTTCGTCTGTGACCTCGCCTTCAAAAACGCCATTAGTGGTGCCTGCGCCCTCTTTGAGGGTCAGCTCGCAGCCGTTCATGCTGATCTGGTCGTCTTTGCTCCAGTTCACCTTCAGGCCGTCGATGGCCGTCTTCGAGCCGCCGCCGCTCTCCGTCACCGCGCTGACGGTGACCGTCCGCGCCTCGCCGTTAGTGAATCCGACGACTGGCTTCCTGCATGAAACCATCGTCATCAGGCCCGCCAATGCGAGGCCCATCATTGCCATTGAGAATCTCTTCATCTCTCTTTTCTCCTTTTTTCTGTTCTACATTAATTTAACTCACGCATCAGCCGACGAAAGTTATCTTCACATCGTTGAGTGGCTGTGTGCTTTTCCCTGACGCGCCGCTCGCGGCGTAGCCTTGTTCTGTCATGAAGCTTGTCGCTTCGATTCTTGGGGCTTCGTAGCCCGCCTTTCTGTTGATTTCTTTCTTCATTTTTTAAATTATTTAATGTCTTTAGTGTCGATTAATGTCATTAATGTCATGAAAAAAGATTCCCTGAAACCTCTGAAACCATTGAAACCTCTGAAACCATTGAAACCCCTGAAACCTCTGAAACTCCTGAAACCCCTGAAACCTCTGAAACCCCTGAAACCTCTGAAACCATCGGAAACACCGAAAGCCCCTGACTTGCGGTCAGCGGCGGAGTTTTTAAACAAAAGATAAATTGTTGATTTACAGCAAATTGGTAACGGGGGGGGGTAATCACAATATCCCTATTCGCCAAATTCGGCGAACAGAATCATTGTCCTTGATATTGTGATTGCACTCTTTTCATATTGGCGGCAAAAGTACAACTTTTTTTAATATGTGCGACATTAATTTTTCATTTTTTTGTACACGTGCCGGATACCATGACGGGTGCGCGTGATCTGTCTGCCGGGCACACGTGCCGCGTACCCGGTTATTGAGGTACTGCCCTGCGGGCAGCCTGCAACCCAGACGGGGTGCCTGTAAGGCACTACCTCAATAACCGGGTACATGGAGGCGAAGCCGACATGTGTCCGGCAACATGCGCCAGCCACTTTCTACTTTATAACTTTATGAACTTTCGGCTAATACCTGTAAATGTCCGCCTTGAACGGGCCTTCCACCGGGACGCCGATGTAGTCGGCTTGTTTCTGTGTGAGTTTTGTGAGTTTCACTCCGATTTTCTCGAGGTGGAGGCGTGCCACTTCCTCATCGAGATATTTCGGGAGGCAATAGACGTCAACCGGGTACTTGCCGCGGTTCTTCCAGAGGTCCATCTGGGCCAAGGTCTGGTTGGTGAATGAGTTGCTCATCACGAAGCTGGCGTGGCCTGTGGCGCATCCGAGGTTCACGAGGCGGCCTTCAGCGAGGAGGAAAATCTCGTGTCCGTCGGGGAAGATGAACTTGTCAACCTGCGGTTTGATGTTGACTTTCTTTATTCCTTCGAGGTTTTCGAGTCGGCTCACCTGAATCTCGTTGTCGAAGTGTCCGATGTTGCACACGATGGCCTGGTTCTTCATCATGAGCATGTGTTCGAGCGTGACGACGTCGCAGTTGCCGGTGCAGGTGACGAAGACGTTGCCTTCCTTGACGGCTTCTTCCATCGTCGTGACCTCATAGCCTTCCATTGCGGCCTGAAGTGCGCATATCGGGTCGATTTCCGTCACGATGACGCGTGCGCCGTAGGAACGCATCGACTGTGCGCAGCCTTTGCCGACATCGCCGTAGCCGAGGACGACGACGACTTTTCCGGCGAGCATCACGTCGGTGGCGCGTTTGATGCCGTCAGCCAACGACTCGCGGCAGCCGTAGAGGTTGTCGAACTTCGACTTGGTGACGCTGTCGTTCACGTTGATAGCCGGGACGAGGAGTTTGCCGGCTTCCTTCATCTGGTAGAGACGGTGGACGCCCGTCGTCGTCTCTTCGGAGACGCCTTTCCAGTTCGCGACGACCTTGTGCCAATGCGTCGGGTCTTCTTTATACGTTGCGATGATGACGCTCATCAAGGCTTTCTCTTCTTCGTTTGACGGCACGGCTTCCATGAGTTTCGGGTCGTTTTCGCAGTCGAAGCCTTTGTGAATCAGCAATGTGGCGTCACCGCCGTCATCGACGATGAGGTCAGGGCCGCTTCCGTCGGGGAAGGTGAGGGCGCGCATGGTGCACCACCAGTAGTCTTCAAGAGTCTCGCCTTTCCAAGCGAAGACAGGAGTGCCTGTCGCGGCTATCGCGGCGGCGGCATGGTCCTGCGTTGAGAAGATGTTGCAGCTCGCCCAGCGCACCTCGGCACCGAGAGCCTTCAACGTCTCGATGAGACATGCGGTCTGCACCGTCATGTGCAACGAACCGCTGACCTTCGCGCCTTTGAGCGGTTTCTCATCGCCGTATTTTCTGCGCAACGCCATAAGACCTGGCATTTCATGTTCCGAAATCTCGATGTCTTTCCTTCCCCATTCCGCGAGGCTCATGTCAGCCACAAGGTTCGGGAGTTCACGTTTTTTTAATTCTTCTTTCATATTGATATGCAACCGCTATGCGGTTTATTTGTTATTATTTGTTATGTTAAAATTCAAAAACCACAGCATGTTCGGCTTTCACCTTGCCATTAACATTGATAAGGTATCCGTCGGCGGATTTTTTTACCGAAACATTGTTTCTGCTGCCAAGGATTTTCGGGTGTTTCTTATCAAGTCCTTTCATATCGCATTTAATCTCAATGCTTTGCGGAAGCGTCTCGCCTTCATCCAAGAGATAGAAAGCATAAATCTTCTGCTCGCCGTTGTCAGATTCCAGAATTTGCGTAAAACGCCATTTTCCGGAGCGATAAGGATAAATCGGCCGCGTCTTGTAAATCGCATTCCCGTTGATTTTCATCCATTCGCCGATTTCGTGCATCCTTGAAACGGCTGTCGGAGGCAGTTCGCCCTCCGGCGACGGTCCCACGTTGAGCAGGTAGTTGCCGCCTTTCGCCACGATGTCAACTAAAAGATGTATTATCTTATTGGTTGTCTTGTAGTTATCGTTCTCCACATACGACCATGAGTTTCCCATCGACATGCACGTCTCCCACGGGAACGGAAGCAAAGTGTCGGGGACCTGCTGTTCCGGTGTCTGGTAGTTCTCGTATTTCCCGTGCACCGAGCGGTCAACAATTATCAGGTCGGGATTGTTCTCGCGGGCCATCGCTGCGATTTTCGGCATGTCGATGTCCTGGATGTAACATTTGCATCCGAGCCACGGGCGCGTCTCGTCGTCGATGCTGTATTCCGGTCGGATCCAGCCGCCGTCGAGCCACAGGATGTCGATGTCGCCGTAGTTATGTGTCAGTTCCTTGATCTGGTTGTAGGTGAAGTCGCTGAAACGCCGCCATCTCTCGGGATATTTCTGCGGGTCGTAGTTGACATTACGGTCGGGCGTCGCCCACTGCTCCGCCCAATAATCCTCATGATGCCAGTCGGCCTTCGAGAAATAGAGTCCCGTCCAAAAACCTTGATTTCTAAAGGCTTTCACTATCTCGCCGGTGATGTCGGCCTTTTTATTCTTTGAAAAAGGACACGAGGCATCAACCGTCGAATACGTTGTTTCCTTGGTGTCGTACATACAGAAGCCATCGTGATGTTTCGTGGTGAAGACCACATATTTCATTCCGGCTTCTTTCGCCAACGCCGCCCACTCGTCAGGGTTGAACTTCACAGGGTTGAAGGTCTTGTTAAGTGCTTGATAATCATTTTTATACTGAATATAATTGACATCTCCTCGGTCAATCCAGTCTTCGTTGCAGATTGACCATGACTCGACGACGCCCCATTGGGAATACATCCCCCAATGCATCATGAATCCGAACTTCAGATCCTGCCATTCGGCGATGCGGTTTGTGATGACGGGGTCGTCTTCCGGCTTCGTCAAATCTTGCGCGAAAGCGGAGACACTTATTATTAATAGTACTGCACTTAAAAGTTTCTTCATATTTATTTTAACACAAGTTGCACGAGTTAGTAACACAAGTTGCACGAGTTTTTGTACTGACCTTTTCAACTTTATCCTACCACAATGTTGATGATTTTCTTCGGGATGATGATGGCTTTGCGAACCACCATTCCTTCGATCCATTTCTTTGCTTCAGGTGCTGCGAGCACGATGTCGCGCATCTCGTCCTGGCTCATGCCGAGAGGAAGTTCGATGTCGAAACGTTTCTTTCCGTTGAATGAGACAGGGTACAGGAACGTGTCTTCGGCGACGTGTTTCTCGTCAAACTCCGGGAACTTCTGGTTGACGACACTGTCGTTGTGACCCATCTGATGCCAGAGTTCCTCGGCGATATGCGGTGCGTAAGGCGAAATCATGATTGCGAGAGGTTCGAGGATTTCGCGTTTGTTGCATTTCATGTCGGCGAGTTCGTTCACGCAGATCATGAAGGCGGAGACGACGGTGTTGAACGAGATACGTTCGATGTCTTCCTCTTCTTTTCTGATGAGTTTGTGCAACGCTTTGAGTTCGGCTTTTGTCGCCGGTTCCTCACTGATTGTCAGCTCGTTGTTCTCGCCGTTGTAAAGTTTCCAGAACTTACGGATGAAACGGAACACGCCTTCGATGCCTTGTGTGTCCCACGGTTTCGATTGTTCGAGCGGGCCGAGGAACATCTCATAGAGACGCAGGGTGTCGGCACCGTACTTCACCACGAGGTCATCGGGGTTCTGCACGTTGAACTTCGACTTCGACATCTTCTCGATTTCCCATCCGCAGACCACGATGTCGTTTCCGTCTTTGTCTTTCTCGAAGATGAACTGAGCGTCCTTGAGGTCGTCGCGCCACTCCTTAAACGCCTCTGTATCAAGAATATCGTTATGAACCATATTGATATCCACACGGATGCCGTCGGTGTATTCCTCGCGGCCGGCGATGTTCTTTGAGACGAACAGGTTGATGAATGGCAGTCCTTTTCCTTCTTCAAAAGGCACCACATCTTTGCCGGCGATGAGGTCTTTTATCTTCTGTATTGTCGCGGGAAATCTATCTTCGACGAGGACATCAATCAACGGAGGCAGGAACAGTTTGCAGCCGAGCTGTTTTGCTATGTCTTCGTACAAATCGGCGACTTTTGCCAATCCGCTCATCTTCTTTGTCTCGATGATGATGTTTTTCGACGGGCAGTAGAAGTCGAACTGACGACGTCCCATCTTATAATTTCTGACAAACTCAACGCCTAACTTATTGTCTTTCAATTCCTGCCAAAGCAACCATTCTGCCATCTTCTCCAAATTGGCGCGATAGACGAAGCTCGTTCTTCCCTGAATCATGCCTTGGTTGACCATCTTCTTGAACGGCTCGTCCTTGCATGCGATGCCGATGTCATAGAGAAACTTGTTCCAGAAACGGCTGTAGATGAGGTGGCCTGTACCGTGTTCGGCGCCGCCGATGTAAAGGTCAACCTGTTGCCAATAGTCGTTGGCTTCCTTGCTGAAATATTCGTTCTCGTTGTGCGGGTCCATGTAACGGAGATAATACCCGCTTGAACCTGCGAATCCGGGCATTGTGTTCGTCTCTATCGGGCAGCCGTCTTCCGTGACCCAGTTCTTGGCGCGTGCCAAGGGCGGCTCGCCGTTATCGGTCGGTTTGTATCTGTCGATAGAGGGCAGTTCGAGCGGCAGCTTATCGACATCCATCGGGTAAGGCATACCTTTTTTATAATATATCGGGAACGGCTCGCCCCAGTAACGCTGACGGCTGAAGATGGCGTCGCGGAGACGGTAGTTCGTCTTGCCTTTTCCGATGCCGAGTCTCTCCAGCTCCTGAATCATGCGCATTATGCCTTCTTTCACTGTGAGTCCGTTGAGAAACTCCGAATTGACGAGGACACCTTCTTTAGCGTCGAACGACTCCGTCCACGTCGAAGGGTCGGCAGGTTCCTCGTTTGGTTTCGCAACGACTTGAATGATAGGCAATTGGAAATGTCTTGCAAAGGCAAAGTCGCGGCTGTCGTGAGCCGGGACCGCCATGATTGCGCCGGTGCCGTAGCCCATCAAGACGTAGTCTGAAACCCAGATCGGGATGTGTTTGCCGTTGAACGGGTTGACGGCGTAAGAGCCGGTGAACACTCCGCTCACCTTCTTCACTTCCGACATGCGCTCACGTTCAGAGCGGTTCTTCGCCCATGAGACGTATTCCTCGACGGCAGAACGTTGTTCTTTGGTGGTGAGTGACTTTATCAGTTCGTGTTCAGGTGCGAGCACCATGAACGTCACGCCGAACAACGTGTCGGCACGCGTTGTAAACACTTCAAAATCAATATCTTTATCGGCGACTTTAAAGAACACCGATGCGCCCATCGACTTTCCGATCCAGTTACGTTGCACGTCTTTTATCGACTCGTTCCAATCGACGGTCTCGAGGCCTTCGAGGAGGCGTTCTGCGTAAGCGGTGATTCTCAACAGCCACTGTCTCATCGACTTACGTTCTACCGGGAAGCCGCCGCGGACCGAGAGTCCGTCCTGAACCTCATCGTTGGCGAGCACCGTGCCGAGTTCCGGGCACCAGTTCACCATAGTGTCGGCGAGGTAAGCGAGACGGTAGTTCATCAACGTCTCCTGCTGTTCCTTCTCGCTCATCGCGTTCCACTGCTCCGCGGTGAAAGACAACGGTTTAGTGCAAGCCGCGTCGAGGCCTTCCGTGCCCTGTCTGCCGAAAGCCTCAACGAGTTCGGCAATCGGACGCGCCTGTTTCGCCTTGTTGCAGTAATATGAGTTGAAGAACTGGATGAATGTCCACTGCGTCCATTTATAATAATGAGGGTCGCTGGTGCGCACCTCGCGGTTCCAGTCGTAGCAGAAACCGATCTTGTCCATCTGCTCGCGGTAACGGTTGATGTTCTTCTCTGTCGTGACCGCCGGATGCGTGCCGGTCTGGATGGCGTACTGCTCCGCCGGGAGTCCGTATGCGTCGTAGCCCATCGGATGAAGCACGTTGAAGCCCTTCAGACGCTTGTAACGCGCGTAGATGTCCGACGCGATATAGCCGAGCGGATGCCCGACATGAAGACCTGCTCCCGACGGATACGGGAACATGTCAAGCACGTAAAACTTTGGTTTTGAGTGATCTATCTCAACTTGATACGTCTTGTTCTCACGCCAAAACTCCTGCCATTTCTTTTCAATTTCCTCAAAATTGTAATCCATTTTATGCTATTTCTTGATGAAACGTCTCACCGCTTCACTGTTTTGTTTTAAATAATTTAAATTCCGAATTGTAATAATTCGAGTTTTTCCACGTTTCAAAAAAACGTACAAAAGTACAACATTTTTCAATTGGACTGAACATTGTTTGCATAAAAATACTAATTTTGCGACTTTCAAAATAATATGAAAGCAAATTTCTACACACATAAGAAAAGATGGAAGATAGCATTGGCTGTCTTGGCGTTGATAATCGTTTGTGCTTCAATATATTACACAAATATTTTGGTAAAAAGGTTTGCGGCGCAGGAGACCAAGCAGATTGAGATGTGGGCGGAGGCGGTGCAGAGTCACGTGGAGCTGATGAAATATACGGAGACGTTTTTCGCCGAGGTTAGCGACCAGGAGCAGAAACGCGTTGAGCTTCTTGCACTTGCGTACAAGAGTTTCCTTGAGGCGGGTCCTGACGAAAACACATCCATTTACCTTGAAATCATCAGGAGCAACATCAGTATTCCGGTCGTCATCGCCGACGACGACGGGAGGATACGCAACTCCATCAATCTTCCGGAGAAGTTCAGGGGCAAGAAATACTTCGACGACGAGATGGTCGCGGAGTTCAACGTCTATCCGCCTATAAAAATCGACCTTTACGGCAAGACGTCGTGGCTTTTCTACAACGAGTCGCTCATCTACACCGAGCTGAAAAGCGTCCTCGACGGGATGTTCCAGGTCTTCGTCGCCGATGTCACCGACAACGCCGTGGGCGCGCCGGTCATCATCGTTGACAGCGTTGACAGCAAGGTACTTGCTTACGGGAAACTCGACAGCGTGAAGATGCAGGACAAGGAATACGTCGCCAGACAGCTCGAAATAATGCAGGAAGACCACTTCCCCATCAAGGTGAACTACCTCAACGGAAACAAGGTTTATATTTACTACAGAGGTTCCGACCTTCTTCAGCAGATGCGTTATTTCCCTGTTATTCAGATACTTATCTTCGCTTTCTTCTTTGTGATAGCGTATCTGCTCTTCAGTTACGCCCGGCGTTCGGAGCAAAACCAGGTGTGGGCTGGAATGGCGAAGGAGACGGCGCATCAGATCGGGACGCCGCTCAGCTCGCTCATGGGCTGGGTCGAGCTTCTGAAACTCGAAGAGAAACCGTTCATCGGGACGTCTGACATGGAAAGCGACATCGAGCGGCTGAAGACGATAACGGAACGTTTCTCCAAGATAGGTTCCATCCCGACCTTGGAGCCGAGCGACGTGGTCGATGTCACACGCAAGACCATGCGTTATCTGCAAAAACGGTTCTCATCGAAATTCGACTTCCAGATTCAACTTCCTGAACGCGAGATCGTCGTACCTCTCAACGCCGCCCTGTTCGGATGGGTTTTGGAAAACCTGACTAAAAACGCCATCGACGCCATGACCGACCACGGCAGCCTCACCGTAGAGATGACCGAAGACGACAACAACATCTTCATCGATGTCACCGACACCGGCAAGGGGATGCCGCGCTCGATGTTCACGCAAGTCTTCAAGCCCGGCTACACATCCAAGAAACGGGGCTGGGGACTCGGACTCTCGCTCGCAAAACGTATCGTCGAAGACTATCACAAAGGGAAAATCTTCGTGAAAAACAGCACCATCGGCCAAGGCACGACGTTCAGAATCATCTTGGAAAAGAATCTTTGATTTAAATAGTCAAAATCCAATATTATTTTGTATTTTTGCGGCTTAAAACTTTTTTTCAAAATGAGAATAAACGAAAAGATAAAAATCCGCAATGTCGCTGGCGAACAGATCGCCATGCTTCACGACAAGGACATGATGACACGTGTCGTGGCGTTCAACGAGACCGCTCTTTATCTGTGGAACTCATTGTTAAACAAAGACTTCACGATTGAAGATGCGGCAAACCTCCTCCTCGAAAAATACGATGTCGATGAGGCGACAGCAAAGAACGACGCCGCTGCTTGGGTAAAAAACCTTGAGAACAATGGCTTGCTCATCTAAAAACACTGTCAGATATTTCATCGGCGGCCACGTAATGGTAGTCAACGGCGGCGGCTCAGTGCAGTGCGTCCGCAACATTGCCGGCTTCGATGTCTTTGAAATCGACGAAAACAGCACCGACCGGCACGACGACATCGAGCCTTGGATCGTCAACCTCGACGAGAGAATGCTTTCGTTGATGCCGTTAAGAAAAGTGTATGAGATTGAATCAGACGGCATTACGAGCAGGTTCGGTTTCAAGGGCGACATCCCCGTTTTTGAGATGGAATGCGAAGAGAGAAACATCCGTTTCGGCATGGAATACCGCGACGGGCAGGTTTTCGGTTCTTCCCTCGATGACGTTGACGCTATGAGATTCGCGTTGTGGTTCGCTTTCAACCTGTTCGGGTCGGAAGTCGGGGCGTACGGAGTCCACACGTCCTGCCTGGTGTATGAAGGACAAGCCGTCATGTTCCTCGGCGAGTCGGGGACCGGAAAGAGTACGCATACGAGACTGTGGTACAACAACTTCGAGGGTGCGTCGCTTCTGAACGACGACAGCCCGGTCGTCTCCACCGAAAGCGGAATCGCGGTGGTTTTTGGCTCGCCGTGGAGCGGCAAGACACCGTGCTACAAGACGCAGTCGTATCCGCTGAAGGCCGTGGTGCGTCTGGCGCAGGCGCCGGAAAACAAGATGAGACGCCTCAACCCGCTTGAGTCGATAACGGCATTGTTTCCGTCGTTCCCGCCGGCGTTCGCGAAAGTCGATGAGCTGAACGGAAAGATGCTCGACAGCGTGTCGGAGATCCTGATGCAGGTGCCGGTTTACAAACTCGACTGCCTGCCTGATGTGGAAGCCGCCGAACTGTCGAGAAAAACAATCTTCGGGAAATGATAAAGGTACCAAACGAAATCGTATTCGAGGAAGTGGAAGAATGCGTGGCACGAGGCGAGAACATCACCATTCCGCTGCGAGGCACAAGCATGGCCCCGACACTTGAAGACGGATGTCTCATCACGCTTTCACCTGCCAGAAACACAAACGTCTTGAACAAAAACGCCGTGCTGCTTTTCCGTTACAACGGCAAGCACATCCTGCACCGCTTCCATCACACCGAAGGCGAGACTATTGTGGCACGGGGCGACAACCTATATACTTTTGAAAAATTCAATAGAAAAGACATTGTTGCGGTTCTGTCTTCTTTCAGAAAGAAAAATGGAACTGTAATATATTGTAATACATTCAGTTGGAAAATCACGACTTTCTTTATACCAGCTGTAAGGTTTAAAAAATGGATTATCAGAAAGTTTAAGAAACATATTTTAAGAACAGTTTGATTTATACAGAAACAAATAGAAAATACGATATGAAATCATTACTTGGAATGTCATTTGCGGAGCTTCAGGAGCTCGTGGCTCAACACAACCTGCCGAAATTCACGGCGAAACAGCTCGTTGAATGGCTTTATCTGAAGCGGGTTAAGACTTTTGACGACATGACGAATCTCTCGAAGGCGACGCGTCAGCTTTTATCCGAGAACTACACGACCGGCTACCGCGACTTCGTCACTGTCCAGGAATCGAGAGACGGCACGAAGAAATACCTTTTCCCGGCGGAGGACGGTTTCATCGAGGCGGCTTACATCCCCGAAAAGGAACGCGCCACGTTGTGCGTGTCGTGCCAGGTCGGATGCAAGATGAACTGCCAGTTCTGCCAGACAGGAAAACAGGGTTTCCAAGGGAACCTTTCAGCCGGCGACATCATAAACCAGATACTCAACCTCCCGGAATTCGAGAACCTGTCGAACTTCGTCTTCATGGGCATGGGCGAGCCGATGGACAACTACGACAACATCATGCGGGTGCTTGACATCATGACATCGGAATGGGGTTTGGCGATGAGTCCGACGCGCATCACTGTCTCTACATCAGGTCTGATACCGAACATGAAACGTTTCATGCAGGAGTCGAGATGCAACCTCGCGGTCAGTCTGCACAGTCCGTTCCACGACGAGCGCGCGAAGATCATGCCGATTGAGAACAAGTTCCCGATAAGCGAAGTGATACACGCCATACGGCAGCACGACTGGAGCGGGCAACGCCGCGTGTCGTTCGAATACATTGTGTTCAAAGGGTTTAACGACAGCCAGAGGCACGTCAACGAACTCGCTAAACAGCTCGGTCCGCTGCGCTGCCGCGTGAACCTGATAAGATTCCACGCCGTCCCCGGCGTTGACATGCAAAGCCCGACGATGGACGACATGACACGTTTCCGCGACCGCCTCAACGACAAAGGCATCATCGCGACAATACGCGCCTCACGCGGACAAGACATCAACGCCGCATGCGGACTGCTCTCGACAGCGGCCAAAGAAAAACAAGAAGAATAAACCGCTGCCCTAATTATAAACTCTCAACATCGTGCCGTCGTACTGTGTGTAGTACTGAATGAGACTGTAGCCGGGACCGCCTTCAATCAGGCCGCCGTCGAGGATGGAATATTTGTAGCCGAGGCAGCTGTCGATGACGAACGGCGACTCCACATAAAGTCTGTTCTCCTCGCCGCAGGCGTTCGGGTCGTTAGGCGGCATCCGCTCGTAAGCTCTGAACTCATCTTGCGAATATCTGTAGATGATGATTCCTCGGCTCGGATAACGTGACGTGACATACATCCAACCGCTCACGATGTTCAGGTCGAAATACTCAAGCGAGTTCGGATTAATTATGAAATTGATGTCAACATCAGGCTCGTTCGGGTTCTCCGGCCTGCTGTTGCAGGAAGCAAACAGACCCGACATGATGAACGCAACACCTAATACCCTCAATATTTTTTTCATTTTTTTTAAAATTTTTGAACAAAAATACACAAAATCGGTTTATGTATGATAAGTAATTGAAAAATGTGTAAATTTGTCCGATTTTTTTTTAAAACAATGGATAAACGTCTGAACTTCATATTTTCGTGTGCCGTCGCGTTTTTTTGCCTTGCCTTTGGTGTGGGAAACACTGTTTCCGGGCAGGACAGCGATGGCTTTGTGGTTTTCCGGAACTCTTATCATCGAACCGTAACTCCTTCATCCATGAGCTCTTACACCGTCACCGCGATGGCTCAGGACGACCGCGGCCTGATATGGCTCGGCACTGTCAACGGACTGTTTTATTTCGACAACTACAATTTCACGAGCTACGAATGCGATGAGTCGATCAATGCGATGATTACGAGTCTGCTGTGTGTCGGCGACAGCCTTTTTGTCGGCACCGAAAGCGGGCTTACAATAGTGAACATCGAGGACTGCAAGGTGTCGGACATGTTTGCCGGCAGCAAGATAAACACCATGCAGAACACCATTTCCAATTTTGTGATGATTGGCACCGACAGCGGGCTTTTTGAACTCAACAGGAAAGATAAGAAAGTCTCTATGATTTACGATAATCCGTTGTGTGTCAATGATATAGTGTTCGATGAATATAGAAATCAGTGGTGGATTGCGACTGCTGACGGCGTGTTTGTCAAAAGTGACGGCGACATCAGGAAATTCAACGATGTGAAGGTCAGCGATATCTGCGTCTTCGACAGGAACCACGTCTTCTTTGGGACGGAAAACGGTTTGTACAAGGCTGAAGATGAGACGGATAGCCTTTGCCTGATCGGTTTTGAGATTACAGGAAGAGGCATGATAACTCCTGACATCACCAACGTCATCGACTTCGATGAGGATGAGATCCTTGTCGGCACCAACGGCAACGGTGTCTTCAGGTTCAATGTCAATGACGGCTCGACAATCAACATAACCCGTTACGGCTCTGCGAACCTCAGCCTTTCCGATGACTATGTCACAAAGCTTTTCAAGGACGACTCCGAGCGTTACTGGATTGCCACCGCATTGGGGATCAACAGCATGGTGAAGAATAATTCGAGTTTCACCTCCTTCAGCCTTTATAACGGAAGCACTCACAACCTTCCGGTCAGAAGCATCGCGCAGGCGGGTGAAAACGAGCTGTTCATGGGCACCGACGACGGCGTTTTCGTCTTCAACAGGACGAAGAACTCGTACAACAGCTTCGAGGATTACTATAATCTTGATGACAGCAGGATGGCGTCGGCCAGGGTGGGCAAGGTGTTTTATGACAGGGACAGGTATCTCTGGGTCGGGACACGCTACCGAGGTGTCTTCTGCTTCGACACCTGGAACAGGGTCTTTCTGGAGTGGCTCCCTGACTTCTCCCGCCAGATTATCAATGATATATGCAATGACAATCACGGCGGAATATGGCTCGCGACGAGCAGCGGCGTCTCGAAGATCAACATCAAGGAGAAGATGTCTGAAAGAATGTTCAACGGATATTCGCGCGGGCTTCTTTGTGACGGCGATTTCATGTATATCACCGTTGACAAAGGCCTTTTGCGATATTCTATCCTGGATGGAAGTCGTGAGGTTTTTGAAGTTGACGACAACAACGTCCTCTACAACATCACGAAGGGGAACGACGGCAAACTTTACATCGGCTCGTATCACAACGGTGTCGTGACCTTTGATGCCGGCACAAGGACTTTCGGGGTGTTCAAGAACGCGAAGGACGGTGTCAGCCCCATCGCGTATTCGGTGGTTTTTGACAATGAAGACAACGCATGGGTCGCGTCGAATGTCGGAATCTGGACTTACAACAAGGCGACACGGGCCATCTCCATTTACAATGTCAGCGACGGACTGCAGGGCAACGACTTCACCATGAACGGCGCGATGCGCGGAAACTACGGCATGATGTATTTCGGCGGATTCAATGGCTTCACAATGTTCAACCCGCTGAACATCAGCCAGGAGAAGACCGAACCGAAATTGATGGTTTACAACGTCCACACATCTTTGGGGAACGACATGATGAACATCCGCAACAACGACACCCTGCGCCTGAAGTTTGAGGAAAATTCTTTCATAATTAACTTCTCTGCCTATAACTTGTTCAAAATCAATAAAATAAAATACAGATACAAGCTTGACGGCTATGACAAGCAGTGGACCGACACCGGCTCCACCGTCCATGGCGCCGAATACAGGAACCTGCCCGCAGGGACATACACCTTTATATTAATAGCGTCGAACGAGGCGAATATCCAGAACAGCGTCCCGTTCCATCTGACGATTGTAGTGAAGCCGAAATGGTACGGCACGATATATTTCAAGGTCGTGGCGGCGCTGGCCGTTCTCCTTCTCGTTTTCCTTTTGATCTATGGCAAAATCAGGAAGGAACGCCGCAAGATAGCACATGCGAGGGAAATCAACGAGCTTGAGCGGAAGATGTTCCAGCTTAAAGGCCAGGCGTTGCAGCTGCAGATGAACCCGCATTTCCTCTACAACACGTTGAACAGCATCCAGAGTTTCATCCTGACAAACGACACCATAAAGGCGTCGATGTATCTTTCCAGCTTCGCCAAACTCATGCGCAAGGTGCTGAACAACGCGAGCCGCGAGAAGATCCTGCTTTCGGAGGAGCTGGAGTCGATACGCCTGTATCTCGACTTGGAGAAGCTCAGGCTCAACGAAAGGTTTGACTATAAGGTGATTGTTGACGATAACATACAGTTAAACAAGGTTGAGATCGCGTCGATGCTGCTGCAGCCTTTTGCGGAGAACGCTGTGATTCACGGGCTTGCATACAAGGCCGCTGACGGAATGCTGAAAATTGAAGTCAGGAAGGTGAGCGCGGGCAGCATATTGTTTGTCATCGAGGACAACGGCATCGGGCGGGTGAAGGCGGCGCAGATAAGGAAAGAGTTGGGCAAGACCGAGAAATCACATGCCACGAGCATAACAAGACAGAGACTGGAAATACTAAACGAAGTGTCGAAAGGCGAATACAGCGTGAAAATCAATGATTTATATGATGCTGACGGAAACGCCTGCGGCACCAAGGTTGAAATAATAATGTGTTGCGATGATTAGAAGCATAATAATTGAAGACGAGAAGCTGTCGCGCGACGTGTTGCGCACGGTGATTACAAGGTTCACGCCGGATGTGACGGTCTGCGCCGAGTGCGCTGACGCGAAGTCGGGGATAACGGCGATAAGGAATTACCGTCCTGATTTGGTGTTTCTTGACATTGAGATGCCCGACGGGACGGGTCTGGATGTCATTAGGGCGTTCAAAAGTGACGATTTCTGTGTGATAATCATCTCCGCCTATGAGCATTACGCCATTGATGCATTCCATCTCTCGGTTGTTGATTATCTTCTCAAACCGTTGGATATCAATGACTATCTAAATGCGATCAAGAAGGTGAAGGCTGAGATGGAGAGGAGAGTCGCGGAGCGGAAGTACAACGAGTTTGTGAAGAATCTCGACGTGTCAGGCAACCAGCAGAGCAGGAAGATCGTGCTTTCAACCTCCGATGAGATGAATGTGGTGAATGTCGATGACATCGTGCATTGCGTTTCGGACAATTATTATACGGTTTTTCATTTCAAAGACGGCGGCAGCGTGATGATAAGCAAGACGTTGAAAGATGTGGAGGAAATGCTGGAACCCTTTGGATTTACAAGGACTCACAAGTCGCATTTGGTCAACGACAGCTGCATCATGAATTTCGTCCGCGACAGCATGGAATTGGTGTTGTCTGACGGTTCGAAGATACCTGTTTCGAGGAGAAAAAAAGAAAAAATCATCGAATTAATTCGCAATTTGTGAGAAATACTCCCCTATTAATAATAGGTGTATGACCGAAAAATGTGGTTTGAAGGTGCGAAAAAAGTTCCTAAAACCCTAAAATTATCGTTTCAAGCGCAAAAAGACAAAAAAAATATTTTTTTTAAATGTCTTATTTTGAGAGAGTTATAATGTATTAATGTGTATTGTTGAAAAATATTTTAGGAGTAATTATTTATTTTGTTTGTAGGGTTTAAAAATTTGTTGTAATTTTGAACCCTGTTTATAATGCACTTATTAGGTAGAATAACATAAAATTTCAAGGTATGTTAAGAAAATTACTATTTACCCTCTGCATTATGCTGACGTCGTGGTCGTTGGCATTTGCACAACAAGGTCGACTAAAGGGTGTCATTACTGACAAAACGACCGGCGAAACAATTCCGTTTGCAAACGTTGTTCTTGAGAGCGGCGGCGTGCAGGTTGGAGGTGCTTCATCCGATTTCGATGGCAACTATGACATCAACCCTATCCCTCCGGGAACGTACGACCTGAAAGCGACTTTTGTTGGCTACAACACATTCATTATGAAGGGTGTTGTCATTTCGCCTAACAAAATCACATTCCAGCCAATTTCATTGAGCATGCAGTCAGAAGTGCTGGATGCCGTTGAGATTGTCGATTACAAGGTGCCTTTGATTTCAAAGGACCAGACTTCTTCGGGTGCGACTATCACCGCCGAGGAAATCGCCAAGATGCCGAGCCGTTCAGCATCAGCTGTCGCGGCCACGGTCGGTGGTGTTTTCTCGCAGGACGGTGAGGTCGGCAACATGCGTGGCGCCCGTTCCGAAGGTACTGTTTATTACGTTGACGGTGTCCGTGTCATCGGTTCATCATCAGTTCCACAATCAGCTATCGACCAGGTCGAGGTCATGCTTTCAGGTACTCCGGCCATGTACGGTGACGCCACAGGCGGTATCATCAACATGACGACGAAAGGCCCTTCAAGGCAGTTCGGCTTCGGAGTCGAGTTGGAGCAGTCACTCGACAAGTACGGCCACAGCAGAGCCGGCCTCAACTTGCAGGGACCACTCATCAAGAACAGAAAGACCAAGGAGACAATCGTCGGTTTCTTCCTCGCAGGTGAGTTCAACTACGACAAAGACGGTGCAATCTCGGCTATCGGCCACTACAAGGCTACAGACGACTGGTTGAATTCAATCAAGAACACCCCTCTCCGCATAGCTGGCGCGAACAACGGTGTCTATCCTAACGGTGAGTTCACAAGAATGGGTTCAATGGAATACATCAAGAATTCCATGAACACCTCAAACTGGGACGCCACAGTCACAGGCAACCTCAACATCCGCACGACCGAAACCATCAACCTCATCATCGGTGGTAACTACAACAAGTCAAGAGGTCACGGATTCTCACGCGCTCACGAGTATTTCAACTATGACAAGAACTACATCTACGAAGACCAGACATGGCGTGTTTACGGACGTTTCTCACAGAGATTCCCAACCGATCCTGAAAGCACATCAGTGTTCAAGAACTTCTACTACAGCTTGCAGGTTGACTATTCACGTTACAACTCCATGAATTACGATCCCGACCATCAGAAGGACATCTGGAAATATGGATACCTCGGTAAATATTCCATCTACAAGACTCCTACCTACGAACTCGGTTCGGCAGACGTGACAATCCGCAACGAAGCCGGCGACTCAATCGGTCATCACACATACGACAACGTTTGGGTCCTGAACAGCTGGGACAACGACACTTTGGTGACATTCCAGCCTGGCACATACAACCCGTTGCTCGCGAGATATACCTCACAGATCTATGACCTTTACACAGACCCGTACATGCACTACGACAACCTTAACAACCTTCAGTTGAACATGGGTCTTCTCAACTCACAGTCACCAAGTGCATTCTATGGCCTCTACGCAGCCCCGGGTACAGTCCAAGCCAACTACGCATACAGCGAAAGCGACCTGTTCAACATAAGCCTTGCAACAGCCATGACAATCGGAAACCACGAGCTCAAGATCGGTTTCCAGTATGAGCAGCGTAACAGCAGGTCATACGGCGTGGCAGGAAGCAGCCTCTGGTACATGATGAGAAACCTCGCCAACTTCCATATCGACCAGTTGGACATGAGCAACCCTGAGATCGTTTCTTACGACGGCTTTGTCGATACAATCATCTACAAGAGAAAATACAATGAAAGCGACCAGTATGTGTTTGACGCCAACCTCCGTAAGGCATTGGGTCTTAATGTCGACGGAACAGACTGGATCAACACAGACTCATACGATTTCAACGACAACAGTATTGAATATTACGACGAGTATGGTGTCATGCACAAGGCGATCCTTCAGGATGGCTATGACATCAGCATGTTCACCCCTGATGAGTTGACACAGGATGGTAACTCATACGTTTCGTACTACGGCTATGACTATAAAGGTAACAAGCTCAAGAGCCAGCCGAGTTTCAACGACTTCTTCACGGAAATGGATGAGACAGGTACGTACTACACACGTCCGGTCGGTTCATACAGACCTATCTACATCGCAGGTTACATTCAGGATAAGTTCGATTTCAAAGACCTCATCTTCAACATCGGTGTCCGTGTTGACCGCTTCGACGCCAACCAGAAGATCTTGAAGGATCCGTATATCCTCTATGACTACTACACAGTCGGTGACCAGCTTAGTTCAACTGACAACAGCAAGATTGAACTTCCGAACGGCACGCTTGTCAACCGTCCTTCAAACATCGGCAACGACTTCGCGATGTATGTCAACAAGATTGACGACATCACAAGCATCCAGGGCTTCCGCAGCGGCAACACATGGTACAACGCCGAAGGTGCTGAAATCAGCGACCCTACCACGTTGGACGCAGGTGCCGGTGTCACAGCATGGGTTAAGGATGAAACACAGCAGCATGTTGACCAGAACTCATTCGCGGACTACGATCCGAAATGGTGCGTCATGCCGCGTATCTCCTTCTCGTTCCCGATTTCTGACGAGGCATTGTTCTTCGCACACTATGATGTGTTGACACAGCGTCCGTCGAACATCTACACGAACATCTACTCATATTATTATTTCTCACAGATCAGCGGCGAAATCAACAACCCTGCATTGAAGCCATCACAGACAATCGACTATGAACTCGGTTTCACGCAGAAGCTGACCAACACGTCATCAATGACAATCACCGCTTACTACCGTGAGCTTCGTGACATGATTCAGTTGTATCGTTACACAGGTGCATATCCAAAGGATTACACATCATACAGCAACTTGGACTTCGGTACAGTCAAGGGTCTCACAGCGTCATACGACTTGCGTAGAACCAAGAACGTCCGTTTGCGTGCATCATACACATTGCAGTTCACCAACGCTACCGGTGCGTCAACGACAACGATGAGCGCATTGATCGCGGCAGGTGTTCCTAACTTGCGTTCAACATTCCCGATGCCTTGGGACCGCCGCCACCAGTTCAATGTCACTTTGGACTACCGTTTCGCGGATGGCAAGGACTACAACGGCCCGGTGTCAAAGCGTGAGAAGTCAGACAAGAAGCCTATCCAGTGGCTTGCCAACACAGGTCTCGCAATCACATTGCAGGGCGGTTCAGGTACTCCTTACACGGCATCATCGAATATCAACTCACCTATCGCTGGCAACACGTCAAACATCCTTAAGGGTTCATACTGCGGATCTCGCCTCCCATGGGCATTCCGTTTCGACCTCCGTCTTGACAAGGACATCTACTTCAAGGCAAACAAGGAAAAGGACGGACGTGAGGCTTACCTCAATGTCTATCTGCAGGTTCTCAACGTGTTCAATTCAAAGAATGTCAAGGGAGTCTATGCGTCAACAGGCAACCCTGATGATGACGGCTACCTCTCAGCACCTGAATGGCAGCGTGAAATCAACACACAGACAGACGCTGACGCATATTGCGAATTGTACAGCTTGTATGTGAACAACTTCTACAATTACTCATCACCACGTCAGTTCAGAATTGGTGTTATCTTTAACTTCTAAACAGAAAAAAATTACTGGTAATATGAAGACTTTATTTCGTTTATTAACTGTTGCATTTCTTATTGCAAGTGTAACTGAAGCAAGAGCCGAGAAGTACCATTATGAAGGACCACAGACTCGGAATCTGAAACAAGTCACTGCGGGATGTACACCTTCCTCAACATTTGCGTGGCTGAACATCAACAATGCAAGAGTCCGTGTCAATGCTGGTGGTGATATGTGGTGGGATCTCCCAGGTGGATCCGGAGCTAAATACTACATCCCGGCAAACGGTTCTGCAACATCATTGTATGCCGGCTCACTGTGGATTGCCGGTATGGACGTCAACAACCAGTTGAAATGCTCCGCAATTCGTTTCCGTCAGAAAGGTAACGACTTCTGGACAGGTCCGTTGACAGTTGACGGAACAGCATCTATCGACGCTCAGACATGTATGATGTACGATAAGATGTACATTATCACACGTGCTGAAGTGGATGATTTCCTCGCCAACTTTGACATCGAGACAGGAAAGTTCAAAGATGGTTACACAATCCCTTCAAGCATTGCGAACTGGCCAGCTCACGGCCCGGCCGGCGCAAGCCACTATCTCGCTCCTTTCTACGATTACGATGAAGACGGCGAATACAACCCAAGCGCCGGCGATTATCCTTACTACGACATCGATAACGAATTGTGCCACACGCAGATTCCTACAATGGAAGAGGAGTGGAAAGGCACAGTGAAAGGTTCTATCCTTGCCGACCAGGTCATCAAGGGCGACCAGACAATCTGGTGGGTGTTCAACGATAAAGGTAACTCTCACACTGAGACCGGCGGTGCCGCCATCGGTATGGAAATCAGGGCGCAAGCCTTCGCTTTCGCAACCAATGACGAAATCAACAACATGACGTTCTACAGCTACGAGATTATCAACCGTTCAACCTACACCTTGACGAATACATACTTCTCACCTTGGACCGACGTTGACCTCGGCTACGCAAAGGACGACTATGTCGGTTGCGACGTGTCACGTGGTCTCGGCTATGGTTACAACGGCGCCCCTATTGACGGCAACGGTGAGACCGAAGCATACGGTGCGAACCCTCCTGCGGTCGGTGTTGACTTCTTCCAGGGACCTTATCTCGATCCGGACGGATTGGATAACCCTAAATACACATACACGGAAGTCGGCGGTGTCCTCGACAGCGTGCAGATCTGCGACGAAAGCATCAACGGTGTGAACTTCGGCAACGGCATCGTCGATGACGAACGTTTCGGTATGCGCCGTTTCGTTTACCACAACAACGTCCCGAACAACCCAATCAACGGTGACCCTGAGGAAGCAGCAGAATACTACCTCCTCCTTCAGGGTATCTGGAAGAACGGCGCCGAGATGGAATACGGCGGAACAGCGGTTCCCGGCGCTGCCGGTACAGTCGGTCCTGCCTGTGACTTCATGTTCCCGTTCGACTCCGACCCTTGCAACTGGGGTACAGGCGGTATCGTCCCCAATGGCGGATTTAACCAGAATGGTTTCTACTGGAGTGAGGAGACTGGTGACAACGGTAACCCGAACCCTGTCGAAGACCGTCGTTTCATGCAGTCAGCCGGTCCTTTCACTTTGAAGGCAGGTGCTGTCAACTACATCACATTCGGTGTGCCGTGGGCCCGCGCAAACACAGGAAAGGCCTGGGCATCAGTCGAATTGCTCCGTAAAGTTGACGATAAGTGCCAGTCAATGTTCGACAACTGCTTCAAAGTCCTTGACGGACCTAACGCCCCGGACCTCACAATCCGTGAACTCGACAGAAAACTCGTCATTTACTTGTCAAATTCAGAGACATCTAACAACTACAACGAGGGCTATGTTGAAAAGGATCCTAACATTCAGGGACCACACCCGATTGATTCAACAAAGCAGAAAGACCCGTACTATCGCTTCGAAGGCTACCAGGTCTATCAGCTCGCCAATGAACGCGTGAGCGTTGACGAACTTAGTGATGAAACAAAGGCTCGTCTCGTCTATCAGTGCGACGTCAAGAACAATGTAGGTACAATTATCAACTTCATCTACAACGATGATCTCAAACACAACGTTCCTACGATGATGGTTCAGGGCGGTGACAATGGTATTCATCATTCATTCATCGTCACACAGGATGAGTTCACCTCAAACAACGACCCGACTCTTGTCAACCACAAGACATATTACTTCATGGCAATTGCCTACGCTTACAACAGTTACATGGAATATTCAGACGACCCTAACGTGCTCAATGGCCTCCATGGTCAGAAGGCTCCTTACCTCGCAGGTCGTAAGAACATCAAGTTGTATTCAGCAGTTCCTCACAAGATTGTCAATGGTACAGAAGTCACATCAAACTACAATGACCAGCCGGAAATCACACGCTGGGTCGGCCGTGGTAACGGTGGCCTCCAGACAGAAATCTCCGACAAGCAGATTGAAGAATTGCTCGCCAAAGCTCCTGCCAACTATTCAAACGGTCCGGAGAGAAACATCTATGGCATGGAATCATACCCGGTCATTTATCATCCGACTTACAAGAAAGGCTATGGCCCTGTCAATGTGAAGATTGTTGACCCGTTGAATGTCAAGCCGGCTGATTATGCTCTCGAATTTTTCGATTTCGAGCCAGTTACCATTTACAACGTCACAGGTGACCAGGGTGTCGCCGGCGACTCGGCACAGAAACTTGCTTTCAAATGGGTTTTGACTGATAAAGAGACTGGTGAGGAATTTTTGGCTATCAAGACAACTGAAGAAAACAACGAACAGCTGTTCCTCGAAAGAGGTATCTCTGTTGACATCCTCCAGTCATGGGATTTCGGTCCTATCAAAGTCGGTACGACAGGTACGGCATCTGACCAGGTTCCGTCTTATGCAACGCTTTCACCTCAAAATGGTGTGATAACTTCGTCAGTCACATACGCAGACAGCTCAAATCGTTGGCTCAGCGGTATCAGAGACAGTGATGTCTTGGCTAACAACGCTTTGAACTGGATCCGTTCTGGTACCTACAAGGATACTGGTGAGAACGGTGACCCTGCGAACAACGACTACAACATGAAGTCAGGCGCATACGAAAAGGGTTCAAAACCATACGACCCGACAGAAGATTTCGAAAATATCGCCGAAGGCTCATGGGCTCCTTACATACTCTGCAACCTTAGCGGTAACGCCGGAACATACAACCCAGGCCCGGTCTATCCGAAACCGGCTGTCCGTCAGGATACAATCTTCCATAAGATTGGCTCGATTGACATCGTCTTGACAGCAGACAAGTCGAAGTGGACACGCTGCCCGGTCATTGAGATGTGTATGGACAAGAACCTTTCTGAAGGCAACGTGAAGAGATTCTCATTGCGTGACCATGCATCAGTTGACAAGGACGGCAATTACGCCGAGTCAAAGGACATGGAAGCCAGCGAAGACCCGAACGATCCTAACTACATCAGCGCACGCGGTATGGGTTGGTTCCCGGGATACGCAATCGACATTGAGACAGGCGCACGTCTTAACATGGTTTACGGTGAAGACTCATTCTATCCGGAACTCAACGGACGCGACATGATGTTCAACCCGCCAGCGGTGAAGGAAATCGTCGCACAGAATGACGCATCACTCCAGATAGCTGACCCGGTCATCTTCGACCAGATTGACGGAACAGCAATCTTCGGAGCAAAGCACTTCGTCTATATCTTCCCGATGATCAGCGAAAAGAATCTGGGTAACTCATCTGCGAACTATGATTTCGGCTGCCCGGCATACGATGCAGGACGCAAATTGTATGAGACATTGGCTTGGTTAGACCTGAAGGATAAGGAACCACTCAGAATCTCATTCTGGGCCTTCCCGGCTTGGGTCGGAATGCCAATGGCAATCGAAGGCAAGGAATGGTTGCCTGAAAACAACCCTGTCAAGATTTCCGTCCGTATCAATACTCCATATCAGCCAGGCTACGGCACAAGAGTGCTCGACACCATCACTGATTATGTGTATGACGTTGTTGAGCACAACGGTTTGCTCCCATACTACGAGTTCTCGACAAAGGGCTGCGAACCTACAAAGAATGTCGCTCAAAAGGCAGCAAGCGACCTTGACCTTATCAGGGTTGTCCCTAATCCTTACTACGCTTACTCAAGCTATGAAGGAAACGCCCTCGTTCACAAAGTGAAGATCACCAACGTCCCTGACAAGTGCGTTGTCACAATCTACACCGTGAATGGAACGAAGATCCGCCAGTTCAAGAAAGATGACGCCACAACGACATCCATCGATTGGGATTTGACCAACCACGCCAACACCCCAATAGCCAGCGGTATCTACATCATCCATGTCAAGGACAACACGACAGGCGGTGAAAAAACTGTTAAATTCTACTGCGCAATGCGTCAGATTGACTTAAATACATTCTAATATTATTTTGCGAACAAATTAAAAGTACACGATCATGAAAAAGTTATTTAGAACTATCGTAATATTAAGCTTGACAATCATTATTGGATTCACGAGCACAGAAGCATTCGCAGGTAATAAGGATAGAGCAGGTCAAGCAGGTGCAAATGAACTGTTGATTAACCCGTGGGCCGCTTCAGCAGGCTGGGCAAATGCCGGTATGGCATCTGTCAAAGGCGTTGACGCCATGTGGGGCAATATCGCAGGTATCTCATTTGTCAACACAATGGACATCGATTTCTCATACACTAACTGGCTTTCAGGTTCAGAGACCAACATCTATTCATTTGGTGCCCTGGTCAGAATCTCGGAGTCAATGGTGTTGGGTCTCAACGTGATGTCAATGAACTTCGGCGAAATTGACAAGACGACAGTGGAGAACCCTGATGGCGGTATTGGTACATACAAACCAAGTTTGATGAACATCAATGTCGCTGTCGCGAAGTCATTCTCAAACAGCATCCACGGCGGTATCTTGGTCAAGATTATCAGTGAGTCAATCGCTGATTTGAAAGGCTCTGGCGTCGCAATCGATGCAGGCATCCAGTATGTGACAGGTATCACCGATAACGTACACTTCGGTATCACCTTGAAGAACATCGGACCTACAATGAAATTCTCAGGTGACGGTCTCGACATGTCGGCCATCTTCGAAGGCATGACATCTTCACTGACAGTCGTCAACCGCGCCGATGAATTCGAGCTTCCGACACAGTTGTGCATCGCTGCTGCGTACGACTTCAACTTCAAGAACAACAGCCGCTTGTCACTCGCATTCAACTTCAATTCTAACGCTTTCTCAAAAGACCAGTTCATCGCAGGTATCGAAGGCTCATTCAGAGACATCCTTGTCCTCCGTTGCGGTTACACATTCGAGAAAGGTATTTTCAAAGACATTGAAGATGCAGATTGCACAAACGTCCATAAAGGTCTGTCACTCGGTGCCTCAGTCCAAGCCCCCCTCAACGATAAGGGTCTCAAGGTCTGCATCGACTACGCATACCGCAACACTGCTCACTGGAATGGAACACACTCAATCGGTGCAAGAATTTTATTCTAAAAAAAAGTCTTGCATTTGAAAAAATAGTTGTATCTTTGCATACAATTTCAGGTAAAAAAGGGCCCTTATTCATTTAAGGGTCTCTTTTTTACATAAACAATAAATACTAATATGGCAGATATAGAATACTTTACCCAAGCAGGATTGCAGAAACTTAAGGATGAACTTGAGAACCTCTGCGTGAACGAACGCCCGAAAATTGCCGCGGCGATAGCTGAAGCACGTGACAAAGGCGACCTGTCAGAAAACGCCGAATACGACGCAGCAAAGGAAGCACAACAGCTTCTCGAAATGAAAATAGTCAACCTCCAACTGACAATCGCCAACGCACGCGTCATCGATGAGTCGAAAATGGACACCTCAAAAGTGCTCATCCTCTCGACAGTGAAGATTAAGAATCTCAAGACAAAGGCTGTGATGACCTATACAATCGTGCCTGAAAAAGAAGCGAACCTCAAGGCTGGAAAGATATCCATCACATCCCCGATAGCCAAAGGCCTCCTCGGAAAAGCCGTCGGCGAACAGGTCGATATACAGGTCCCGGCAGGGAAAATGACATTTGAAATCGTCGAAATAACAAGAGAATAACATGGCTTCGATATTTTCAAGAATAGTCGCGGGCGAAATTCCAAGCTATAAGATTGCCGAAAACGACAAGTTCTACGCATTCTTCGACATCAACCCGCTCGCTCCCGGACATACACTCGTCATTCCGAAAAAGGAAACAGATTATATCTTTGATATAGAGGACGAAGACCTCGCCGAGATGATAGTCTTCGCTAAAGATGTGGCTGTCGCAATAAAGAAAGCATTCCCGTGCCTTAAGGTCGGAATGGCTGTGCTCGGCCTCGAAGTGCCTCACGCACACATACACCTCGTGCCGATGCAGTGCGAAGGTGACTTGGACTTCAAAAAAGCAAAACTTCAACCTACAAAAGAACAGTTCGTTGAATGGCAGAATAAAATTGTTGAAAAATTTTGACAATCTTTTCATTTTACTTTGATTTTTGAATTTTTAAGGTCACATTACGTGACCTTTTTTGTACGTCATGAAAGAAAACAGCATATTTGAAAACTACCTCAACCTGATAATGACATCGTGGGTGATGATCCTCATGATGCGAATCGTCGAATGCGGCGCAATGCTCATCAATTTCGGAAACGAAAACGGTATGCTGCTGTCGGAACTCGCCGGCTTTGGCATCGATTTTGTGTGTGCAAATCTCGTACTGACAGTGCTTTTCCCGATTTATCTCGCACTTTCCAAATGCTCGTGCAAAATGGCCGATACTGTTTGTCTTACGGTCTTTGTGCTTCTTGAAATCGTGCATCTGCTCGTCCTGCAATATTTTTTCAATCAGCACAAACCGCTCGGATCGCTGCTTTTTGGCTATTCCCTTGACGAAATAATGCTCACCGTGACGACCGCCAACGTGTCAGTGACAAAAGTCGTCTTGCTTATGGCAGGATTGATAATCTTATCGTTGACATCTTTTTTTGTAATAAAAAAAATCAATGCGAAAAATAAAGCCAAAGCCAAGATTGTGACGCTCGCGTCGCTGCCGGTAGCCGTCATCCTGATTGTTTTCGCATCAAGATACTACAACGACTTCACCGTCAACAAATCATTGGCGTTTTACAAGGCGGCGGTTGAGTACAAGACGGAGGAAAAAGTCTATTGTCATGAAATTTCAGACGCCGAAATCGAAGAATATCATCAGATGTTTCAGGAGAAAAAATTCGTTTCAAACGAGTTCCCGTTGCTTCACAAATACGAAACCGCCGACAGTCTCGGCTTCTATTTCAATGAGTTTGAAAGTAAACCAAACATCGTGATTCTTTTCGTCGAAGGCCTCAACGACGATTTCGTGCATGATTATCACGGTGCGAATCTGATGCCTAACCTTCGGAAAATAATGGAGAAGAGCCTTTATTGGAATCATTGCTTCACGCTCGGAGAACGCTCGTTCGCAGTGGTGCCGTCGGTTCTCGGAAGCCTTCCGTATGGCGAAATCGGCTTCACTTTGCTCGATCAGCTTCCGCTGCATCTGACCTTGACTTCGGTGCTTGAAGCGAATGGCTATCAGACCGATTTCTTCTACGGACAAGGAAGTTGGTTTCACAAAAAGAACATTTTCTTCAGAAAAAACAACATCGATTTGATTTTTGACAATGCGAAATATTCCGACAAATATGAAAAGATTGTCGTCGGAAAAGAGAATTATTTCTGGGGATATAATGATAAATGCCTGTTTGAGCAGTCGCTCGAAGTCATTGATACTCTTGGAGATTCGCCTCGCCTTGACATGTATTTCACCGGCTCGACGCATTCGCCGTTTATCATTTCGGAAACCGAAAAATACGACGGACGCTTGGATGAGATTTGTGAAAACCTTGAAAACGGCACCGACAGGAAGTTCTTCAAACATTACGGGATTTACGCCAGGACGCTGCTTTTCTTGGACGACGCGCTCGGTGATTTCATCGGAAGCTATTCAAAACGGAACGATTTCCAGAATACGATTTTCGTGATTACCGGCGACCATCCGATGTGCGAGATCGCTCCCGAAAACTCACTGAAACGTTATCACGTGCCGTTCATCGTCTATTCGCCGAACCTGAAAACCTCCGCTACGTTCTCAAACATCGTGAGTCATCTTGATTTCTACGAGACGATGATCGCCTTCATGGAGAAATACGGAGTCGAAAAACCTGATTTCAGCGCGTCTTTTGGCGGAAACATGTTCGCGGAAAGCAACAATATCGCCTTCATGGACGAGCCGAGAAACGTGATCGATTTCTATTCCGACGGCCATTACATCTCCGGCAAGGACCTGTATGAAGTCGAAAATGATTTCAATATCAGGAAAATCAACGACAAGGATTTGTATGAGACTTTGCGTCATAGGCTTGAAATTGTGAGAAAAATTAGCGAATATACTTCTTTGGAAAACAAGATTATGCCAGCGGAAATTTATTGCAAAGCATTGAATGACACTCTATTGCGTAAATTCAAGAGCGATGGTGACATTGTTTTTTCAGGACAGTATCAGAATGTCTTGACGGAAGTTGACGTTACGGCGTTTGACACGTTGGTTCTCGATTTCTCGCTTGATTATCACGGCGTTGATGACGTTTGCCAGCTTGTTTATAAGATTACGGACGAAAATGGTGCGAATATTTCGACGGAATATATGGGTCTGGGCAAAGACGGACGGAAATTTGCTTATCACAGACGGATTCCATTGTGTGGCAAAGGAGAGAAAACGTTTTTTAATGCTTTCTTTTACAATCCGAAACAGCAGAGATGCACAATCTCGAAGCTCGATGGAATATTGTTGGGAAATATCGAATAAATCTTTCAAAGATATTGTTTTAAACCGTATTTTTGCAAAAATTTTGAGCTTGCGTGATGCGGCTTGCAATGATGAAATTTAAAGGGAAATAAAGTGGAAGAAAAATTTAAAATGGTTGCCAAGACCATGGCGGGTCTTGAGGATTTATTGGTTGAAGAACTGACGGCTCTCGGTGCCGAAAACGTGGAGAAACTGTACAGGGCGGTGTCATTTGAAGGTGACAACGAGATAATGTACAAGGCGAATTATCTCTGCCGCACGGCGTTGCGTATCTTGAAGCCTGTGGTGAAGTTCGTCGCGCGTGACGAAATTGCGCTTTACAACAATGTGGCGAAGATTGAATGGCACAATTTTTTCAGTCTTGATGAGACTTTCGCCATCGATGCTGTGGCGAGCGGGCCGTACTTCACGCATTCGCAGTATGTGGCTTTGAAGGTGAAAGACGCTATCGCCGACGAGTTCCGTCAGCATTTTGGCGCGCGCCCTTCGGTGGATGTTGACAATCCGACCATCAGGATAAACGTATATATTGAAAACGAGAAGGTTACGCTTTCGTTAGACAGCTCCGGCGACTCGCTTCACAAACGCGGATACCGTAAGGTCGTTGATAAGGCTCCGATGAACGAGGTTCTGGCCGCCGCTCTCATCAAGTTCACCGGCTGGGATTATGACTGCAACTTTGTTGACTGCATGTGCGGCTCCGGCACCATCCCGATTGAGGCTGCCATGGCAGCGATGAACATCCCGGCGGGTTACTTCCGCGAAAGCTACGGCTTCATGTCGTGGCACGACTTCGAGGAAGGCACGTGGGACAAGATGAAAGCCGAGGCCGACGACGCAATCCGTGACTTCGACTTCGAAATCTTCGCCTCCGACCATTCCGCAAAGGCGGTTGACATCGCACGCCAGAACATCGCCGCGGCGCATCTGAGCCACGACATCAACCTCAGCAAACAGGATATGTTTGAACTCATACCGCCAGAAGGCGGCGGCGTAATGCTCATCAACCCGCCTTACGGCGAACGCCTCGAAGAAGACGACATCGTCAAACTCTATAAAGGCATCGGCGACGCACTGAAACAGCATTTCAAAGGCTTCTCGGCCTGGATCATCAGCTCTGACAAAGACTCGATGAAACAAATCGGCCTCAAACCGTCAAAGAAAATCGAGCTTTTCAACGGACCGCTCGAATGCAAACTTGAGAAATTTGAAATCTTCGACGGAAGCTATAAAGATCAAAAAATCGGAGTGTACGAGATTTTCGACCCGGAAAACGACGAGGCACGTCAGACACTGCTTTCGATGAAAGACGAGAATGACGCTGACATTCAATGCGAAGCGTATCCGATTGAAGATGCGGAGAGCGAAGAATGAAACTTTTTGGTTTGTTGTTGATATGGTTACTGATAGCTGGCATCTATGTGTCGGCTATCTTTGTTTTTTGTCCTCCGCCAGCTTCTTGATTCTGCTGTTGCGTATTGCCGGGACGGAATCACCAAAAATCTCAGGAAAATATTCCTCGTAATTTTCTTTCATCGTGTAGTCGGCGTTGTCGTTCAGCGCTTGTTCCACACTGATGCCTTTCTCCTCGGCCTGCTTGATGACGGCATCGTACCATTCCTGATTGGCTTTAATGTTCTGGATGATTTTGTTTTTCTTTTCTTCGAGATAATTGTCTTCGTAACATAATGATATCAAGGCGTTTATCACGAATCCGTGTTCGAGACGGTAAAGATTTATCGGACACCAGTAAATCATTATGATGTCAGACTTGAGCAATTCTTCGAGCAGATTGAGTTCAGAGACGTCTTTATGGCCGGGGTCAAAATAAACCTCTTTGTTGTAATACCAGAACGGTGTCCCGTTGAATATTTCCGCATGAGGAATTGAGTTGATGAGATTCCAGAAGAACGAATCGCCGACGGTGAGCCAATGCGGTTTTGCGGCGGTTTTATCGTGTATCGTCTTGACATTCAGATATTTATATTCGGCATCTTCAATTGGTCTTATCAGATTGAAGAGCTTTTCCATGTCTTTGTCAATTTTCCGGGCCTCACCTGCATACGGTTCGTCGAACTCGACGTTCTGTATGTTCAAACCGCTTATCGATTCCATGTATTTTATCAGGGTGTCGGTCTCGTAAGCTGCCGAAATCATGCTGTAATGTGAACTTGATTTGTAGAACAAGGGATAGTCAACGGAGTCTTTAAGTCCTTTGTAAATTGTGTTGAAATCGAGGCAGTTTACGCCTAACTCCTTGAATCTCTTCGTGTAAAAAGCGTCAGCCCATACGCCTCCGGTGCGTTTGAATTGTTTGTTTTCGGGCAGGAACTCCGAGTAAAGTTCGTTCTTGCTCGGCGCGATTCCGACGAAAAGCGTGATGCCGTATTCTTTCAGGATTTCCTGAAGATAATAAGTTGCTTTTGCGTCCCTCTCAAAAATGGCAGTCATCTCCTCGCCGCTGTCGGCGTATTTGTAAGTCAGCGACTCGAATTGGTCGCACAGATGCTCGTAGAAAAACAGCCAGTTGTTATTGCCAAGGAAAATGCCGTTGTTCTCAATCTTGTTGAAGACATCCCAGATATATTGGTTGTAATACGGAATCAGGATCTCACGGAATCCGAAATGTTCTTTAAGATAGTCATCTATTTGATTCTGAAGGACATTGCTCTTGTAATTTTCAAATGTCGGTACGATTTCCACCGGCTCCGTCTCGCCATTTAGAGGCTTTAGCTCGAATAATTTGAATTGTGTCTGCAAGGCCGGAAGCGCCAGCACCGCCACAAAAAACACAAAAAGTATGATGTATGTTATGTTTTTATTTTTCATCATTCTGACTTCCAATAATTGATTTCGCTTCAAGTTCAAGCATTTTCTCCACGGAAATGTTTTCGTTTTTGGCGTTGGCTTCGATGACTTTCATCTTTTCGGTGTCTTTCTCAATTTCGTTCATAAGAAGCGACACTTTCACCTGCTGCGGGTCTTTTATGCTTTTCAAAGCATCTTCAACAAAACCTCTTGTGCCTGCATACCATTGGTATCCGACGGAATAGACAACAATGAAATCGGCGTTTAAAATGCTTCTCAACCGATTGATATTGCTGACTTTGTCTTCTTTTTTAGCAAAGCCTTTGTAAGCGCGGTCGTAGTAAAACCAGTTTTCATAATATGAAATGAGCTTGGTTTTTGCGGGCATATATTCAAATGCGAAGATGAAAGAGTCGCCGACAAACAGCACCTTGGGTTTTCTGGTTTGGCCGTCGCTTTCAACTGATGCGTGTGCGGTGTATTTAGGCGTGTCGTTGGGAACTTTGAAAAGGAGGTTGAGCGTCGCCTCGTCGTCCTGACGCCCTTCGTATTTGGTTTCGGTGATGCTGTCGATCTTCATCTTCGGGATGCCGAAGTCGTTGAGGCTGTTCATGAAACGGAAAAGCGAATCGTATGCATATACGGCTGCGAAAGTCCAGTGCGAGTCCATCGGCATGAAAAGGTTTCGTGATGAGGTGTCGGCAATCTCCTTGTACCATGGAATCAGATTGATGTTCGGGAAGCCGGTCTCCTCAAATCTTTTCGTGAAATAGTCTGCGGCGTTGAGTGTCGTGCTGTCTTTCTCCATCTCCGGAAGATGTTGTGGATATATGAAAGGCTTGTCGGGAGCGATGAACGACAACAGCTCAATTCCGTAGTCATTTTTCAATATCGACCTCAACTCATTGAGCATATTGACTTGACCGTCAATGTATTCGGTTAATTCTTCGTTTGTCTTGAAATGAGAATAAAATTCAAGTCCGTAATAATCTTTCACGCCGGGGAAGTAAAACATCCAATTGTCTTTGCCGGGTGCGAAGAAACTGTTGCATGTTATCTTATAGAAGCTGTAACGGTATTGGTTGTAGAGACGCGTGCCGAATTCCCTGAAACCGTAGTTGTCACGCAGATAGTCTTCAACCGCCTTCTGAAAGGAATTGTCCTTGTAACTTGCGAAACTGAATTGCGGGGCTTCGGTTTTTTCCTTGTCGTTTTTCAGCGGTTTCGTTTCAAACGGATGCCAGAACGTCTGCGCCATTATGACGAATATCATGGCTAACGTCAAGCAGAACAATATTTTATATACATTTTTTTTCATTTGGTCTGGTTTTTGTTTTTGATTATCCAGATTGCATCCAATCTCATCATCTCTTCAAGTGTCTTGCCGTTTTCTTTCGCCTTGTTTTCTATCATTTTCATTTTTTCTGGCGATTGCTTGAACTCTTCGATGTATTTTTGGATTTCAAATTGAAACAATATTGAGTCGTTTATTTGTTCGTTTCGCATGAGTGGTCTGCCGTCAACAATGTTTTCGGCTTCGGTTTTCAATATTCTGTTGATGTTCTTATTTTGCAGTGTTGATTGTTTGTCAAGCAGTTTCATCCATTCGCTGTCGTTTTCTATTTTGTTCATCGCTTTGGCAATGTTGATGCCGCGTTCGTTTCTTATTGTGGGAACACCTTCTGTATCAAGACCTTTGATAAGCAACGGATAATTACTTAGCAGCCACTCGGCTTCGTCTTTTGTATAGTTGTTAGTTTCCATGTGACGTCTGACTTCGGCGTCCCAAAGGCTGTCGCTCACACAGAGTTCTATCAGTGCTTTTTCGGCAAAGCCATACGAAATCTTGTACATTTGCGATGGTTCGTTGAAAAAAACAATGAAGTCGGCGTTCATAATTCTTTGGAGAATGTCAACTTGAGTGATAGGTTGGCTTTTCATTAGTTTCGGGCCGTATTGTTCTGTCTCGTTGTAAAACCAATATCTCACATCGCTGAAAATCTCTTCGAGTGGAATATATTGGTTGAAGGCTCTGAAATATGAGTTGCCTATGAATATTCCATTGGTTTTCAAGGAATTGGAATCTGCCACAACAGAAACCTCCCTTTCGTGGTAGTCGTACGGATAAAGTTCGATCGGTCTCATCAGGTTGAGGCCGAATTCGAGGTCGTGTATCACGTGTTTGGTTTCCTCACTGTTTTCGCGACGTTCCCCGAATTTCACATGCGGCATGTTGATGCCTTTCAGCTGTGCCATGAAGCGGAAAAGCGAGTCGCCGGCGTAGGCGGCCGGGAAAATCCAGTGCGCCGAAGCCTGTGGGATTATCGGGAAATCTATCGTGTCCTGGATGTTCTGGAACATGGAATGCATGTCGAGATACGGGAATCCCGTTTCGGCAAAAGCATCGCGGTAGTAGTCGTATGCGTGTATCGTTGTGGTGTCATAATCCCATTCAGGCAGAAATTCTGGATATGATGTTGATTTTTCTGGCGATGTAAATATCATAAAATCAATGTCATAGCTTTTTAAGACACCTCTTAACTTGTTCAGGATTTTAACTTGCCTTTCAAATTTATTTATTGCGGCTTCGTTTGAGTCGCACCAGCGGTACATCTCGTTTCCGTAAAATTCATTGACACTGTAAGTGAAATACAGCCAGTTATCTTTGCCAATCGTCACCTCGTTGCTGTATGTTTTCCGGTAGAAATCCCAAAGATATTGATTGTAAAACCTTATTAATATTTCGCGAAAGCCGAAATTATATCTCAAATGGTTTTCCGTGTCATTCTGCCATTTGGCGGTCTTGTAATTGTCAAAATTCAGTTCGGGCTTTTTTGCCTCGTGGGTTTCGCCATTTAGTTTTTTGAGTTCTATAAAATGCGTTTTTTGCTGCGCAATAACTGTCGCAAATATTGCTAATGTCAAGAAACACAATATATTATAGATGATTTTTTTCATAAAGAAATTAAAATCTGAAATATATGAACGGACTGAAACCGACTGCGTTGATTGCTGCGATGCAGAAAAACATCATGAACATTGCGAAGACCCACGCCACCACTGTGCCTGAAACTGAATGTTCTTTGTAATAAACGGTGTCTTGCAGTTTCTTCCCGAAAGGGAAGAGTGTGATGAACGAAAACACGAGTGCGACGATGAGCGTCGTGAAGAATTGCGAGTCGTAAATATTACTAATTGACTGGAAATCAAAGGCGAAAAGTCTTGAGATGAAAGTCCAGCATTGTCCGAGATCTTCGATTCTGAAGATGGCCCATCCGACCATCGCGATGATGAAAGTGATAAGCACGCTCGGCGCTTTCCCGATTCTGTCATAGAATTTCTTCAGCCCCATGCGCTCCAACACGAGCCAGAATCCGTGATATGCGCCCCAGATGACGAAGTTCCAGCTTGCGCCGTGCCAGAGGCCGGAAAGCAGGAAAACGACCCAAAGGTTGAAATACATTCTCGGCTTTGAGACTCGGTTGCCGCCGAGCGGGATGTAAAGGTAATTGCGCATGAATGAGCCTAACGTGATGTGCCATCTGCGCCAGAACTCTGTGATACTGCGTGAGTTATACGGGTTGTCGAAGTTTTCCGGGAAGTGGAATCCCATGATCTTTCCGAGTCCGATGGCCATGTCGGAATAGCCCGCGAAGTCGAAATAAAGCTGCATCGTGTATGCCGCAATCGTGATCCAGGCGGTGCCGCTGTCCATCACGGCGAAGTCGGTGGCAAAAAGCTTGTCAACCTGAATGCCAATGACATCGGCAATCAATACTTTCTTTGAAAGCCCGATGACGAAACGGAAGAAACCTTGCAGACATTGTTCCGCGCTGTAGCTGCGCTCGCGTATTTCACTTTCGATGTCGCAATATCTGACTATCGGACCGGCGATGAGCTGCGGGAACATCATGATATAGACGATGTAGTCGGTGAGTTTCTTCATGGGTTCGTTGCTGCCCCGGTAAGTGTCGATGACGTAAGTTATCGACTGGAAGGTGAAAAATGAAATTCCAATCGGAAGCAGTATTTTCGCCAAAGTAACGGCATTCCATCCAAACAATGATGTCAGCGCATTTATGTTGTCAATCAAGAAGTTGGCGTATTTGTAATAGACCAAAAGGCCGAGACTTACGGTTATGGCAAGTCCGCAATAAAACTTTTTCAGCGTACCTTTTTCGGTCTTGTGCATCAATTTTACAATATAGAAATTCGCAATTGTCGAGCCGAGCAGGAAAAGTATGAAATCCGGCGCCCCATAACCGTAAAAAACTATTGAGAATAGGAGGATGATGTAGTTTCTGAACTTCTTCGGACATGCAAAGTAGCATACGAGAAAGATCGGAAGGAAATACAAAAGAAATATGTTGCTGCTGAATACCATATTGATGTTTTTCTTTTTTCAGTCTGCAAAATTACGAAAAAATTTCACATATATAGCAATTTTGACTATTTTTGCAAATTATTAATTCAAATATCATTCGATGAAAGAAGACTTCGTAGAAGAATTGCGCTGGCGCGGGATGTTGAACAACATGACCCCCGGCACAGAAGAACAGTTAAAGAAAGAAATGACAACGGCTTACCTCGGCATCGACCCGACCGCCGACTCATTGCATATCGGTCACCTCTGCGGCATCATGATGCTCCGCCATTTCCAGGCCGCCGGCCATAAACCGCTCGCCCTCCTCGGCGGCGCCACCGGCATGATCGGCGACCCGTCAGGGAAATCGGCGGAACGTAACCTGCTGAACGACGAGACTCTGCAACACAACCAGGCTTGCATCAAGAAACAGCTCGCGAAGTTCCTCGACTTCGACAGCGACCAGCCTAACCGCGCCGAACTCGTCAACAACTACGACTGGATGAAAGACTACACCTTCCTGCATTTCATCCGCGACATCGGCAAGCACATCACCGTCAACTACATGATGGCGAAGGATTCGGTGAAGAAACGCTTCAACGGCGAAGGCGACGGCATGTCGTTCACCGAGTTCAGCTACCAGCTCGTCCAGGGTTACGACTTCCTGTATCTGTTCGAGCATAAAGGCTGCAAGCTGCAGATGGGCGGCTCCGACCAATGGGGCAACATCACCACGGGCACAGAACTCATCCGCCGCAAGCTCGGCGCCGACAAGGAGGCCTTCGCGCTCACATGCAACCTCATCACCAAGGCCGACGGCGGCAAGTTCGGCAAGACCGAGAAAGGCAACATCTGGCTCGACCCGGAGAAGACCTCACCGTACGCTTTCTATCAGTTCTGGATGAACTGCACCGACGAGGACGCAGCCAGATACATCAAGATTTTCACGCTGTTGAGCAAGGAGGAAATCGACGCGTTGATTGAACGTCATGCTGCCGAACCTCATCTCCGCGAGTTGCAACGCACTCTCGCACGCGAACTTACAACAATCGTCCACTCAAAAGCGGATCTCGAAATGGCGGAAGAGGCGACGCAGATTCTCTTCGGAAAAGGAACCGCCGAGGCACTTCATAAGTTCGATGAACAGACGCTGTTGAGCATCTTCGAAGGCGTCCCGCAGGCTTCGTTCCCGAAAGACGCTGTCACTCAAGGCGTTAATATCATCGATTTCCTTGTGCAGACGAACGTCTTCCCGTCGAAAGGCGAGGCTCGCAAGATGCTTCAGGGCAACGGCGTCTCCATCAACAAGGAAAAAGTCACCGACCAGAAAGTCATCAGCAACGACGATCTCCTGAACGGAAAGTATATCCTTGTCCAGAAAGGAAAGAAGAATTATTATCTGATTACGTTAGAATAGGAGTTTAAGGTGTGTAGGAGTTTGAGGAATTTAAGGTGGTTAGTTCCCTCAAACTCCTAAATACCTAAATACCTCAAACACCTAAACCATGAACTACTGGGCGTTTCTGCTTCCGACATTGTTTCTCGTGCTTATGGCGTTTGCGTCGATAGGCATCAAGATGATTGTGAAAAAAGACGGCGAATTTGAGCGCAAGTGCGCACATTCGCTCGACCCCGATGCGAAGTGCGTGTGCGGCGGCGGGAAGTGCCGAAATCAATTTAAGGAGGAAGAGGAGAAAGAGGAACCTACGGTTTCAAGCAACCGATAGGCACTACAAACACGCCGTCGTCACGTCTGTAAGGATAGTCGCCGATCCCTGTCAGAACCATCATGAAAGCGGGGCTTTTCATCCGTGTCGTGTCAATGATTTTGGCAAGTGACAGGAGCGATTTCGCACCTTTGTCAATCCAGATGTCTCCGCCAATCTTGATTTCCACAAGACCGTATTGCCCGTTTCTCAAATGAATCACAGCGTCGCATTCAAGTCTGTTGCTGTCGCGATAGTGATAGACGCTGCCGTCCAAGGCGTTGGCATATACTCGTAAGTCTCTCACTGCCAGTGTCTCGAACAAAAATCCGAAACTCTCCATGTCGTTTATCAGGTCGTCTGGACCGAGTCCCAAAGCTGCTGTCGCGATGCTTGGGTCGGCGAAATAACGTGTCTCGCCTGTCCTGATTGCGGCTTTGCTGCGAAGATTCGGATTCCATGCAGGCATGTCTTCTTCGACAAAAATCTTCTTTAATATCTTGATGTATTCAGCCACGGTCTCGTCAGTCATGCTCGGTTGTGCGTTGGCGGTGAGGTCGGAATATATCGTTGTTATCGTTGTCTGTCCGCCTTGATGACGGCTCAGGCTTTTCACGATTCGCCGCATGAAATCTGCATCGCGCTGGATGTCATCGACTCTTGAAATATCGCTGTTCAGTACGCCGTCCAAATAGTTTTGAGCAACTTTCAAAGAGGCGTTCTGCTTCATTTTCAATGTCTCCGGCCATCCGCCGCGGCATGTCAGATATGCCAAACGGTCGAGGTTTATTGACGACATCCCGTCAGGAACGATGCCTTTGAAAAGTTGCTGGAGACTCACATCGCCACTGCTGTCTCCCGATTCCCACAGCGACATCGGGCGCATGGTGAGCCACGCGAAACGGCCGGTGCCGGAATGCCATATCTTCTGTCGTTCTTTCTCTTTCGGAACGGCGGAACCAGTGAAAATAAACTGCCCTTGGTGGCATGGCCGGTGGTCAATTTCATAACGGGCGGTGTCCCATAATTCAGGTACGAGTTCCCATTCGTCTATCAAACGGGGCGTTTCACCTTCGAGAAGACGCTGCGGATTCGTTTTTCCAAGCTGGATGTTCTGCCCAATCGTTGCGGGATTGTCCATGTATAAGACGCTTTTTGCGTGATGCGCGGCAGTGGTTGTTTTGCCGCACCACTTGGCTCCTTGTATGACTACGGCACCTGATGCTTCAAGCTGTTCTTCTAAAATTTTGTCCGCTATTCTTGACCTATATTCTTCCATTGCAATTGATTTTTATTTCGGCTGCAAAAGTACTAATATTTAATGATATACGCAAGAAAAATTTTTTTTAGTCGGTGAGTTGAGGTGCTTTCAGTCGGTGAGTTGAGGTGTTTTCAGTCGGTGAGTTGAGGTGTTTTCAGTCGGTGAGTTGAGGTGTTTTCAGTTGGTGAGTTGAGGTTTTTATCTCACCGTTTTCAACGTAGATGAAATAGGCTTCGGCGTTTTTTTCTTTTTCAAGAAGTTCGATGGCCTTTTCTCTTCCGACGAACATGCAGATGGAGGCAAGACAGTCGGCCCATGTCGCGTTTTCGGCAATCACCGTCGCGCTCAGAAGGTCTTGCGGCACCGGATAGCCGCTCTTCGGGTCGATGCTGTGCGAATAGCGAACCCCGTCTTTTTCGATGTATTTCCTGTAATTCCCGGAAGTCACGATGCCTCTGTCTATGAGATTAATCTTGATTTGAACCGAACGCTCCGAGTCGAAGTTCTCGGCTGGTTTCTCGATTCCGATGATCCATTCCTCGCCGTTTGGTTTCGCGCCGTGAGCCATGATTTCGCCGCCGACATCAACGAGATAATTGTAAATGCCGTTGGTTTCCAATAACTTGCCGACCAAGTCCGCAGTGTAACCCTGCGCCACGGCGTTGAAATCCAAGGTCATGTTGGGATTCGCTTTCACGACTTTATCGTCAATGATTTCAATCTTGCGGTAATCAACGAGCTGGCGGATGGAATCAACCGTTTCTGGTGTCATTTCAAGCTCCTTTTTGTAATGGAAGCCCCATGCTGAGACGAGCGGCCCGATTGTTGCGTCAAACGCGCCGCCGGAAAGCTCCGATGCTCTGCGTGACCATTCAAAATTGTCTTTAAATATCTGATCCACAACGACATCTTCGTTGCGGTTCACTTTTCTTATAATCGAATTTTCGTTCCAAAGCGAGACTGAGTTGTCAACGGCCTCGAAAATCGAATCTATCTCGTTTTCAAAGTTTCGTCCTTTTTCATCGAAATAAGTGATTGAGAAATAGCTTCCCTGCGTCACGCCGGAGTAATTCATTTTTTGCTGCCTATGGCACGATGCGAAAAGCATGAAAATAAAGGCGGTGACAAAAATCTTTTTCATAAAATCGGCGTTAATCAGCGAAATCTGCGTGACGAAATTTATTTTTGCTGCGACCTAATTGTATAATAACCAATGAGTTGGTCGTAAATCATATTCGGGTCGTGAACATAGAGATAAACCGTGTAAAGGTTGTCGGTCTCCCAGAAGTTGCCGTTTATCGGCTCGAGCGTGGTCTTGCCGCTGTTGCGGTCTTTGGCGACATACATGTAATCGTAGTAGCCTTGCTTGAGCATCAGGCTCTTTTTGTAGCAGCCTTCGTTGAAATCATAATCCATCTTGGAATCGTCGTCGAGCCGCCAGTTGGTGATGGCGCCGAGGATGTAAACGTCTTTGTCCATCATGTAATCAGGCCAGTCGAGCGCGAAATCAACGCGGGCGTAGTCGCCTTCAATCCTCGGGTCGAGATAATTCTTTTCGAGATAAATGCTCATCAAGCCGTAGATGTCTTGTTCCTCGGTGTAAGTCACGTGGTTGCGCTTGGTGTCGTGGTAAAGCGTGACGACATAATAATCGTCTTCGCGATATACTGTCCTGGTCTTTTCCGGACGTGTGTCGAAGTTGCTTGTGTTTATCCTAAGATATTGATTGCCAGATTCAAAGACGGTTTTTTCGTTGTTGATATAAGAAAGTTTTTCAGGGTAGATGTAAGTCGGTTTCAGTCCGACGACGGCGTTGTCCCAGCGGCCGTTTTGCTGGATTGTGACGAAAGAATATTCATCGGGGCGGTTGTTGAACATTTCCGGGTAGCTGATTTCGATGTCAATCTCCTGCTGTTCCTTGCCGAGATTCAGGTCAAACGGGTAACGCGGCATCGTCACATCGATGACGGAATTGTTGTCAACGACCATAAATCTTCTTGTGAAATAAATGTCGTCAGGCTCTTCGCCGAAAACGACGAGGAGATAATTTCCGGAAACGGATGGCATCATGTCTTCCGTCGGGAACTGCTGCTCGAAATGCACGTAGTCGATGAAAGTGTTCAGTGAAAATTCGTAGTTGAGGAGTTCATTTTGTTGAAAACCATTGATATATTGGTGTTTCTGCAATCCGTCGGGCTGCCATTTGTGGTCGCAATGAACGTAGGTGTAATGCAGGTACGGAGCCTCGCTTGTCAGGATGTCGAACTCAAGTTGCAGCGCGTTTTCCATGTTGTCTAACGAAATAATCGGCTTGTCCAACTCATAACCTGTCGGGTAAAGCATCACCGTCTTTACCGTTTCCTTGTAATTTTTGTCGGCATCGACGACGTAATTCTGTGCAAAAGCATTTGAATAAAATGCTAATATTAAGATAATCAATAATTTGTGTTTCATAGACCGAATATTTATCAAAGTTCAAAAATAATAAAATTATGTAAAGTAAACAGTTGGAATTTTCATCAAAATATTCCTCTGTCTTTTCTGAAAAAACGCTGATTATTCCTCTTCATTTTATTTAAATCTTAAATGTTTCCTTTTTTTAAGGAAAAAATTTTAAAATCTTTCCTTTTTTTTAGGAAAAAATTCGGAAAACTTTCCTTTATTTTAGGAAAAAGTGTATTTTTGCATCGTAATAATTTTGGTTTATGTTAAAAGATATTCTTAAGCAATTGATTTTGTTGAAACAAAATGAAATTCCATATCCAGTCATCGAACGTGATGAATCTTTGCCGGTTTCTCCGAACAGGATTATTACAATCCCAGGTGTTCGAAGATCTGGAAAATCGTCTCGTATGCAGTTGGTAATTAACAAGTTGGTTGCTTCTGGCTTGGATAAGAAAAAAATTCTTTGGATTGGCTTCGATGATGAACGTCTTGCAAATATGGGCGTTGAGAATCTCGATTTGGTCATAGAAGCATACAGAGAACTGTATCCGATTGTGGATTTGAAGGGAATATACATGTTTTTTGATGAGATACAAATCATTGATGGCTGGGAGTTGTTTGTGGTCAGACTTTTCAAAAGTTATTGTAAAAACTTGTATATCAGTGGAAGTAACGCAAAAATGCTCAGTCGTGAAATATCGACGACTCTGCGTGGCTGGGGACTTGAATATCGCACTTATCCATTGAGTTTTTCTGAATATTGTTCTTTTTTGAAAATTAAAACTGAATTTCTCACGGAAGATGAGACGGTAAAAGTTCGTCTGGCTTGGGACACATATAACCGATGCGGTGCTTTCCCTGAAATTGTCTTGAATAGCGAACAGCTGCTGCGTGACAAGATACTGCAAAGTTATTATAACACAATGCTTTTCCGCGATTTGGTTGAGAGATATAATATCACGAATATTGGTGTGCTTCGCTATTTCATCAAGCGACTGATGAATAATTTGACGAAACCGACATCTATAAATTCAATTTATAATGATATTCGTTCTCAAGGACTTAAGATCTCCAAAGATGATTTGTATTGTTGGGCAGATTATGTTTGCGAATGTTTCATGTTCCTGCGTGTGCCGAAATTCACTGCTTCTTTAGTCGAAGAGCAGCATTCGTTGATGAAATACTATTTTATCGACAACGGAATGCGGCAGGCGATATTGCTCCCTCAAAGTCAAGATGACGGCAAACTACTCGAAAACGGCGTGTTGTTGCATTTGTTGAGGAACGCTGGCGAACTTACAAAAATCACATATTATCAAGGGAAAAAAGAATGTGATTTTATTGTTCAGCATGAAGATTCTGTGATGGCGGCCGTTCAAGTGTCATGGGATTTGTCGGATGCAGAGACGCGCGGACGTGAAATAGATGGACTTATTGAGGCTTCAATCTCGACCGGAACATCTAATTTATTGATAATCACGCATGATGAAGAGAACGTCATAGAAAAGGATGGACATAAAATTAATGTTATTCCTGCATGGAAATTTATGTTGAAAAAATGTGATTTTTAATATTTAGAAGTTTCTAAAATAATTACTTTTGCAAAAAAAATTAAATGTTTCTGCTTTTTCTGCGAGAGAAAAAATTCAGCGTGAAAAATGGAAAGAAAAACGTATTTCGCTTCGATAATTCTGCCGATTCCGGTGCCGGGGACGTTCTCGTATCGTGTTCCGTTTGAGCTTAACGATGTGGTGAAAGTCGGGCAACGGGCCGTGGTCCAGTTCGGGAAATCAAAGATAATGTCCGGACTGATAAGCGATATTTCTGAACAAGTGCCTGATTGTGAGAATGTTAAATATATCACCGATGTCATTGACGAGTTTCCTGTCGTCAATCAGGTTCAATTTAAATTCTGGAACTGGATCTGTGATTATTATCTCTGCCACATCGGTGAGGTGATGCAGGCCGCACTGCCGTCGGCGATGAAACTGTCGAGCGAGTCGAAGATAATGATTTCAGAGAATTTTGAACTCGATGCGCAGGCTCTTTCCGACTTTGAATATCTTATCGTTGAGGCATTGCAGATTCAGCCGAAACTGACAATCAGTGAGGTGAGTAAAATCATTGGTTATAAGAAAGTTATGCCTCTCATCAAGACGATGATTGACAAGAAAATCATTGTGATGGAGGAGGAGCTTGACCAGAAATTCAAGGCGAAATACGAGCGTTTTGTGGGTCTCACCGCCGAATATCGTGCCGATGAGAAACTTCACGAACTGATGGACGACCTCACGAAACGCGCCTACAAACAGCTCGAAGTCGTGATGTCGTTCTTCGTGATTGGCGGAAACGCCGACAACGATGTCTTGGCTTCAGAACTTTTGAAAAAAGCAAACGCAAATACTTCTGTCCTCAAGGCCTTGGCTGAAAAAGGCGTTTTCAATGTCTATGAGAAAAAAGTCAGCCGACTCAAGAATTTCAAGGCACTTACTGATGTCTCGTCAATTGAACTCACTGAAAAACAACAAATTGCGTTTGAAGAAATTCATCAGGGGTTTGAAAAGAAAATTCCCGTCCTGCTTCATGGTGTCACTTCTTCAGGAAAGACTGAAATCTACATAAAACTCATTCAGGAAGCGATTGACAATGGGAGGCAGGTGCTTTATCTTTTGCCTGAAATCGCCCTGACAGAACAGATAATCAACAGGTTGAAGAAATATTTCGGTGACAAGGTCGGGGTTTATCATTCGCGTTACAGCGATATGGAACGTGTGGAAATTTGGAATCAGGTTTTGGATTTCGAGAAGACGAAATCGTCAAAATATCAGGTGATAATCGGTTCACGTTCCTCCATTTTGCTTCCGTTTTCCGATTTGGGTCTGATTATCGTTGACGAGGAACACGACGCCTCGTTCAAGCAAATCGATCCGGCTCCGCGTTATAACGCCCGCGACCTCGCGATAATCCTTGCGAAAATGCACGGTGCTGATGTCGTTCTCGGTTCCGCAACGCCTTCGTTCGAGAGTTATTTCAATGCGCGGACAGGCCGTTTCCGACTCGTCACCTTGTCGGAAAGATACGGCGGCGTGGAGATGCCGGAGATTGTCGTTGACGACATGCGCGTTGAACGCCGACGGAAACTGCTTCAGGCGAATTTCGGAAGCGTACTCGTCGATGCGATGAAAAACACGCTTGAAGACAAAAATCAGATTATTCTTTTCCAGAACAGGAGAGGTTTCTCATTGAGGTTGGAATGCGGCGTCTGCAACTGGGTCCCGCAATGCATCAACTGCGATGTTTCGATGACGTATCACAAGGCGCAAAACGTGCTGAAATGTCATTATTGCGGCTATACGATGAGCGTCCCCGCCGAATGCCCGTCATGCCGCAGCACCGACGTGAAAATGAAAGGATTTGGCACCGAGATGGTGGAAGAGGACCTGAACATTCTTATTCCGGAAGCTCGGTGCGCACGCCTCGACCTCGACACGACACGCTCGAAAAACAGTTATCAGTTCATACTCGAACAGTTTAAAAACCAGGAGACCGACATACTCGTCGGGACGCAGATGGTGACGAAGGGACTTGACTTCGACCGCGTGAAAACCGTAGGGATCCTTGATGCCGACAGCATGTTGTCGTTCCCCGATTTCCGCGCTTTTGAAAGGAGTTTCCAGTTGATGGAGCAGGTCAGCGGGCGTGCCGGAAGAAAAGGCGGGAAAGGGAAAGTTATAATACAGACTTTCCAGCCGACGCATCCGGTTATTTTGAACGTCATCAGGCACGATTACGTGAAGTTTTACGAAGAACAGATGCCGATACGCCGCCAGTTTTGCTATCCGCCTTACTTCAGACTTATTCTGATAAAGCTGAAACATGTTGACTACGAGAAACTTAACAAGGCCGCCGATGTTTTCGTGAGGCAGCTCCGTCCTGTTTTCAAGCAGAACCTTCTCGGCCCAGAATATCCTGTCGTTTCAAGAATCAAGAATCAGTATATAAAACAGGTTCTGATAAAAATCGACAGAAGTTCAAACACTTTGAAAGTCAAGGAGATAATCAAGGAACAGATTGATGTTTTCAAGCATATTCCCGATTTCAAGTCGGTGACTTTGAGTGTTGACGTTGACCCGATATAAGAATCTTGGTGTCAGGAAATAGGCATACAGAAGACCAGACGGTGTCTTTGTGGTTCCTATTAACTGCTTGAAACCGTAAAATAATTTCATGTTTTGTGAGTAACTTGCAACAAAAAAGGGAAACCTTTCGATTTCCCTTTGATATTGTCAAGACCTAATGTCTTTATTCGGCTTTACGCACTGAGTAGTTGATACGGAATGCGCCGCATTTACGGAGTTCCTGCTTGACGTCGGTGACGAGACCCATTCTGACTTCATCGTGAATTTTGAGTGATGTTGTGAGGAGCGGTCTGTCGGCTTCGGCGCGGTCGAGACGTTCCTGTTCGATGAACGGGATGATGTCGTCGATACGCGCGTACTGGTCATTGAGCTGGATACGTGACTCTGTACCATACAGTTTCGCATTTGTCGGAGGGCCGATGTAGATGAAGCTGACGAGAGATTTCTTCTCAAGCTTCTGGACTTCTGTCGCTTCCGGCAATTTCATCTTGACTTTCAATGTCGTTTCGCGCATTGAGGTTGTCACCATGAAGAAGAATATCAGCATGAAGATGATGTCAGGCATGGAGCCGGTAGAGATTGCCGGGACTTCCTTAGCTTCGTTTTTTCTGAATTTTGCCATAGTTTTTCTCTCCTATCATTTGATTTCTTCAGGTTCGGCCTCTGAGATACGCACCGGCACCGCCTTGTTCACGGCATCGAGCTTGTCTTTGTCCGTGATGTCGGCGTAATGCTGTTGGAAGTATCTCATCGCGACTTCTTCTCTGAGTTCATTGAAAGCTTTCGCTAATTCATTCTGAACGGCGATGTACATCATATAAGAAGTACCGCGGTCATTCTTAAGTGATACGACGCCTTTGTTTGTCATAAAGCTGCCGATAAGCTCGATTTCCTTTGTCTCCACCTCCGGAGCTTTCTCATCGTATGGTTTCGGTGTGATGAATTCCTTGGTGATGTCCTTGAGTGTTGACACATCGCCCGGCTTTCCGTTCACCATGAGCTTGTCGTACTTGTTGATCATGACGTTCAAAATGTTTCTTTCTTTCACTTTGACATCCATGTCAGGGTTTTCTATCGGTGGGGGCAGACGACGGGTGATACCGCTGTCCGTGTCCATCGTAGTGGTAACGAGGAAGAATATCAACAGCAAGAAAGAGATATCGGCCATTGAACTGGCGTTGATTTCCGGTACTTTCTTTTTCTTACGAGACATGATGATTCCCTTCCTTATTATTTGTTAATGAGTTTCGAAACGGCTGAATAGATCACAGCTGCGATTGTTGCACCGATGACGATATAGACGAACACCATGAAGAAGTCGACGAATGACTCGACACCTCTTGTGACGCCCATTGATTCAAGATATTCCATTGGAAGTGTTGAGCCTTTCGCGAGCAGCCAGGCGAGCAATGCCACGACGGCTGTTATGGCGATGTAAAGGCCTATTGACTTGACGCTCTTCGGGTTGATGATGATGCCGAAGACAGGTGCAAACAAAATCGCAACCACAGTCAATCCAAGCATGCAATATGCAAAGACCATCGCCGTGCCAACGCTTTCCTGACCAGATGCCATGACGATGATGGCGAAGATGACGTTGAGGGCCATGAGGCCTATGAGACCATATTTGCAGTATTTTGATAATTTATCGACCATGATTCTTCTCTTTTGTTAGATTAGTTTTTCTTTGAATAAGCGTGGAGCATGTCCATGAAAGTGATTGATGAGTCTTCCATATCATTGACGATGCCCTCGATCTTGTTGAGGATGAAGTTGTAGCAGATCTGAAGGATGACAGCGACGATAAGACCGAACACTGTTGTCAAAAGAGCAACCTTCATACCGCCTGCGACGACTGTAGGGCTGATGTCACCTGCTGCTGCGATGGCGTCGAATGCCGCGATCATACCGATAACTGTTCCCATGAATCCCAACATTGGTCCCAAGGCGATGAACAGTGAAATCCAGCTCGCGCCGCTCTCAAGGTTGCCTGTCATGACTGAACCGTATGAAACGATTGACTTCTCGACTTCCTCAAGACCGTCGTTGTAACGCATGAGGCCCTGGTAGAAGATGCTCGCGACCGGGCCGCGTGTGTTACGGCAGAGGTCTTTGGCCTTCTCGACGCCGCCCTTGTTGAGTGTGGCCTCAAGTTCTGTGAGAAGCTTCTTCGTGTTTGTTGTGCTTAATGTCAGATAGATGATTCTCTCGATTGACACTGCCAAGCCGAGAACCAAGATTAACAAAATGACGCTCATGAAGCCCCAGCCACCATCGATGAACTGTTTCTTCAAAACTTCGTGGAATGTGGCATCCGTCTCAGGTGCTGCCAATGGGTTTGACTGAACTGGTGCAACTTCCTGTGCAGGTGCTGCTGGTTCTACTGCTGGAGTCTCAGCGACTTGTTCTGTCTGAGCTTCAACTGGTTGTGCGTTCTCTTCTTGTGCGAGAAGTGTGTTGCTGATTCCGAATGTCAAGAAACCCGCAACTGTTAACAAAGCAAATAACTTTTTCATGATGTGAAATGTTGATTACTACTTTTTTTTGTTGATTTAATTGATTTTCTTTTTATTTAACTTAATTTAACTTTATTCAAATTATCTTTTTTGCGGAGAGAGCGGGATTCGAACCCGCGATACCCTTTTGGAGTATACACACTTTCCAGGCGTGCTCCTTAAACCACTCGGACATCTCTCCAGACGCCTTTTTCCAACCCGTAAAAAATCGGGTCAAAATTACACATTTTTTCTTTAGGAACAACATTTATTTTGAAACAAAGTATCTTTTTTTAAAAAATTTCGTTCCGTTTTTTCTAAATATTGCATTATCAACGGAATAGAATTTCATCAAACACAAGTCACCCAAGTTTTTCACGCAAGTTGCGCAAAATATATTTCCGATGTCTTCTGTTTTTAGTTGCACAAGTCTTTTTTACTCCGTTAAAATTTTGATAATTTTCATCAAATTTCCTTTACCTGATTGCCAAGCCACATCCTAAACCGTCATCTCTCCTCTCAACGGCGTCTGCAAATAGTGCTCGATGCTCTTTCTGTCGAGGCCTTCGCCGATGAGGTACATCATCTTCGCCAACGCCGACTCCGTCGTGATGTCGTGGCCGCTTATCACCCCGATCCTGTCGAGGTCAAGGCTCGTCTCATAACGCCCCATCTCCACCGACCCCGATTTGCACTGCGTCACATTATATATAATGAGCCCGTTGTCGATGGCTTCTTTCAGGCTGTCGATGAACCATTCCGTCGTCGGGGCGTTGCCCGAGCCGAAGGTCTCCATGATTAGCCCTTTCAGCCCAGGAGTGTGCAGCGTGTGACGCACGAACTCCGGCGTGATGCCAGGGAAAAGCTTCAGGATGCCGACATTCGTGTCGAAATTCTTGTGGACGATGAGGTTTCCGCCGCCCGGATTGCTGATGTATTCCCTGTTGAATTTTATCTTGATGCCGACATCGGCGAGTGTCGGGTAGTTTCCTGTCGTGAACGCGTTGAAATGCTCGGCGTTGTGCTTCGTCGATCTGTTACCCCTGAGCAGCTCGTTCTCGAAGAAAATGCACACCTCTGGCACGCAAGGCATTCCGTCCTGATTTTTCGCGGCGGCGATCTCGATGGCCGCAATGAAGTTCTCGCGCCCGTCGCTTCTCACCATACCCATCGGCAGCTGCGAGCCGGTGAAGACCACGGGCTTGCTGAGGTTCTCGAGCATGAAACTCAACGCCGATGCACTGTAAGCCATTGTGTCTGAACCGTGTAACACAACGAAGCCGTCATATTTCTCGTAGTTCTCTTCAATCTTCTCGGCCAGCGAAACCCAGAAGTCAGGCGTCATGTTCGACGAGTCGATGAGATGCTCAAACGGATAGAAATCAATGCCGTATTCTAAATTGCGCAGGACAGGCAGGTGGTCGTAGATGTTGCCGAAGTCGAACGGCACAAGGCTCCCCGTCGCCGGGTCTTTCATCATCCCAATCGTGCCGCCTGTATATAAAACCAAAATCGAATTTCTCATAATTTTTAATTTTAATCTTTTAAATCCGGTCACATGTTCCATGTACTCGGCTATTCAGGTAGTGCCCTGCGGGCACCTTAAACAACGCCGAAGCGTTTTCGGTAGTTTTATCTATAATTTCGTCTAATGTCAGATTGTAAATCTCCGCCACTTTCTCCGCCGTTTTCACGATGTAAGCGGGTTCGTTGCGCTTGCCGCGATACGGCACCGGCGGCAGATACGGGTCGTCGGTCTCCAAAACGATTGATTCCAAAGGTATCTCGTTCAGGAAATCTCTCACGAAACAGTTTTTGTATGTTATCACGCCGCCGATGCCGAGCGCGAACCCGTACGACAACGCTGTCTTCGCCTCGTCGAAAGTGCCGTTGAAACAGTGCATCACGCCTCTCAGACGCCCGTCCTGCTCGTTGTCGATGACTCTGAACATCTCCGGGAACGCGTTTCTCGTGTGAACCGACACCGGAAGACCGAGTTCCTTCGCCCATTTCAGCTGCTCGTGCAGAACGTCAACTTGCTGTTTCTCAAAGGTTCTGTCCCAATAGAAATCCAGGCCGATCTCGCCGATGCCGACCAAGTCGGAGTTGAGCGTTGAGAGTAGGGAGTTGAGTGTGTCCTCGATCACGCCGAGATGTCTCACGTAATCTTCTTTCACCGATTCGGGATGAAGCCCCATCATAACTCTCACGTTTTCAGGATGTTTCTCGTAAAAGTCCATCATGGGTTTTATCGAAAGCTCGTCGGTGTTAGGCAGCAGCAGCATTTCCACACCGGCGTCGAGTGCACGCCGGAAGGCTTCTTCGCGGTCGGCGTCGAAGGCCTCGTCGTAGATGTGGCAATGTGTGTTGATAATCATGACCTTATATCTTAATAAAGGAAGTTGTCGAAGGGATATTTAAGGGCGTGCATGTCTTTGATCTCGTGGTAAAGCAAGTCCCTGAACTCCTGGTAGTTCTCCTTGTCTTTCGCCGAGATGAAGATGCAGGGGCTGCCCTTCGCCATCCACGTCTTCTTCCAGTCGTCGAGCGTATAGTTGCGTTTTGTCGCCGGAGTGAGGTCGTCTTCCTCTTTCACTTCGTATTGATATGCGTCTATCTTGTTGAAAATCATGATGACTTTCTTGTCGCCCGCGCCTATCTCGCTCAGTGTCTGGCTCACCGTCTCAATCTGCGACTCGAAGTCGGGGTGCGAGATGTCAACGACGTGGAGCAGTATGTCCGACTCTCTCACCTCGTCGAGCGTTGACTTGAACGACTCGATGAGCTGTGTCGGCAGCTTGCGGATGAAGCCGACGGTGTCTGACAGCAGGAACGGCAGGTTGTCGATGACGACTTTCCTGACCGTGGTGTCCAAGGTGGCGAAGAGTTTGTTCTCGGCGAACACGTCGCTCTTGCTCAACATGTTCATTATCGTTGACTTGCCGACGTTAGTGTAGCCGACCAATGCGACGCGCACGAGTTGCTGTCGGTTCTTGCGCTGCACCGACTTCTGCATGTCGATCTCTTTGAGTTTTTCTTTCAGCAGGGCTATCTTATCGCGTATGATCTTGCGGTCGGTCTCGATCTGTGTCTCGCCGGGGCCGCGCATCCCGATGCCGCCGCGCTGACGTTCGAGGTGGGTCCACATCCGCGTGAGGCGTGGAAGCATATATTGGTATTGTGCGAGTTCCACCTGCGTCTTGGCGTAGGCGGTCTTCGCGTTCTTCGCGAAGATGTCCAAGATGAGGTTGGTCCTGTCCAAGATGCGGCATTCGAGTTCCTTCTCGAGGTTGCGTATCTGCGTCGCGCTCAGCTCGTCGTCGAAGATGGCCATGTCGATGTTCTCCGCCTTGACGTACTGATGCAGTTCCTCGAGTTTGCCGGAGCCGAGATATGTCACGCTGTTGGGCCGGTCGAGCGGCTGCACGAAACGCCCCACGGTGACTCCGCCCGCCGTCTCAAGGAGGAACTCAAGCTCGTCGAGGTATTCCTCGGTCCTCTCTCTGTTCTGCTCGTAGGTGCTGACGGCGACGAGCACCGCACGCTCCGGGACCTTTTCGTGACTTATCATAGAGTTGGAAAGTTTATAAAGGTTTAAAGGTTGAAAGTTTGTAAAGTTTATAAATGTTGAAAGTTTGAAAGTCAGAATGGTTTGAAGCCGATTATCTCCCTGACTTCCTTCACTGTCTTGGCGGCGCTTTCGCGGGCTTTCTCGGCGCCCATGCGTGCCACCTTATTAATATAGTCGTCGTCGGCGTCGATTTCGCGGATGCGTTCGCGTATCGGGGTGACGAACTTTATCATGTCTTCGGCGAGTTGTTTCTTCATGTCGCCGTAGCGGACCGTCATGTTATTATATGCGTCGTCGAAGAATTTCACGGTGTCGGGTGTCGAGACGATGCTCATGAGCTGGAAGAGGTTCTGTATGGCCTCCGGCTTCTCCTGATTCATCTCTGTCGGGCCGCTGTCGGTCTTGGCGCGCATCACTTTCTTGCGGATCGAGGCGTCGTCTTCGGCCAAGAAGATGGCGTTGCCTTCGCCTTCGCTCTTGCCCATCTTGCCGTTTCCGTCGAGGCCTGGCACCTTAACTAATTGGTTTCCAAAATTAAACGCCTGCGGAATCGGGAAGTATTCCACTCCGTAGATGTTGTTGAAACGTCCGGCGAAGTCACGGGCTTTCTCGAGGTTCTGTTCCTGGTCCTTGCCCACGGGCACGTAGTTCGAGCGGTGGATGAGGATGTCGGCGGCCATGAGGGTCGGGTAGGTGAGTAGGCCGGCGTTGACGTTGTCGGGCTGCTTGCGCACCTTCTCCTTGAACGTCGTAACACGTTCAAGCTCACCGATATACGCATTCATGTTCAGGAAAAGATAAAGCTCCAGCACCTCCGGCACGTCGCTCTGCACATACAGCGTCGCCTTCTCGGGATCGACTCCCGCTGCGAGGTATTCGACTAAGATCTGGCGCACCCTTCCGTGAAGGTCATCTGGATGCGGATGTGTCGTAAGTGAATGATAGTCAGCTATAAAGAAATAGCAATTGTAGTTATCCTGAAGGCGGATGAAGTTCTTCACCGCACCGAAGTAGTTGCCAAGGTGCAAATTTCCTGTCGGCCTGATGCCGCTGAGTACTGTCTTTTTCATATTCAATTTTTAAACTTGCAAAAATACAAAAAAGTTTGCAGTGTTGGAAACCGTGACCGGAGATTTTTGTTTTTCATCAGAAAAATTCAACAAAATCCATGTCTCATGTTTCGGAAAAATGTATTTTTGCAAAATTAAATGCATGTTCGACAATATGACAAGATACGAAAAAGTAATCGGAAGAATAAAAAAGGTTGGAAGTGAGACTATTTCCGATGGAAGTCATATTGTTTTGTATGGCTCTCGCGCTCGAGGCGATGCCAAAGAAGGTTCCGATTGGGATTTGTTGGTGCTGCTCGACAAAGCGGAAATCGAACAGCAGGATTACGATGGAATATGCTATATGTTGACATCTCTCGGATGGGAACTTGGTGAAATTATCATACCGGTTTTATATACCAAAAAGGAATGGGATGACAGTTCGCATACTCCTTTTTACAAAAATGTTGAATCAGAAGGAATAGTTTTGATATGAGTTTAAATGAGGAAGAAAGGAAAATTGTTGTGGATCTTGAACTTGACAAGGCTTCGAGGCTGTTGGTTCAAGCCGAGAGAAATGTAGAAATCGAATTGTGGGATGTCGTTGCAAACAGGTTGTATTACTCGTTATTCCATGCGGTGTCTGCGATGCTTGTTCATGACCATATCAATGTCAGTTCACATAAAGGTGCTGTGATGTTATTTGGGCAACATTACATCACGACGGGTAAGTTTCTGCCGGATGAAGGACGGTTTTATTCGCAACTTCAGACTATGCGGGAAAAGGCGGACTACAACTGCAATTGGTGCGCTACGGAAGAGATAATCAAACCAATGATTGACCCGGCAAGAAGATTTATTGAAAAAGTCAGGTTGTATGTCGGTTTGTAATGATGGTCTCACCAAAGTTTCACAAATAGCTTTTCAACAAAATCAATGTCACATGTTTCGGAAAAGTGTAATTTTGCAAAATTAAATATAGGCGTATAGGTCAAATTGCAGGATTTTTTAGTCTATGTATGTCGCTATAGGTCAA
>JAKSMW010000030.1 GCA_024400395.1 Bacteroidales bacterium
TTGTCTCGTCATACGCTGTCCAGCCCTGTGCCGCGTCATACGACTGGTATGCCACAAACACACCGCCGTCGGCTGCCGCCAACATTTTCTGAACCCCGCCGAGTTCGCCTGTGTGCACCAGTATGTCATCACCCATCGTGCCGTCAGCGTCGATGTGGCGGACGTGAATGGCGTTTGCGAAGTCTGTGGTGCTGACCCACACGCCGCCGTTATCGTCAGCGACTACCTCGGTGCGGCACTGATATGCGCCTTCAGCAAGCTCTGCTGTTTTTATTGGTCCCCAGACGATTTCGCCTTGAGCATTGACTTTGTAAGCGTAAGGTCCGTAACCGCCTTCTTCCCTCGCAAAATGAGAGACAGCGCAGCAATCTGTCGTCGCCGCCATGCTGACACCTGTTGACATCGTGGAACCTGACTGTCCCATGAAAACGGGTTCATCCCACATCGGGACACCTTCCTTTGTGACGTACATCAACTTCGGATTCCAGTCACCGCCGACAAAATTGCAGAACTGAATGAAGAAGTCGCCATTCGGACATCTTGACTGGTACAACTCGTTGTATTCACTATATCCTGTGTGAATCAACGTGTTTGCTGCAGGATCGTCAACCCATTGGGCATTGACTCCAAAAGCAACACACATCATGACTATTAATGGTAAAATCTTTTTCATCTCGTGAATATTTTTTCTAAATACGTATTTATTCGTTTTTTCTCAAAATTTATGGCGGCAAATTTACTAATTTTTTTTAACTTACAGCATTCAAACTCGTTTTTTTTCAAAAAAAAAGAGAAGTCGCCGACAACCTCTCTTCCTTTTTTGATGAATTTCACTCCGAAATTTCATGTCTATCACGTCATTTTCCGAGCAATCTGTTGTATTCCCTTTTGTTTTCAAGGACTTCGACGGCTTTCTCAATTGCCCTGTCATCTTGTAAAACAATCTGGTAATATTTGCCGATGTTCCAGACATTTCTTGCAATCAACGCCTTTATCTGCTTCAAGATCCAAGGTGCGGAACGCTGATATTGTTCGTTGTTCCACTCAACGCCTTTCGTCTCGGCAACTTTTCTGAAGTCGGAAATCATATTTTCATCAACTTCAAAATTTCTGTTGAAATCAGAAAATTCAGGATATTGCTGATGAATTTTTTCCCTGTTAGCTAACACGTAATCGATTGTGTAGCTGTTAAAGATGCCTTTCCTGACCAGATTTGTGTAAAGTTTCGTTGAAAATGTGGTGTCGGCCGGCACGAAAATATCCGGCATGATACCGCCGCCGCCATAGACCGCACGTCCGCTGACCAAAGTCGCAAACCTCAATGAATCAGGGAATTGGATGCTGTCGGCGTGGAAATATTCGCCGTGTTCGAGACGTTTCTGCATCTCTTTGTGATACTCTTCAACGCCGCCTTCGTAAGAACGTTGTATGCAACGTCCGGTCGGGGTGTGATACCGTGCTGTCGTGAGCCTGATCATCGCACCGTCGGGGAGAGTGAACGGCCTCTGCACCAATCCCTTGCCGAACGAACGGCGTCCTATCAAGACGCCTCTGTCCCAGTCCTGGATGGCGCCGGAGACGATTTCGCTCGCCGACGCACTGCCTTCGTCAATCAGCACGACCAATTTACCATCACGGAAACCGCCGTCTTTATCTGTATTGAAAAACTGTTTCGGACTCTTCAAACCTTCGGTAAACACAACGGTTTTGCCATTTCCGAGGAACTCGTTGCCAAGCCCGATGGCGGTCTGAAGATAGCCTCCAGAATTGCCGCGCAGGTCAAGAATAAGCGACTTCAGCCCCTGCGCCTTGAGTTCCGACAACGACTCCGCAAACTCCTCCGCCGATTTCTGTGCGAAACGGTCAAGTTTAATATAACCAATCTCGTCGGTAATCATAAATGTCGCATCAATGCTGTTCAACGGAATCTTATCTCTAACAACCTCAAAATCAATAAGTTCAGGTTCATCACCACGTTTTATCGAAAGCACCACTTTTGTACCTTTCTCGCCACGGAGATGACTTGTCACGAAATCGTTGTTCACCTTCTTTCCGAATGCGTCTTCGCCATCGATTTTGATGATTTTGTCGCCCGCCATGATGCCGACTTTCTCCGACGGGCCGCCAGAAACCGGCGACACGACGAGGATGGTGTCACGTAGCAACTGGAATGTCACACCGATGCCTTCGAAACTGCCGACCAACGGCTCATTGGTTTTCTGAACATCCTTGGCGGAAATATACGCCGAATGCGGGTCTAACTCCTTGAGCATCGCTATGATAGCTTCTTCGGTGAGCTTCGGCATATCTGTGCTGTCAACATAAAAATTCTCAATCAAATACATCGTGGTGGCGAGCTTCTGCGATGTTGACGCGATTTTTTTGTCGTTTTGTTGCTGCGCATTACACATCAAATTGATTGACAATAAAATAACAATCGATATTATTCTGATTTTATTCATATAATTTATCATTCACGTTTCGTTTCTACGGATGTGAAACCGCTATGCGATTCTTTGTTTTTGATTACCTTTCTCCTGATTTTCAACTTCTTAAGACATCGAAGGTGTTGTCTTCCTTGATTTTAATTATCGTTGATGGTTTCGGCTTGACGAGCACATCGCGATAAAGACTCACCACATAATCCGCCGACTCCTTCATCTTGTCGGTAATGTCAACGAAATTGGCGGGTGACGGCTCGCCATGAATATTCGCGGATGTTGACGTGATTGGTGCGCCGAGTTTCCTTATCACCTCCTTACAAAATTCGTTGGAAGTGACTCTGACACAGACACTTCCGTCGGCGGAAAGGTTCTTCGCCAGACCTTTCGAACGGTTAAAAACGATGCTCAACGGGTTCTTTGCCGCCTTAATCAAATCGGCGACGACAGGCGAAGGGTCAACGACATACTCTTTCAAACGTTCAACCGAATCGACAAGAATTATCAAGCCCTGTCCGGCCGGACGTTTTTTTATTTTGAAAATCCTGTCAACAGCCTTTACATTTGTGGCGTCGCAGCCTATCCCCCAAATCGTGTCGGTCGGATAGATGAAAACCTTGCCCTCTTTCAAGAGCTTCACGCATAAATCAACTTCCTGTTCAAAAGTATTCATAATCTATTTATAAGTTCCTTAATATCAATATTATACGCACATTTAAAATGACCTTTCGGACATTCTTTGTAACCATGCAAGCCGCAAGGACGGCAATCCAACTTCTCACGTGTCTCAACGACGAAACGGTCTTCCGACAGCGGCCCGAAGCCGAAATCCTCTATCGTGGAACAGAAAACCGCCGTCGTCCTTGCATTCTGCGAACTCGCCAAATGCATTGGAGATGAATCGTTTACGTAGTTCATATGCGCATCCTTCATCAACGCCGCCGACTCAAGCAACGACAATTTTCCGGCAAGGCTTTCGACATTTTTCCCCGTCACCTGATTTTTGATGCGGTCGCAAATCTCAACATCGTCTTTCCCGCCCAAAAGATAGACCTTCAAATCATCGGGGACGAGTCTCAAAAACTCAACCCAACGACCTTCCGGAAGCTGTTTCGTAAACCATAATGAACATGGTGCGATACAAATGTAATCACTTGATTTATATTTGTTTACACTTTCAAAAATCCGCTTTGACGGATAAAGTCCCGGCCGCATCGGGTCGCCATCGGTGATATGTTCAATCAGCTTGTTGTTTCGAATCACTTCATGAAGCCCCGGCACGCCAATCTGATGTTTTATCTTACGGGTGAAAAAAATACTGAACGGATTCTTGTCAAAACCCGCAGTTTCCTTAGCCTTTCCGAAAGCTGTGACAAATCCGGTTGCGGCATATCGTTGCACGTTGACAATCAAGTCGTAACGTTCTTTCCTGACATTTTTCCAAATGGCAAACAGATTCCTGTATTTATGACTTTTTTTGTTCCATATTATGACATCATTCAGATACGGATGACTTTCAAAAAGTCCTTCATAACCTTTCTTTATCATCATATCTATTTGACTGTCAGGATAATACGAATGCAGTTTCTCGGCAACGGCTGTCGCCAGAATCACATCGCCAATCGATGCCGTTTGTATGACCAAAAATTTCTTTCTCATAATTAGAAGTTGCAAAATTACTAATAATATGTGGTTGTAGTGTGAAAAAAAGCATTATTTTTGCAAAAATTTAAACAATGAATCTATTACAAGGAAAAGTTGCCGTCATCACAGGAGCTGGTCGCGGCATTGGAAAGACGATAGCGTTGACATTCGCGGCAGAAGGCTGCGACATCGCATTTACAGATTTGATTATCAATGAGATGGTTGAAGAAACACGTAACGAAATCGCGGCACTTGGCGTGAAAGTGATTGCTTATCCGGCCAATGCTGCGAATTACGAAGACACACAGAATGTGGTCGCGAAAATCATGGAAGACTTCGGCCGCATCGACATTTTGGTGAACAATGCGGGCATCACGAAAGACACCGCCCTGAAACGCATGACCGAAGAGCAGTGGGACGCCGTCATCAACGTGAACATGAAATCGGTTTTCAACTACACGAAAGCCGTGCAGCCGATAATGTGGCGGCAGAACCACGGCAGCATTATTAACATGAGCAGCGTGGTGGGCTGCGCCGGAAACGCCAACCAATGCAACTACGCGGCATCGAAGGCCGGCATCATCGGCTTCACAAAGTCGGCGGCAAAGGAAATGGGCGTGCGCAACATCCGCAACAACGCCATCGCACCGGGCTTCATCGAATCCGACATGACAAAAGACATCCCTGAAGAAATCAAGAAACAGTGGGCGCAGGCGATACCGCTCAAACGCGCCGGCACCACGCAGGACGTCGCCAACATCGCGTTGTTCTTGGCCTCCGACATGTCTGCCTACGTCACCGGACAGGTCATCGCCGTCGATGGCGGAATGAATATGTAACATGTTACTGATTATCATAGCGATAGCGACAGGACTCGCATACGCGGGACTGCTTTACATCACCAACCGCAGGCAACATTACGGCAAAACGCTGACCGCAATGTTGTTTGCGTTGAGGTCTGTTGTCGCCGCCGTTGTGATGATGCTATTTTTCAATCCGTATATCAAACAGAAAACCAATAAGATAGAACAACCAATAATAGTTTTCGCAAGAGATAATTCGTCGTCAGTGACGATGACGAAAGACTCCGTTTTTTACAAGGACAAACTCCCGCAAATCATTGATTCTCTTAAAGATATTATTGAAAAAGATTACGATGTCGAAGATTTCATGTTCGGCGATGATTACACTGACATCAACCAAGCGTTGAGTTCAATCAGACGACTTTATTACAAAAAGAATGTCGGTGCCGTGGTTTTATTTTCTGACGGCATTGTAAATCAAGGAGTTGAGCCGGAATATAACATTGAAAAATTCCCGTTCCCGATTTATTCGGTGACTCTCGGCGACACCGTCAGCTATCCGGATTTGCTTGTTCAGGATGTGAAATGCAACAAGTCAGTCCCCGCCTCCATGTCGTTCCCGTTGCGTATAACTGTCAACGCCAACAATGCGAAGAATGCAACGATGCAAGTCACCGTAAGACTTGACGGCACCGAGGTGGAGAACGCCTCCGTGGAAGTAACAAACAACCGCTTCTCAAAAAACCTCGATTTCAATATCATGCCCGACGGCGAAGGCATGAAACAGATTGACATTCAGATAGATGGTCTCGCCAATGAACCACAGTTACTTAATAACAGACGTCGGCTTTTCATCGAGGTCATCGACAAAAAATACAAAGTTCTGTGCTATGCGAAAGCGCCTCACCCCGACATCGCCGCGATAAAATCCGCCCTCGGCGACCATTACGAGTTCGAGACTGTTTTTGCAAATACGTCTGACAACTCCGTGAAATTTTCAGAAAATAACTTCAACTTGTTGATTGTGCATCAGTTACCGATTCCTGAAAACGTAAACGGAGTTGACACAAAGTCGCTGCCTGTTTTGGCAATCGTCGGTTCTTCAACAGACATCGATGAATTTAACGACTCGCAGAACGCCGTTGACATCAAAAAAGGCGCAGTCAGCTCGGACCTCGACATCAAGGCGCGTTTCAACAACAATTTCGGACTTTTCACCATCAGTTCCGACATCAAAAACGAAATAAACTCCTACCCGCCTCTTTCGCTTCCTCATCTCGACTTTCTTTTCAAATCGAATCATGAGGAACTTATGTTTATGAATATCATGGATTTACAGACTTCAAATCCAATGATGACTTTCACAGGCGATGTCAATGGCAGGAAGATGGCTTTCATGTTCGGGACCGGCTGCTGGCATTGGAAACTTTACGAATATTTCCACCACAAAAACCACGATGGTTTCAACGAGATTTTCAGCAAGACAGCGAAATATCTTCTCACAGAAAGAGATAAAGAACTGACTGTCAATCACAAAGAAAGTTATCTCTCAAACGAGAACATCAGTTTCACGGCAGAGCTTCGCAATCCGAGCCGCGAACTCGTGAACGAGCCTGACATTCACATCACTATTTTCAACAAACACGACAAAAAATCATACGACTATGTTTTTGCGAAAGGCGAGAACAACTATCATCTGAACATCGGGATGTTGCCCGAAGGCGTTTACACATATACCGCCTCGGCAAGCCTCGGCGGTATCGACTATTCCGCCGGAGGAAGTTTCACTGTTGTGAAATTAGGCATTGAAGCACAAGACCTTACGGCAAAAATCGAAAGGATGAGACTGCTCGCCGGACAAACCGGCGGCAAGCATTATCATATCACTGACATCCAAAATCTCACAAAAGACCTGAATGATGACAGCCGAATCACTTCAGTTTCACGTCAGGAAACGAAATACGATGACTTAATCAACCTTAAATGGCTGTTTTTCAGCATTTTAGGATTGATAACGATTGAATGGATCTTAAGAAAGGTGTTTGGAGGATATTAGGAGTTTGAGGAAAATTAGGAGTTTAAGGAACTTGAGGATTTTTTAAATTTAACAATATTATAAATCATTTAAAATGAATCGTATAGCGATTCCACATCAGTAAAATGAAAGTAGCTAACAACACAGTAGTCACATTGACCTACACACTGCACAACGACACTATTGAAGGCGCGGTCATCGACCAGGCCACGAAAGAACATCCGCTTGAAGGCATTTTCGGCCACGGCATGTTCCTTCCGAGATTTGAAGAATGTCTGCAAGGCCTTGAGCCGGGCGACACATTCGGTTTTCACCTCACGCCAGCCGAAGGTTACGGCGAACGCAACGAAGATATGGTTTACACCGTGAAAAAAGACATGTTCCTCAACGAAGACGGAACGCTCAACGAGCTTTGCAAAGTCGGTAACACATTGCAATTCAGCGTTGACAACGGGAACATCATTCCAGGAACAATCAAGGAAATCAGCATTGAACTAGTGAAAATCGACTTCAACCACCAGCTCGCTGGCGTGCCATTGTTCTTCGAAGGCGAAATCCTGGCGGTCCGCGAACTCACCGAAGCCGACATGGGCGGCGGCTGTCATCACTGCCACCACGAAGACGGCGGCTGCGGAAACTGCGATGGCGGTTGCGACGGTTGCAAATAACAGATTGAGAACAACAAAAAAAAGCAAGGATCATAAATGACCCTTGCTTTTTTGTCTGACAATCAAAAAATTAGAATTTGTAAATCATACCAAGTACAATATCAGTGCTCTCATTAACACCGAAACCGAAAGTATTTGACTTCTCTGTCACTTCGCAATTAGCAAAACCCGTTTGAGAATCCGTCGTGATTTTTGAGCCAACATAACCGATGCTCAAAACATTCAATTTTCCGCTGAGTGAAAAATGCTCGTTAAGTATGAACTCAATGCCAGGGACGACTGCGACACCCCATTCAAAACATTTTGGTCCTTTTTCGCGTGTTCTATCATTGTCAACAATAGTAATGAAATTGTCGTATGCTCCTGCAAATGAAACCTTTGCGTCTGCAAACAATTTTACTCTATTGAAATTGCCATAGACATAACGGAAAAATGGAGCTGCCTTCCATGTTGAAATATTGTTCTTGTATGTCACGTCATTTTCAGCGTCAGTCTTCACTGAAGATATTCCATATCCAACTTCAAGACCAGCACCAATTTTTTCATTGAACATGTAGCCGACAAATGGATTGATTTCAAAAACTGTAGTTTTTGGATTGTCATAAGTCGTTGTAAGCATGTTTGTTTTTGTTTCAACTTTTCCTGAATTAAAACCGAAACCGATGTTTCCACCGACAAAAATCTGGGCGTTGCAGAAAAATGCAGCCGTCACCATTGCAAATGTTAAAAATAACTTTTTCATAGCTGTAATTTATTAATTTCGCCTACTCTTTATGAGATTTTCGGCATCCTCTCTTTGAATTTTTTTGCAAATGTACACATTATTTCGATATATAAAATAAAATTTTGAATTATTTATCTTCTTCCGCCGCCCGACCTCGAGCTGCTTGAAGACGAGCTTGAACTACTTGACGATGAACGCCTTGACGATGAACTATTTGAAGAACTTCTTGACGACGATGAATTTGAAATTGTCGATGATTTTCTTTGTGAACTTGACGAATTTGAAGACGATGACGTTCTCGTCGTCGAAGACGATGTCCTTGCCGAAGACGAGTTTCTTGAGCCAGACGTTGAGATTCCCGAAGTTGAGCTTGAATGCACAGTTCTGCTTCTGCCTGAAGAAACATTAGCACCGCCTGAATTTCCATTGTATCTCCTTGAATTTGAGGTGCCTGCGCTCACCGCCGCCGAGTTATGATAACGGTTGCCTGAAACTCTCGGCGCAGATTGCGTGTGATTCACCGTGGTCGTAACGACGGTTTCGCCAATAGGTGCCACAATATGAACACCTCCTCCCGGATGCCAGTTGTTTCCATTGAAAACCACGTAATTGTTATACACACAGCATGGATTATAGCCGTAAGCGTAAGCCCATCCCAGAGGCGGTGTGACATAGTAATATCCGTAAACCGGCGGACGCTGCAAATGCACGTCAAAAGAATAGTTGACCACCGGTTCCGGCTCTTTCGTCACAACATAATCCACATCCATCGGAGCGTTCAAACAAAGCGAAATCGACTTGAACTGTTCGTAAGCCGTAAGCGGATACCATTGATTTTCAAACTCATAAACAGGGAGAACCGAATATACCGAATCATAATAAAGCAAACCGAGATCCATTTCCAACTTGATTCTCTTTATCTCTCCCGCCTTGACCTTAATGCTTTTTTTGACGTAATAATGATCAACATCAGGTTCCATCAAAATGATGAAGTCACCTTTATATGTTTCAGAACCAATGTTTTTCACGTCATAATAAAACTGGGCGTAATCCTCATCGCTGGCGGAATATAATTCCATTTTGGGCTGCGAGACCATCAACAGCTCCGGCTCGTAATAAGTCTCTGTTAGTCCTTGCGCATCGATTTTCATCGAGATCAACACGCTGATTATCAGCATTAAAAATTTGATATTTTTCATATTTTATTAATTTTAGGTTTACCAATCGTTTTTGTCGCAGGAAAACACGCTTGCTGTCCTCGCGACATTGTAAATTTTCATCGTCACCTTCTCACCGTCTTTTTCCGATGGGAAAATTGTGTTCGTGTCAACATTTTCAAAGCCGCCGAAACGTTTCTCATCAGTGCTGAAAATGATTTTGTAATCGCCTGTGTTTTTCACATCTATCTGATAATCAGGCAATGATTTCTGTCCCCAGTTGAAAACGAAAATCAAATTATCACGTTCAAAGACGATGGTTTTGTTTTCCTCATCGGCATTCAGAAGCCATGCCGGAGCCGCTGACATCACCTTTGTCTTTTTCATCAACTTAAGCATTTCATTGTCAAAGTCATTGAGCCAGTGATACTTAAGATTTTTATTATCAACCAACGACCATTGGCGGCGTGCATGTTTGTAACTCCAGCCGTTATCTTTTCTCGGGAAATCAATCCATTCAGGATGACCGAACTCGTTGCCCATGAAATTAAGCCATGCGTCGCCGCCGAGCGAAATCGTGAACAGTCGAATCATTTTATGCAATGCGATGCCTCTGTCAACGACAAAATTCTGCGAATCTTTCGACATCGAAGTGTATATTTCTTTGTCTAAAAGTCTGTGCGCCAATGTTTTATCGCCAACCATCGCCTGATCGTGGGATTCGGCGTAAGCAATCGTTTTCACATCACTCATCCTGTTGGTCATCGTGAAGAAAAACTCATGCATGTTCCATTCTTCGTCAGTCTGGTCTTTCAGAACCTTTATCCAGAAATCGGGAAGCCCCATTCCCAAACGGAAGTCGAAACCGATGCCTCCGTCCTCAATCGGAGCGCAAAGTCCGGGCATACCGCTCACATCTTCAGCGATGGAAATGTATTTTTTGTCAAGCTCATGTATCAATTCATTAGCGAGTTGTAGATATGTAACCGCCTCATTGTCAACATTTTTCCCAAAATATTTCAAAGGATCATCAAAAGTGACACCGATGCCGTGGTCAAGGTAAAGCATGGATGTCACGCCATCAAAACGATAGCCGTCGAAATTATATTCTTCAAGCCAGTAGCGCACATTTGAAAGAAGAAGCTGCAAAGTCTCGATTTTCCCGTAATTGAAAAGTTTGGAGTCCCATAAAGGATGCTCTCCATTTTTACCAGTCTTAAGATATTGATAATCAGTTCCATCAAACAGGTTCATCCCTTCTCGGACGTTTTTCACCGTATGAGAGTGAACGATGTCCATTATGACGAGCAATCCGAGCCTATGTGCTTCATCCACAAGCATTTTCAAGTCTTCCGGCGTGCCGAAACGCGAGCTTGCCGCAAAAAGGTTGGAGACGTGGTATCCAAACGAGCCGTAATACGGATGTTCGGCAATCGCCATCAATTGAACGGCGTTATAGCCATCCGCTTTGATTCGTGACAACACATTGATTCTGAAATCGTTATAAGAACTCACACCCTCTTTTTCCTGAGCCATCCCGACATGAGCCTCATAAATGAGTAACGGCTCGTTTTTTATTTCATAATGTTGATTTTCAAAAACATACGGTTTTTCAGGATTCCAAAACTGACCGCGAAAGTCCTTGGAGTTTTCGTCTTGCGACACCTTATTAATATATATAGGAATCCGTTCCTGCTCGCCGATGCTCGACTGCACAAGCACCTTCAGTAAACTTCCGTGAACGAGACGTTTTGAATATTCCAAATCAGAAAGAAAAATCTCCCAAATGCCATTCGCATTTCTTTCCATCGGGTCGGCGTAACGTTCCCAGCCGTTGAAATCGCCGAACAACGACATATAATGCGCGCCCGGCGCCCACTCGCGATACCACCAACCACGACGTTTCTTGTCATAATGAAAACCGAAAAACTCGTGTGCCGAAGCAAAGTTTTTCAAGCTACCATATTGATTGACAATCATTTTCTTGCAATCACAGTAGCGGTCATAACGTCTCTGCACCTCATCGGCGACTGGATTCAGCCAACTGTCTTTTTCAACTATTTTCATCATAACAATATTTTTCAAACAAATATTTCAGACCGAGATTCAGACGGTGCATGCACCGTCTCTACAGTTTTCCAAAAGGTCAACAATTTTCACCTCACCCGGTTTCAAATCAACATGATATTCTTTTTCACATCCTCCAACCATATTAATTGCATCCTCAGGAATCGTCACAGTTGCTTTTCTGACTTCATCAAGATTGAAATTGATGACAATCAACAACTTTTCATCGTCGCAATAACGCAGAAAAGCATAAAGATATTGTGGATCGAAATCTGAATACCAAGGATTCGCCCACATCAAATCATAAAAGCCGCCTTTTTGAATCGCCTTGCTTTTCTCTCTGAAATTCAACAATTTAGAATAAAATTCATAAACTTCAGAATTTGTGTTTCCAGAAACCATCGACTTCATCGAAACGTAGTCGAAGATTGAAGTTCTTCCGTCATCGCCGCTGAAACCCGCCGCACCGTCGGCATCCTCGCCGTATTCCTGACCGTTGTAAATCATGAAAGGGCCTTTGTTCATCAAAGCGGACAGAGCAACAAACGGGAACGCATTTTCCGCACGTTTCATGAAACATTTTGAAGCAAGCCGCACCTCATCATGGTTTTCCATAAAACGTAACATATTATCATCCAATCCATTAAGATTCTTCCAGACATCGCTTATTGTTTCAGCACGCTGCCCGTATCTGTAGATGTTTTCAAGTGTGTTGTAAAGTCCGACCTTGTCGTAAAGATAATCAAAACCAGCTTCAATGTAATCCTTGTAAAGATTCGGCTGATAAATTTCCGCAATCATCGTGATATTGAAATCATAACGGACATTCGAAATCGCCCAACGCCAAAACTCCACAGGCACCATCTCCGCCATGTCAACACGGAAGCCATCAATGCCTTTTAAGCACCAAAACCTAATGACATTCAACATCTTACGCCAAGTATCAGGTATCGGATTGAAATGTCTGCTTCCGTCACGATAATCAATGCCGTAATTGAGTTTTATCGCGTCATACCAGTCGTTGGCCGATGGATTCGGACGGAAAACATCATTCCCGGAAGCCTTCGCCGGAAATTCACAATATTTTTCAGAATCACCTATCGGATTGACATACAACTGATTAGGGCAATAATAGAAATTGTTGTTTTGCGAAAACTCGACATTCTTATCGTCATAAGCACCGAAATCGTTTTCAATCTCCGGCTTGCACAACGACTTGTATTCGCGTGCCAAGTGATTCGGAATGAAATCAATTATCACCTTAAGTCCGTGATTATGAATCCTTTCGACGACTGATTCAAATTCCTTCATTCTTTCTGACGGATTTTCAGCCAGATCAGGGTCGATGTCATAATAATCGATTATCGAATACGGAGAGCCAGCCAAGCCTTTGGTAATCAACGGATTCGTCGCCTTCAGACCGATTTCGGAATAGTCAGTACCCGTTGAATGCCGAATCACGCCGGTAAGCCATATATGACTGATTCCCAACGACTTGATACGTTCAATTTCATCATCGGTTATGTCATTGAAAGTACCGCAGCCGTTTTGTTCGCGTGAGCCATTCGGTCTCCACGCATCGTTTCTGTTTCCAAAAACCCTGACAAAAAGTTGGTAAATATTCATAATCAGATCAAATCGAGCATAAATGCATATTCCAAGGCGACTTCTTTGAACGGCTCGAACCTTCCCGATGCGCCGCCGTGACCGTAATCCATATTGATTTTGAACAACAAAGGATTGTCATCGGTTTTAAGCTCACGAAGTTTCGCGACCCATTTCGCCGGTTCCCAATACTGCACCTGACTGTCGTGAAGCCCGGTGGTCACAAGCATTGCCGGATAGTTTTTCGCCTCCACATTGTCGTAAGGCGAATATGAAAGCATGTATTCGTAATAATCTTTCTCATTCGGATTGCCCCATTCGTCGTATTCGCCCGTCGTGAGCGGGATGCTTTCGTCGAGCATCGTCGTGACGACATCGACAAACGGGACTTGTGCGATGACACCTTTGAAAAGCTCCGGTGCCATGTTAGCAACGGCTCCGACGAGAAGACCGCCTGCGCTTCCGCCCATCGCGAACATCTTCTTGCTATTCGTAAATCCTTGATTTACAAGATATTCACCGCACGAAATAAAGTCATAAAACGTGTTTTTCTTTTTAAACAGTTTGCCGTCTTCATACCACTGCCGTCCCATCTCCTCGCCTCCGCGGATATGCGCAATCGCCCACACGAAACCTCTGTCGAGAAGACTCAGACGCGCCGTGGAGAAATAGGCGTCGAGGCTGTTTCCATACGAGCCGTAGCCGTAAAGCACCAACGGATTCTGTCCGTTTTTCACCAATCCCTTCTTGTAAACCAATGAGATAGGAACAAGAACGCCGTCTTTTGCCGGAGCGTAAAGCCGTTCGGTGACGTAATCGGAAGGCTCGTATCCGCCGACGATTTCCTGACGTTTCAGCAGTTTCGCCGTCCTGTTTATCATATCATATTGATAGACAGAGTTCGGCGTCGTCATTGAATTATATGAGTACCTCAAAAAATGCGTGTCGAACTCCGGGTTCGCCGATGTCCCCACGGTGTAAGCCGGCTCGCCGAAATCGATGTAATAATCGGTTTTACCGTCCCACGACAGCACCCGCATATTCACAAGTCCGTTTTTCCTTTCCTCGATGACGATGAAATCTGAAAAAATATCGAAGTCCTCTATCAAGACATCTTCGCGATAAGGGATGAACTCCTCCCAGTTTTCCTTTTCAGTAGCATTTACAGGAGTTCTCATTATCTTGAAGTTCTTCGCGCCGTCGGCATTTGTCGTGATATAAAAGTAATCGCCGTAATGCCCGACACCGTAAAGCATGTCGTCCTGCCGTTTCTGGAAAATCCTGAACTCGTCTTTCGGGTGGTCGGCATCGATGAAACGGATCTCCGAACTCATCGTGCTGTCCAAAGTTATGACGATGTATCTGTCTGATTTTGTTTTACCTACGAAAGCATAAAACGTCTCATCCTTTTCATAATAAACCTCGACATCATCTTTCGGATCCGTGCCGATTTCGTGACGCATTATCCTGCATGAGCGGAGTGACTCGTCCTTCATGCTGTAGAAAATTGTTTTGTTATCATTAGCCCAGACCATGTTACCCGCCGTGTTCTGAATGACTTCAGGATACATCTTCCCGGAAGAAATCTCTTTCACAAAAATCTGGTACTGACGGCGGCTCACCGTGTCGATGCTATATGCAATCAACTGATTATCAGGGCTGATACTATATCCTCCGACATCGAAATAAGAATATCCTTTCGACATTTCATAACCATCGAGAAGCACTTCCTCAACGGCTTTCTCCATCGTTTCGTCAATGTTTTCTGATATTGCCCGTTTGCGGCAATAAATCGGATATTCCATCCCTTCCTCGAAACGGGTGTAATACACGTAGCCTTTATGTTTCACAGGGACAGAGACATCTTCTTGCCTAATCCTGCTTACGATTTCTTTAAACAATTGATCCTGAAGCGGTTCAGTATGTTTCATCATATCTTTTTCGTATGCATTCTCGGCATTGAGATAATCGATTACTTCTGGATTTTCGCGTTCGTTGAGCCAATAATAATAATCCACACGAGTATGCCCGTGAATCGTCATCTCGTGTGGAATTTTCTTCAATGAAGGTTTTGTCATAATTTAGAATGTGAGTGTCAGACCTATGCTTGGCATGATTGGCAGCTGATACATCGTCTCGCCTGTTACTATGTCAACATAGAAGACATTCTGTCGGTTGTACATGTTTGTGACGCTGAGGTCAAGTTCGAGATTAACTCTGTCGTTGAACATGAACTTGCGTTTTGCGTCGAGGTCAAATCTGTGATATGCAGGCAGTTCGCCTTTGTTCAGGTCATCGTAGATAAGTCCGAGGTCGCCGCCGTTACAGATAAACCCGTCGCCTATATCGGACATCTGATAATGTTCGTAGAAGCCGCTGACTTGCGTGAACGGGAAGCCGGAACCGAAGTTCCAACGGCCGCTGAGTTCCCATTGTTTGCGTGCGCCTGCACTGTACGTCACGATGACATTGATGTTATGTCGGCGGTCGTAGTGAGTGCGGTAGTTCACCAACTCACGGTCTTCATTTTCATAGTTTTTATTGACATGAGCGTATGAATATGCGGCCCAGATGTACCATCTGAACTGTTCATATTTCACCGAAAGGTCAACGCCGTAAGCCTTGCCGTTCTCGATCATGAAGTCCTTTTTAAGGATCTCTGACGTCCCGGCGGGAGCGTTGGTCTCGGAGTAAAGCTGGTTTCTGTTCATGTTAGTGAGCTGCTTAAAATCCTTGAGATAGCCTTCGATGTTAAGTGTCACGTTATCAACGAGATCAAACTCTGTTCCGAGGATGTAATGATTAGCTTTCTGCAAGCGTGTCGTGACATCTTTGCCGTTGAATTTCTTCGGAAGGTCGTCAGTTCCTGAAAGGAAGCCGTAGAAGAGATTGACCACGTCACGGTCGCTGTTGGCGGCGATGAGGTTCTGTGAATACATGCCCAAGGCGCCTTTCAGGCGGAACCAGTCCGTGACATTATACTTGATGGCGAGACGCGGCTCCGGCGACGCTTCCGAGAGAGAAGCATACCATTGCAGACGGAAACTCGGCTCGATGATGAGTTTGTTGAGCTGCCATTTGTATTTGATGAAAGCACCGAGCTCGGTGGTGTTTTCAGTCTGATTGATGGAGATTCCGTTGGATTTCACATAATCGAACACCGTCTTGAAACCAAGGAATTCAACACCGTATTTCAACGTGTTTTTGCCAAGAAAATATGAGAAGTTGAAGCCGACATTGAATCCGCCGATGGAGCTTGACCTCGGTTTGTTGTTGGCTTCCGAAAGCTCGGCGACATAGTTGGAATAAGCGATGTTACCTTCGATGAGGACCGGTGACTTTCCGGGGATGACAACGAAACTCGAACCTGCGCCATACGATTTCCAGTTGAAATCGGAAATCGACTTGTAGTTATTAACCTGGTCGTTGAAACTGAAACCGAAGAGATTCACCTTGCTTCCGTTCACCGCGTTAAGTGACACTTTGCCGTAAAAATCCTCATAGTTGTAAGGTAAAATGCCGCAGTCAATCATCGGGTTATAGATTATGTCACTCGTCTTTTCAAGATATGAAGCCTTTGCCGAGAGTATGAACGACAGGCTGATGTCGTTGTCAGACTTTGCCTTTTTCAGAGGACCTTCAAGAAGGAATTTCGCACCGAATGTGGTTGCGCCCACCTTTCCGGAAAGACGTTTCTTGTTGCCGTCACGTGTTGAGATGTCCATGACAGACGAGACTCTCCCGCCGTATTCGGCTCCGAAGCCACCGGTATAGACCTCGGCGTTCCTGATGATGTCGGTGTCGAAAACCGAGAAGAGACCGATGCTGTGGAACGGGTTATAGACCACCATGCCGTCGAGGAGCACCTTGTTCTGAATCGGGGAGCCGCCGCGAATATAAAGCTGACCGCCCTGGTCGCCGGTGAACACAACACCCGGAAGGACTTGCAGATACTGTGCGAGGTCAGCCTGACCGCCCACCGACGGAATCTTGGTGATGGTCTTCGGCGTGATATTCACGACAGATGTCTTGGTCTCCGTCCTCGCCTCAATCTTGTCAGCCGTGACATTCACCGCCTCAAGTTGAATCGAAGCCTCTTTCAGATTATATTTCTTTGTAAGTATCTGATTGCTTTTCAACGAAATAGGGTCTTGAATCGTATCAAAACCGACCATTGTCACCATAACATTATAGTTTCCATCAGGGATTCTCGTGATGCTGAAATACCCGTTCAGGTCGGTTGTGGCGCCCAATGTTGTACCTTCCAAATAAACATTAGCAAACATCATCGGCTCGCCTGTGGTTGTCTCATACACGAAACCTTTCACCGTATTTGAACTTTGGGCAAATGCAAAAACACTGATTGTCAACAATATAGCAGTAAGCACTAATTTCTTCAGGGTAGCAATCTTATTCATTTATTCAGTCTTATAGTGATACGATTTAAAACGTGCAAAGATAATGAAATAATTTAAAATACGAAGAAATTTTATGATGTTTTGCTTAAATCCACAAAAGGTCGGCGACGTTGCGCGACAGGAAATCGGAGAATAGCCGTTTTCAGGATAAAAACGCCACGAAAGTCTTTACCTGATTCATCTCGTTTTTTACTTTTTCGCAAGTATCTCCGCCTGTCTTATCAGCTCCAATTCTTTTTCAGAGAACTTTTTCGGAAGCGAAAGCTGCACTTTCAGCAGAAGCACGCCCTCGCCATCTTGACCGTAATGCGGCATTCCCAATCCCTTGAGTCTCAACACGCTGTTATTCTGAGTCTGCGGTTTTATCGGCACGTTCACGGTGCCTTTCATCGTCTCGACAGGAATTTTTCCGCCGAGGATTGCAGTATAGACATCAACATTTATGTTTTTAATCAGGTCATCGTCATCACGTTGATATTCATTGTCTTTGGCTATGTTTATCTTCATCAGCAGGTCGCCGTTCTCGCCTCCGTTGACGCCGGGGTTGCCTTTGCCTTTCACGCGCAAGGTCTGTCCGTCCTTCACGCCGGGTTTTATCGACACTTTAATCGTCTGACTGCCAATATTTATCAGTCGTTGCGAACCGAAATACGCCTCACGCAACGTGAGGTTCAGCGACGCCGTCATATCCTGCCCTTTCATGGCTCTTGAACGTCCGCGGCGACCACCGAAATTTCCGAAACCGCCTATATTGCCGAAGTCGAAACCGCCTCTGCCGCCCTGTCCGCCGAAAAACCTTTCGAAAAATTCAGAGAAGCCGCTCGCACCAAACCCTTGACCGCCAAAGCCTTGGAATCCGCCACGTCCGCCGAAACCGGCGTTTTCATATTGTTTCCAATTAGCGCCAAGCTCATCGTATTTCTTGCGCGAGTCCTCTTTGCCCAAGACCTCGTATGCCTCGGTGATCTCCTTGAACTTCTCCTCCGCCGCCTTGTCGCCCGGATTCTTGTCGGGATGATATTTCACCGCCAACTTCCTGAACGCCTTTTTTATCTCATCCTGCGTCGCCGAACGCCCAACGCCAAGCACCTTATAATAATCCTTGTATTCCATGTTTTTCCTTTCTTATCCTTGTTTCATCTACATAAAAAAGAGACGCAACGAATTGCGCCTCCTCCAAATTTTGTGCCAAAATATTTTTCAACTTAAAATATTGAAAATCAATAACGTAAAATATCAATATCTGACACCGCACCCGACAATTCAATCACAATGTTCTGCGACACAGCACCGTAGTTTCCAGCCTCGTAAACACCTCTGTCAACTTTCGTGAAACCTTCAAACGACTTGCTGCTCAAAGCCGACTCGCATTCAATCCTGCAACCCGCCGACTCCGGAATACGAATGGTGATTTTTGAAACACCTGTCTCAATGTCGATTTTCGTGTTGTCATGAAGATTGCCGATTTTCATGTCAACATTACAGACACCGCATTCCATGTTGACTTCGGAAACCTTGTAATTTGAAAAGTCAAAATCAACATCACAGACGCCAAATTCAAAGTCAAATTTCCATATAGGATTGGTATTCAATGACATAGTAAATTTATTATCTTGTTTCTTCAAATCTTTGGTCTTGCCTTCGCTTGTGAATTTTATCTCGGCTTCGTTTGAGCCGTCGTACCTCACATTGAATCCCTGACGGATAAACATGCTGGAATTTGTCGCATATATCAGATTTGATGTCGGAGAACCAATCTTCAACTCACCGACACCGTAATTGGCTTCAACTTCAGCATATTTCACGCTTTTTTTGTACGGCTCAGAAAATTCCTGTAGATTCTCGTCGTGAGTGATTTCATTTTCAACTGTATCATCTTGTTTTTCAACTGATTCATCAAAGAAATCCCAATCGTCATCTTTAAAGATTTCCATATTTATCTTTCTGTCTCCAAATTGATTTTTCACCAAGCTGTGATATCCTATTGCCCCGCAAACCAAAATCAAGACTATGATGCCTGTGCGAATCCACCTGTTGACCGGAATCATGCTTACTCCAATGATTATCAATAATAAAGGCCATAATCTGATAAGTTGTGACCAAACTATGTGGATGTGGAAAAACGTCACGCAAAGTGCAAATATCCCGATTAGAATCATAATCACTCCGGTGGCGAATCCATCGCCTGATTTCTCACGTGCATTACTCATTGTTCTGCTTTTTTTGAGTGTTCATAATTATTACGATTCCAAGTGCGATAAGTATGACAGGCCACAGTTTCCAAATCCAGTCAATCGGCATGAAATTGTCGATGAGAGCTAATAAACCAATGCCAATCAATATGATAGCTGTGACAACGGCTCCCTTTTGAAAACCTTTTTTGTCATCTTCAACCACATTGATTTCAACAGGTTCATCATTCTGACTGTTAAAACCGATGACTCTCTGCGAAGGCGCCACGATCCAGAGGATGACATAAAGCCAGAATCCGAAGCTGCCGCAGAGAGCCGCCACGACGAAAAGCACACGCACCAAAGTTACATCCATGTTGAGGTAATCGGCTAATCCGGCGCACACACCGCCGATGACCTTGTTAGTTGCCGAACGTTCAAATCTTTTGTTTTCCATCTGATAAAATTTTTGTTGTTTGTCTGTTTTTATCTTTTTTTTACCTATTTTCGCAAAAAAATAACAAATATGCGATTTTTTTGTTTCATTTTGGCATTCATAACGATATTTTTCTCTAATTGCTGCACAAAAGAGAAAAAAAATTTCACGAAGACATCAGAATTATATGAGAATTTTAAGAATCCGCAGATGCAATACCGTCCGTTCGTACGTTGGTGGTGGAACGGCGACAAGGTTGAGGCCGAAGAGCTTAAGCGTGAATTGAACCTTTTGAAAGATGCCGGCATCGGCGGCGTTGAGATAAATCCCGTTGAGTTTCCGAGTTATTGCGACAGTGCAGAAAAAGAATCTCTACTTTGGCTAAGTCCGGAATGGATTGACATGCTGCAAGTTACATTCGATGAGGCCGAGCGTCTCGGTTTGACCTGTGACCTGATTGTCGGCTCCGGCTGGCCTTTCGGTGCAGAAATTCTCGAAGGCGAAGAACGTGCGCAAGTCGTTGTGAACCACGCCGAAAAAGTGACAGGCCCGATGAAACTGACAATTTGTCAAGACAGCATCTTCAAAATGGCAGAACCGAAAATCAGCTCGCCGTACAAAGGCATGACATCGGAGCTGACGGCGTTGAGGCTTTACCCGAATCCCGCTGACAACCCATACGATTACACTGACCTGCTTCCCTTGAACAATGACGGAACGTTTGAGATTGACGTTCCAGAAGGCGAGTTCACCGTTGGGGCTTTGGTGAAATACACTGGTTTTCTTGAAGTTATAAACGGTGCGCCGGGGGCGGCGGGGCCGGTGCTAAACCATTTCGACACCGCCGCAGTAAAGAAATACCTTTATAGTATGTCAGACAGGATCCAAGCTCAAATCGGGCCGTTGAACAAGCATGTCCGCGCACTCTTCACCGACTCGATGGAACTCGAAGGCGCGAACTGGACATCCGACATGGCTGACGAGTTTGAAGCACGTTACGGCTACGACATCACTGATTATCTGCCGTTTATACTCTTTGAAATCGGCTCGATGGGAAGTGCGAAACATTACAATCCAGTAATTCCGGTTACAGAAAGTTTCATTGATGAAATCCAACGCGCCCGTTTCGACTTTGAAACCTTCAAGGCCGACTTGATGCTCGAACGTTTCACCCACACGTACCAGGCGTGGTGCCGCGACCTCGGCGTGAAATCGCGCGCACAGGCTTACGGACGCGGCTTCTATCCGCTCGAAAACGCGATGGACTACGACATTCCCGAGTGCGAGGCTTGGACCACTAACTGGTTGAGACACAAGCCCGGAGAGGAGATGTCGGAGAAAGACTACCGCCGTGGCAGGGCTTACACCATGGTCAACAAGTTCGTGTCATCGGCGGCGCATCTCGCCGGAAACAGAACCATGAGCTGCGAGGAGATGACCAACACTTACACCGTCTTCAACATGACGCTCGACCAACTGAAACTCGGCGGCGACCAAGCAGCCATTTCGGGCGTGACACATTCCGTTTTCCACGGTTTCAACTACTCGCCGAACCTCGAAGTCGAGTTTCCCGGCTGGGTTCGCTACGGCGCATTCTATTCGGAAAACAACACATGGTGGAGGCATTTTCATCTTTACAACGACTACAAAGCGCGTCTTTCAACAGCATTACAACACGGTGATTATCATGCAGATATTGCAATACTAAATCCCGAAAACGACATGTGGAGCACCATCGGGATGCAGAACGAGCCGTTCCCAAATGTCACACGGGCGCAATACAAGACTTTCATCTGGGAATGCATCAGCAAGACCGGCGGCGGAAGCGATTACGTCACCGAAAACATCATCAACAACGCACATATTAATAAAGGTGTCATCAGCTTCAACGAAAGGAAATACAATACATTGATTATCATCGATGTCGAAAGCCTGTTTCCGGAAACGGCAAAGAACATAGCGCAATTCGCGCAAAGCGGCGGGAAAGTCATCTGCATAGACACGATACCTTACAAGTCGTTGGGGTTGAGAAAAGACAAAAACATTCAGGATTCAATTGTAAATCATTATATTACAGAAGTTTCAAAATGCAAAAATTTTGTCTTCGTGAAACCGCCGAAAGAAGGCTTTCTGCCTTGGTACGACAGTCTGATGAAGGCCGAAGATCTGCCGCATTACATTGACATTCAATCACCTGACATGTATCTGATGCAGAACCGCTACACCACCGACGACGGCTGCGAAATGATTTTCCTCTCAAACTCAAACAGATACGAGTCGCACAAGACAAAAATCACCTTTCACAAGGAACTCACCAAACGCAAGTATCCGTGGATCTGGGACTTACACACCGGCGAGCGGCATCGTATCAACCTTGACAGAGACGGCAGCTTCGAGTTTGACTTCGGTCCGGCGGAGAGCATCCTCTTGGTTTTTGACAAAAACAAAGGTGAGAAGTCCGATTTTAAGAGCGAAGTTTTGAGAGTTGAGAGCGAAGATTTTAGTTTTGACTGGGACATTGAATTCCTTCACGCCCGCACAGACACGATTTTCATCGCTCATTTTGATACTCTTATCGATTTGAAAAACAATGACTTATATAAATATTTCGCCGGCGACATCGTTTACAAGAAGAACATAAATCTTGATTCGATACCGACCACTTTAGACCTCGGACTTGTTCACGGGGTTTCGGAATTATTCGTAAACGGGCAATCCGTTGGCGTGAAATATTTCGGCAGAAGAATTTACGACATCACACCTTATATTATTAATGGTGAAAATAAAATCGAGGTTCGAGTGACCACGACTTTGGGAAATTACATGAAGTCACTGCCTGACGAAAACCGTGTGGCTTACGTTTATGTGAACAACAAACGCAGGATGCAGGATTTTCAAAGTCAAGGGATGATAGGGCCTGTCAGAATATTTTATTAAATTGAATATCAAATATTTACAATAATGAAAAAGACACTTTTATCAATTTTATTCGCAATTTCGATGGCGTTTTCCATAAATGTCTTCGCACAGGAAAAACCGATTTACAAAGCCTCGATGTTCGGCATCCGTTCCGACGGCGTGACGATGAACACCGGCTCAATCCAGAAGGCCATCGACTGGATTTCGGAGCAAGGCGGCGGCACATTGCGTTTCTATGTCGGACGTTACCTTACCGGCACGATACATTTAAAGTCGAATGTGACGATTGAGCTTGTTGAAGGTGCGATACTTGTAGGCAGCACGAATCCGTGGGATTACGACAAGCTCGAAGCCACCAACGACCACGCATTCATCATGGCCGAAGGTGTCGAAAACATCAAAATCATCGGAATACACAACAGCGGCGGCGTCATCGACGGCCGCGGCCGTGAAGTCGGATTCAACTGCACAAACATGGTTCACGTCGGAGTCGCCAACGACAGGCTCGGAAACGACCGAGCCAACGAAGCGTTCCGACCGCGTCTGCTTCTTTTCAGAGAATGCAAAAACGTGGAAGTCGATAACGTAACTTTCAAAAACTCAGCAAGTTGGGTGTGTATGTACGACCAATGCGAGAACGTAAAAGTAAACAACGTGCGTGTTGAGAGCATGGCTTATTGGAACAACGACGGCATTGACATCGTTGACTGCAACAACTTCGTCCTGACAAACAGCTACATCAATGCAAGCGATGACGCAATTTGTCTCAAGTCACACAGTGCCAAGAAGTTATGTCAGAATATCGAAGTCAGGAACTGCACCGCACGTTCAAGTGCGAGCGGTATCAAATTCGGCACTTTCGCCGTCGGCGGTTTCAAAGACGTGAAGATTATAAACAACAGAGTCTATGACACTTACAGAAGTGCCATCACCATTCAAAGCGTTGACGGCGGTATCTGCGAGAACGTCTTGGTTGACTCGCTTTACGCCGTGAATGTCGGCAACGCGATTTATTTGAACATCGGGGCACGCCGCGACAAGCAGAGCTTCATGGAAAATATCACGATAAAAAACATGTATTGCGAAATCGCCTCCGGCAAGCCAGACGAAGGCTATGAATACGAAGGACCAGTTGAAGACCTTCCGCGCAACACATCGCCTTGCGGGATTATCGGTTTGAAAGACAGCAAGATAAAAAATGTCACGCTTGAAAACATCGAGATAATTTATCCAAACGGCGGCGACAAATTCTACGCTCACGTCGGCCTTGACGAACTCGACAAAGTTCCGGAAATGCCCAAGGCCTACCCTGAATTTTCACAGCACAAGGAACTTCCGGCATGGGGATTCTTCATCCGTCACGTCGATGGCATCACGATGAAAAACATCAAACTGACGAATTTGAAAAAAGATTATCGCACCGCAATAGTTCTCGATGACGTTAAGAATCATATCATTACAAAATTAAAAGTTGAAGAGAAAGGCGCAGCGAAAAACAAAAAGGAAATCTTCGAAAGATAAATTTCACAATCAAAAATAGAGACGGGCAATGACTCGTCTTTGTTTTTTCAATCATTTTAGTAAAATATTTTACTATATTTGTCGATACTGTAAAATATTTTACTATTTTTGCAGCCGAAATTATTAACACCATGTTTTTTAACCCAACCAAGTATCATGTATTAAGTGTCGCAAACGGCGACACTTGTGTTGACAGCAGATGGATGCTCGACTTTCCTGGTTCAGAAAAGCCGGGCATGGTTCGCGCCGTTTATGAAAAAAAACAGCTTGATGTGAACGAGAGTCTTGAAGGACTTTATCGTTTCGCCGACTGGCTGCCGATAAAAAATGTTTTAAAAGGAGCGTCGTGTCCTGTCACATACAAAAGCGAAAAAATCGCTAAAAAATTGGGTCTCAACAATTTATTCATCACCTTCAATGGCTGGAATCCTGAAATCGGTGCGATTATGCGCACGTGTTCGTTTAAAGAAACGGAGGCATATTCAGTGTGTGGTCGTCTTTGTGACAGTCAACGCGAGAAAGTGATGGTCGTCTCTTCAGCCGGCAACACCGCCCGCGCTTTCGCTCAAGTTTGTTCCGACAACAACATCAATCTTTTGCTCACCGTTCCGGAAGACAACATCAACGCCTTATGGTTTGAAAAGCCGTTGAATCCGTGCGTGAAACTTCTTTGCACCGAGAGTGGGAGCGACTATTTCGACGCTATAGATCTCGGCAACATCATTTGCGAGATGGACGGTTTCTTTGCCGAGGGCGGTGCCAAGAACATCGCGCGCCGCGACGGTATGGGTACGACGATGCTTTCGGCCTCTACTTTTATCGGGCGCATCCCCGACTTTTATTTCCAGGCTGTCGGAAGCGGCACCGGAGCCATCGCCGCATGGGAGGCGAACCTACGTCTCATCGAAGACGGCCGTTTCGGAAACAACAAAGCGAAACTGTATGTCTCACAGAACAAACCGTTTACGCCGATGTACGACGCTTGGAAACAACATTCACGCGCACTTCTCCCCTACGATGCAGGACAGGCACGCAGAGACGCCTCCGAGATATGTGCGAAAGTGCTTTCAAACCGCAAGCCGCCATATTCATTGTGCGGCGGACTTTTCGATGCGATGGAAGACACCGGCGGCGATTTCTTCGCGGTCACGAATGAAGAAGCTCAAAACGCAAGCGACTTGTTCGAGGAACTTGAAGGCATCGACATACATCCCGCTGCCGGAGTAGCAACGGCATCGCTTATCCAAGCCGTTGAAAACAAACAAGTTAAAGCAGACGACATCGTCATGCTCAACATCACAGGAGGAGGTGAGAAGCTTTTCAAGTCAACGCACGAAATCACGTATTTGAAGCCAGATCACGTATTCAGCGTGAACGCCACAAAAGACGAAATAAAAAACTTCGTTTCAAAATTGAAATGGTAAAAAAAGTAGAGACGGTGCACGCACCGTCTCCACAGTTTGTTAATAAAAAAGACGGTGCACGCATCGTCTCTACTCCCTTATCTCTTTATCACTTTGTTTACAACTGCATTTCCTTGGTTATCAATGACTTTAACCATATAAACGCCAGCTGCAAAATTGCCAAGGTCGAGAATGACGTTTTCAGAGTTTGCCTTTGCGGAAATGACTTGCTGACCGCAGATGTTGTAAACCTGAATTTCGTTCATGTTCTTGCCGTTCACGACAATATTTCCGTTGGTCGGATTAGGATAGATGATTGATTTAACTGTCTCGTTTTCAACGACTCCGGCATGATCAACGAGAATCTTCACGATTCCAACAGAAGTTTTCTCATCAGGATAAAGTGCCACAACTTCCACCAAATTAGATGCAGCTCCCGTGTATTCTGTTTGGTAAGACGTATTCGTGGTGTTCTCGACAAATTCACCGTTGACATAAACGTCGTAGCTCAAAGCGTTGCCGCCTTCTGGAGCTTCCCACGTTGCCATCATGGTGTTGCTTCCGTCTTCAAGGTCGAAGCTGAGATTCTGAACCGGATATGGATGAATGTCGGTGTAGTCATAGAGGAAGTGACTGTTAACCATCTCTTTGGTTCCGAGGTTCTGCATCCATGCCGAGACTTCGAGGTCGCTCATCTCTTCAACGTGTGTTGATGACATGTCGAATGAATATTCAATGTGCTGGCATTCACCTGCCGGGATGTTAAGGGCGACACCATTCGCGCCTGTCAACATCTTCATCATGATGTGGTGGAATGTCGTCTCGCCGTTGCCGCCGACATTGTTGTGGGTTTCTTTTTCATTCACAGTGACAAAAGCCTTTTCGACAGTCATGTCATAGTATGCCATGAAATCGACCTTTACGTTGATTGTGTTACCGTCAACATTGAATGAGCCTCTCACGTCGCCGTAAGCAGGTGTGGCGTATGAAGCTGTCATGGCTGTCTGCGAAACAGCGCCATAACCTTGGTCGGCGCCATCGAGGAAAGTCTGCGGAACAGCGTTCACGCCGTAATATGTCCTTCTTGTGCCGCCTTCAGCTGTGTAATATGGGTCACCGTTGCCAGGCCAGCTCATCGGGTATTTTGTGTAGGTGTATTTGCCCTGGTTGTTGTTTTCCAATGCCACCATCGCAGTATTGACAGCTACACATGGTCCGCATGTTGAGCTTGAGAAATGCTCTATCATGGAGATTCTCTGTGCCGAGCCGAGTGCGACGCTCACAGCTTTTTCAAGTGTGTTGTTGGTGAGGTCACTGTCTTCGCTTCCGTTCACTGACTCAATATTTACGTTTAGCACGTAGCTTCCTGGAAGAAGTTCCATCGGGACGGCAAACGTGTATTGCGCTGTCTGGAGTGATGCCAAACTTGTGTTGAATGTCTCTTCAACCACTTCATTTTCATCGACTTGATATGAAACCACAAATTCATTGATTGTATTCTCACCTTTGTTCATCACTGTGAAATTGACGTCTGTCATCCCCGCGACGGCGACAGAAGAAACATCAATTGAGCTCAAGCAAAGGTCAAGTTGCTCCATTGAGAAGACCTCGATGTCGTCAAAATACCAGTTGTTGATGTTGTAGCTGTTTCCTGTGAAGGTGATGCCGAACATGACTGAACTCTGTCCCATGTCAGATGTTGCGATGTTCTGGCTAACCGCCCAAGAACCGTTCGAGCTGTAATTCTGCGTCCAGCCCTCGTTCCATATGGTGCCGCCATCGGAAGACGTGCAGACTGACAGTACCTGTGCTCCTTGATAGTTGTCGAGAGCATGTTTGAATGACACAACAACTGATGAAATTCCTGTAAGGTCAACAGCTGGTGTGCAGAGACGTGATGTCCCGTTGAACTGCGGATCCCAATAAAGCATCATCTCGTTGGCGCTTCCGCCGGCGTTCTCCGTGGCTGAAACGCTCCAGTTTGATGCGCCTGATCCCTTGATTGTCCATCCTGACGGCATTGTTGAACCATCAAAATGTTCACTGACAAACGTTGTTCTTGTCTGTGAAAATACTGCCATTGAAAGCAGTAATGCGAATGTAAGTAATAATGATTTTTTCATAATTGTGAATTTTAAAAATACGCTGCAAAGTTAATATTTTTCAAAAGTCAAAAACACTTTTTTGAAAAAAATTATGTACTTTTGCAAAATTATGAAGCAAGAGATTCTGAATAAGGCACAAGAGTACTTCCCGGAGGTCGTCGCGATACGGCGGCAGCTACATCAGCATCCCGAATTGAGTTTCTGCGAAAAAGAAACCGCCGAACTCGTAAAACGCTGTCTTGCTTCAAGAAACATTGATTATCAATCAGATATTGCAGGTTACGGAATTGTCGCCACAATAAAAGGCACAAAAAAAAATACACCTTCAACCCTCAAAACTTCACACTCGACAATAGCATTGCGTGCCGACATGGACGCACTTCCGATTCAGGAGAAAAAAGACATTCCGTATCGCTCGATGAATCAAGGTGTCATGCACGCCTGCGGACACGATGCGCACACGGCGATGCTGCTCGTAACGGCATTGATTTTGAATGATTTACGTAAAAGTTTCGACGGAACTGTCAAATTGATTTTCCAGCCCGGCGAGGAGAAACTTCCCGGTGGCGCATCTTTGATTCTGGATTCTGGAGTTTTGAACGACGTCAAACTAATTATCGGGCAGCATGTTACGTCAGACTTGCAATGCGGCGAGGTCGGTTTCCATTTGGGACCTTACATGGCATCGTGCGATGAAGTCAATATATTAATAAAAGGTGTGGGCGGTCACGGAGCGAAACCTGCGGAACGAAATCAGACCGTCATCGCCGCCGTAAAAATAGTGGCACGTCTCGCCGAAATGTACCCGGAAAAAAACGAAACCGTTTACAAATCAAACGGACTGCTCAGCTTCGGGCAATTCATCGCTGACGGCACTTACAACGTTGTCCCATCAGAAGTGTCGCTCAAAGGCACGATGCGGACTTTTGACGAAGAAAAACGTAACTTATTAAAAGACAATATTTTAAAAGTTTCCAACGAGATTGCCTCCGAATACGGTTGCACCGCCGAGGTTTTTATTGAAAGCGGTTATCCATCTGTGAAAAACGATGAAAAACTCACGGATTTCTGCAAGAAAACGGCGGAAGAATATCTTTGTGAGACAAAGGTGAAATCCGTCCCACAGCTGATGACCGCCGAGGATTTCGGATGGTATTCACAGAAAATTCCGGCTTGTTTTTACCGCCTTGGAACGGCAAATCCTGACAAAGGCATTGATTCAAAGCAACATACAGCAACATTTGACATTGACGAGAACGCCATGCAGCTTGGCATCGGGT
>JAKSMW010000031.1 GCA_024400395.1 Bacteroidales bacterium
GATGAAAGGCTGGCCGCAGCAGCCCGCGATACCGGAGTATCCTGACAAGACGAACGTGAGGTAAGAGGAGACTCACTTTAATTTTGTAATAAAGCTGAGTATGTTGTTGAAGACATGTTGCTTTTTGGATGATTCTAAATATAACTCTTTTATAATCGAATAAATATTTGTGCACTTGCCGCAAATATGAATGAAAGACGGACACATACAGAAGGACATGCAGAAAACTTGGCAACCAAGGTTTATTGGGTTCGGAAGGGAGGGCTATTTCGCGCGGAATGCCGCCAGGAACACCTTGACCAATTTGGTTTACAACGTGTGCCTATATGAGCAAATTGTGAGATCGGGAATGAATTTGCCTGTATAACATATTGATAAATAATAATTTACACTCTCCAAGATTTTTAATATAATTTTCACAAAACAGTTGCAAACAAGAGAATAATTTGTAACTTTGCAGCGTCGTTTTCATTGTGGATTTCGTTCAACGGACTTCGCGAAATCCAGAATGGCGTCGTGGAAAAAGTAAATATAGAAGCCCCCAATAATTTGTGTTTTTTAAACTTTTCAATTAATTAAAACCGAGGTGCCAGATGGTATATAACTTGGCAAAAAATATTATGAGAAAACTTTTTGGTTTTTTGGTTATTGCGAGTTTTATTTTGACGTTGTCAAGTTGTGTTGCTACTGGCATGCATACTAATACTTCTAACCATGCACAAAGTGTTGCAGCACCTTTTGATCAGAACAATTTTGTGGTTGTCAAAAGAGTTGAGGGAGAACAGTCTTGCGAAAAATTTTTGGGTATTGGCGGATTGAGTGACTCCTACTTAAAAGAAAGTGCGATTTCAAACATGTATAGAAATGCTAATCTTACAGGCAGCCAAATGATAGTTGATATTCATGTTGTCAAATCTAGACTGTTTGTTTTAGGACCAATTTACATGAGATCTATTCAAAAAGCGACAGGTACTGTGATCGAATTCACAGGACCAAAGGAGGATATTCACATCCAAAATGTAAAAATCACTGAATAAAAGAAAAAATCAGTAATTAATAAATAACGAGGTGGGTTCTATATGTATGAAAGGCGCAATGCTTGCATTGCGCCTTCGTTCAAATCAGCGAGACGCAAAAAAATAAAATGGTTGGTTTTTTTAGCGGATTATTGCTGCCCTATAAAACTTTTTTGAGGACGAAAAAACTGGGGCTGATTTCAGTTTGTGAAGTCAGCCCTTTGTGTTATTTTTGCTGTGCTACAAAACCATAAATAACACGGGAAAAGTGAATATTTTATCGGACAGTAATAAATTTTGGCCGCAAAGTTATAAATAAATTTATCCATATATAAAATAATATCGTACCCTTGCGGTGCGAAATTAGACAGCAACTATAAATCCGTACTAAAACAATATAAAGCAATGTATATTAGAGATTTACAAAGTGAACTTTTGAGATTGAACAAGACATTCCCCAATAGATTGATTATTAAGCCTCATAAGGTGTAGCTCAACATTCAATCTTGTCGAAAACAACATGCTTGTTCTCACGAGCCATTAATCCATGCCACTTCGCCCATCAATAAACTGCCACTTCACGTAGCCGAGTATTCGGTTGCCCATTCCAATGTGTTTTTGCCATTTTGAATCGTGTCGGCCTTGCAGATTCTTTCAATCACCTTTACTGCAAAGCCGAAATGATCTTGTTTTTTACATCATCCCACGACATGTTTGAAAACATATATGGCATTGGAGAACCTTCAGCATCGGAAAAATATGTCAGACTTTTTAAAGCCATGAACAACGAACCGTCATGATATTTCTGTTGGTAGAAATTTAGAATGTCATTTATGGTGTAATAATCAAGGAGATGTGCTATGTCGGTGAAATCTTTAATGCTGCCGCGCCCTATGACGGCTGTAACTTTCATGGCAGCAATATCTTCGACTGACGCCAATCTCAACGAGTCTTCCTCAATGCAATCGCCAATCCACGGATATTTGTAGTTTACAATATCAACCTTAACATTCGCAACATCAAAAATATTGATGTTTGGAGACAATTTCAGAGGAGTAATTTCCCTGATGGAGGCCAATGCATCTTGTAGTTCTGATGAATCGCATTCAACGGTTCCAAATAAGTCAAGGTCGATGGATTTGCGATGCCCAAACTGTAACGCAAGTGCCGTGCCACCAACTAATCTTGTTTCTTTTAATTCCGGAATCCGTTGCAGCTCTTTTAAAAGTTCCAGTGTTGCCGGTTCGATAGTCTCGTAGTGTAACATCTGTAATCCTCCATCTTGGTTTTTGAAATAGCGGCTATGAAAGACAAGGCTCTTGGCTCAAGTTCGCGCAGCTTCATCGCAATTTCGGCTATTTTCTTAAGTCCATAATAAGAACGAAGCAGTTTCCAATCGTCCATCAGTCCATATTCCAGGACACGCTGGACAACGTACGGCGCATGTTTTTCCATGTCAATGTCTTCGATTTTTGTGTCCCAAAACAGGTGCTTGGAGAATTGGTATCTTACATCCATCGTCTTATATTTTTGCCGCAAAGTTACAAATAATTTTTTGTGTATAGGTCATTTTACAGTTTTTTGCATGTAATGAAACAAGAGACAGCTCACTTATCACTGAACTGTCAATCTCAAAACACGCTTTGTCCGTCGCTATTTGATCCAGTAAACGTAGTTGTCTTTTCTCGGGCTTGCTGTCGGATAGTCGCCTTTCACGTAGCCGAGGATGCAGTTGCCGATTCCGACGTATTTCGTGTCGTCGATGCCGAGGCTGCGTAGTATGGCTTTGCCTTCTTCGGTCTCGAACACCTCTTTGGCGCGGTGTATCCAGCATGAGCCGAGCCCTTTGGCGTGCGCCGCGTTCAAGAAGTTGCCCATCACGAGCGAGCCGTCTTCCTTCCACGTGAGTGCAGCCGTGGTGTCGGCCAAGACCACCAGCACCACCGGGGCGCCGTAGAACGGGTCCGTGTCGTTGCCGAACACGCCGGCGTTGAGCTTGCTCAGCCTGTCGCGCACCTCACGGTTTGTCACCGCTATGATTATTGGGGCTTGCCTGTTCATCCCTGTCGGCGCGTAAGTGCCCGCCTTGCAGATTTCTTCAATCACCTCCATCGGAGGCACCTCGTCGGTGTAGCTGCGCACGCTGCGGCGCGTCAGCAGGTCTTCCATTATTGAGTTCATCGCTTTCTCGTTTGTTTTCTCGCATTCGCTGCAACTGCTTAATAACAGCGCCGCCGCGATAATTGTTAAGATTAACTTCTTCATTTCTATATTAATTTCGGGTGCAAAAATATGAAAAATTCGCATTGCAATCACGCAACTGAAAATTTTAAAATAACATGGGATTTTTAAAGAATAATTGTCAAAAAAACATTGATATTGAGCAATAATTTTCACAGCGTACCTGTTGCTTTTTGTTGTATTTTTATTATCTTTGCAGCGTTTTTTTAAACCTTTTAATATGAAAAACTCACATCAATACCCTGACTGGACCACGCTCGAGTCGTTTGGACTCGACATTCAGGAGCGACAAGCTGACTACAACATTCCGCCCTACAAAATCACCGATGAGATCATGAATCAGGTGGCGGAAATTGTGGAACTTATTTCCGAAATGGAAATCCTCAACCCTGAAGGAATGCACCCGCTTCTCCGTAAGGAGAACAGAATCAAAACAATACAAGCTTCGTTAGCGATTGAGAACAATACACTCACCATTGAACAAGTGACCGACATTCTCGACGGGAAACACGTCGCCGGTTCCGAAAAGGAAATCAAGGAGGTGAAAAACGCTTTCAAGGCCTACGACCTGCTTCCTGATTTGGACCCTTTTCTTGAGAAAGACCTGAAAAAAGCACACGGCGTTTTGATGGGCGATCTCGTGGAGACTGCTGGATGTTACCGAAAAAAGAGCGTCGGAGTCACCAATGGCGTGAATATCACTCATTTAGCACCGCCAAGCAACATCGTGCCCGCCAACATGTCAAACCTGTTCGCATGGGTCAGAAACAGCAACGTGCATCCGCTGATAAAAAGCTGCGTGTTTCATTACGAGTTCGAGTTCATCCACCCATTCCTCGACGGCAACGGACGCATGGGACGACTTTGGCAGACAGCACTTCTCGCCAAATGGAAGCCGATTTTCGCATGGATTCCAATAGAAAATATCATCAGGGAAAACCAACAAAATTATTATAAGGTGCTGCTCATAGCCGACAACCGCGGCGAAAGCACGATATTCATCAAATTCATGCTCGACTGTATTCTCAAGACATTGAAAACCATGCTTTTAAATGGCAAACTCGTCATCAATGAGAATAAGAAAAAGCAAAATAGGTTTGAAATTGCACTGAAAAATGCATTGAAAAATGCATTGAAAACAAAAGATTATGAAGATGATATTTACGGAATTGACCACCTTTTTGAGATTGACAAGAAACTAAACAAGGCATTTAAGAAATCTATGGGAATATTGTCAATTATCAAAGAAAGTCCAGGCGCAAGTGCAAATGATTTCTCATTAAAACTTCAAATATCGTTGAGATACACAATGGAACTGCTGAAAGCAATGAAAGACGGTAATATTATTCGTCGAGTCGGGCCAGACAAAGGCGGCCATTGGGAGATAAATAACATTGATAATTAAATACTTAAAGAATGATAAAAAACATTATTTTCGACTTCGGAGGCGTTCTCGTCGATTGGAATCCACATTATCTTTATGATAATTATTTCAAAGACAAAGAAAAGTCAGACTGGTTCATCAAGAACATCTGCAACAGCGAGTGGAACGCCGAGATGGATTGCGGCAAGCCGTTTTCCGTTGCGGTAGCTGAAAGAATTGCGCAATTCCCTGATTATGAAGAGGCTATCAGACTTTACCAAACTGACTGGATGAAAATGATGGGAGAGGAGATTCCAGAAATGTATGACCTGATTAAATCATTGAAAAACAATGGTTTTCCTGTTATTTACGGGCTGACAAACTGGTCGGTGGAGACATTTATTCCCGTACGTGAAAAATACCATATCTTTGAATTGATAAACCATATCGTTATGTCAGGCGAAGAAAAAGTTCTGAAGCCTAACCCATTGCTTTACAAAGCCTTGCTTGACAGATACAATCTCGTTCCGGAAGAATGTCTTTTTATCGACGACAATCAGGCCAACGTCAATGGTGCTATAAATGTTGGCATGAAATCAATCAGATTTGAAAATGTTAAAAAGTTAAAGGAAGACTTAAAACAATTATTATAAATCTTTGATTTTAAATATATTGTAAGAAATATTTTTATCAAAAACATCAGTTCCTTCGACCTTTTTTAGATAATTTACAAAACGCTTTGTGAATGGCAGCATCAGCACTTCGTAAAGCGTTTTTGCTATTACTTGTATTGCCATTATTTTCAACAATTCGCGCAGTGGCATCAGCCCGGCGAAGGCAATCGGGAAGAAGATTATCGAGTCGGCGAACTCACCTGCAAGCGATGATAAAACCGCGCGCATCGAGAAATGTCTGCCATTGTTTGCTACTTTCATCTTACTCATTACTAATGCATTAAGGAACGAGCCAATTAGAAAAGCACACAAACTCGCAACCAAAATCCTTGGCGCAAGATCAAAGACAAATCTGAAAGAATCTTCGCCTTCCCAAAATGAAGCTGATGGAATGGCGACTGCAATTTTACAAAATATAACAAAAATGAAATTCATCAGAAAGCCGGTCCAGATAATCAGTCGGGCCTTTTTGAAGCCATAAACTTCAGAGATGCAGTCGTTGAGAATATAAGAGATCGGGAAGACTAAAAAACCGCCAGTAAAAGTAATGTCCCAAATCTGCATTACTTTGGTTTCCAATAAGTTGGCAGTCACAAGACTGATACAAAAAAGTGTACCTATCAGAAAAAACGGCACACTCACGCTTTTGTTTTTTGCTTTCATTGTTCTTGTTTTTAACGTGGTGTTCAAGCACACGGACGCACTTGCGTCGATGTTTGTTTCAAGGCGCAAAAATACTCAATTTTTCTTTACGCCAACTGCTCTTTTATAAATTCAAGCATCTTATCGTACTCGTCAATGCTAAACCAATGATATTCAGTGTTTTTCCTCAACCATGTCATCTGTCGTTTCGCATACTGGCGAGTGTTTATCTTGATTTGTTCAACCGCCTGTTCGAGAAATGTATTTCCATCTAAATACTCAAATAATTCCTTGTAACCAACTGTGTTTAAGCTATTTAGATGTCGTTTGTCATAAACTGATTTCACCTCATCAAGAAGTCCGAACTCCATCATGTTGTCAACACGTTTGTTGATTCTCTTTATAAGTTCATCGCGGTCCCAAAGAAGTGCGGTCTTGATAATGTTAAAATCGCGGTCAACGTGTTTGTTTTTGCGGAAAGTGGAGTAGGGCTTGCCTGTTTGCAAAAAGACTTCAAGGGTGCGTTGCAATCTTCGGGGGTTTTGTCGGTCAACGATTTTGTAATATTCAGGGTCAACTTTTTCGACTTCAGACTGCAAAGCGACAAGTCCGCCTTTTTCATAAATCTCATTGACTTTGTTTCTCGTTTCGGAAGAAATGTCGGGAATCAAATCGAGTCCGTTGCATACCGCATCTATGAAAAGCCCAGAGCCGCCGGTCATCACAACGACATCGTGTTGTTTAAACAATTCATTTAACAAACACAATACATCTTGTTCATAATCAGCGACATCATACGATTGTTCAATACTAAAATTATGAACGAAATAATGTTTTACTTCGCTTAATTCTTCTTCAGTCGGCGCCGCCGTTCCTATTGAAAGTTCTTTGTAAAACTGGCGGCTGTCAGCTGAAATGATGACGGTATCAAAGGCTTTCGCGACCTTGATTGCGGTGGCGGTCTTGCCCGAAGCCGTCGGTCCGGCGATGACTATGAGGTGTTTCTTTTTCAAAACAGGGTTATTTTACTGGAACGGGTCCGTTGTTTTTCACCTTGACTTCCGTTTCAGAGATCTCTTTCACGACATGAAGCCCGAGTTCGACACCTTTTTTCTTCATAAAGTCGTATGCTTCAACGAAATTATTACCGATAATCCCGTCAAGAACAGCTTCGCGGATGGCGGTTTTTATAACGCCAACTTCGCGTCCTTCGGGAATACCGAATGTCTCCATGATAGCCTCACCGTTGACGGGCGGCTGCCAGTTGCGCAGATGGTCTTTCGCTTCAATCTCTTTCAGCTTCTGCCTGACAATCTGGAAGTTCTGATGAAAACGTGCTTTTTTCTCTTCGTTCTTCGATGTAATATCAGCATCGCAAAGAATCATCAAAGCGTCAATATCGTCACCAGCGTCGAACAGCAAACGTCTTACTGCTGAATCAGTTACGATGTCTTGGGCGAGCACGATGGGGCGGAGGTGGAGATAAACGAGATTCTGCACGAACTTCATCTTTTCGTTCAACGGCAGGCGGAAATTGGCGAAAATCTTCGGCACCATCTTTGAGCCTTTCACTTCGTGGCCGTGGAAAGTCCAGCCGATTTCCTTCTCGAAGCGTTTTGTCTGCGGTTTGGCGATGTCGTGAAGCACGGCAGCCCATCTCAGCCAGAGGTCTCCGCCGCTATTAGCCACGTTGTCAAGCACTTCCAATGTATGATAGAAATTGTCCTTATGGCCTTTGCCTTCCTGAAGTTCCACACCTTTCAGCGCTGCCATCTGCGGGAAAATCACCGGAAGCAGTCCGGATTTGTCGAGGAGTCTGAATCCGATGCTCGGAACGCTCGACATGAGCATCTTGTTCATCTCCTCGGTGATGCGTTCCATTGATATAATCTTGATTCTCTGAACGTTACGTCTGATGGACTCAAACGACTCGTCTTCGATTTTGAAACGAAGTTGTGTTGCGAAACGTATTGCACGCATCATTCTCAAAGGGTCGTCGGAATATGTCACGTCAGGGTCGAGAGGCGTTCTGATTATCTTGTCTTCAAGGTCTTGCAGTCCGTTGAACGGATCGATGAGTTCTCCGAAATCGTCTTCATTCAGGCTGATTGCCAATGCGTTGATAGTGAAATCCCTGCGGTTTTGGTCGTCTTCAAGAGTGCCGTTTTCGCATACCGGTTTGCGGCTGTCGGGGCTGTACGACTCTTTCCGTGCGCCAACGAACTCAATCTCGTGGCCGCCGACGTTTATCATCGCAGTTCCGAAATGTCCGTAAAACTTCACGTCTTTCTTTCCGTGAATCTTTCCGGCTACATTTTTCGCCAATGCGATACCGCTTCCGACTGTAACTATATCAATATCATGCGATTCGCGTTGTAAAAGTATATCACGGACATAGCCGCCGATGACATACGTACGGTATCCCATCTCGCGGCTGCTTTCCGTTATTAGTCTGAAAAACCTGTTGTTTATCTTGTCTGATAAATTCATTCGTGTTATATTGCGGTTTCAGGCAATGTCTCGTGTTCGACCACAACAGTCATGTCGTCTTTTTCCTTGTCGTAGTCGATGATGATTCTGTCGCCTTTCTCTAATTTTGTCTTGATGATTTCTTCCGCCAAAACGTCTTCGACATTCTGTTGGATTGCACGTTTGAGCGGTCTTGCTCCATATTGTTCGTCCCAGCCTTTCTCTGCTATGTAATCGCGTGCTTTATCAGTGAGAACCAATGTGTTACCCATGTCTTTGATGCGCTCATACACATTTTTAAGTTCGATGTCGATAATCTTGTTGATGCTTTCTTTGCTCAAAGAATCGAAGATTACGAGGTCATCGATGCGGTTCAGGAACTCAGGTGCGAACTGGCGGCGCAAGGCGTTCTCGATGACGCTGTGGTCGTGGACGCTTTTTGCATCTTTCACGGCCTGCGTGCCGAAACCGACACCTTGTCCGAAATCCTTAAGCTGACGCGATCCGATATTTGACGTCATGATGATGATTGTGTTCTTGAAATCGACTTTACGGCCAAGAGAATCAGTGAGTTGACCATCGTCAAGAACCTGAAGCATCAGATGGAACACGTCTGGATGCGCCTTCTCGATTTCATCAAGGAGAACGATGGAGTAGGGCTTGCGACGTACTTTCTCGGTCAGCTGTCCGCCTTCTTCATATCCGACGTATCCTGGAGGCGCACCGACGAGACGCGAAACGGCGAATTTCTCCATGTATTCACTCATGTCTATTCTTATCAAAGCGTCTTCAGAATCAAAGAGATACTTGGCGAGAACCTTTGCGAGATACGTCTTTCCGACACCGGTGGGACCGAGAAACATAAACGTCCCGATAGGTCTGTTCGGGTCTTTGAGTCCGGCTCGGTTGCGACGGATGGCACGAGCGACTTTCTTAATCGCTTCGTCCTGTCCGATGACCGTTCCTTTCAGCTCGTTTTCCATGTTCATGAGACGGTCGCCTTCGTTGCGGGCTATACGCTGCACCGGCACGCCGGTCATCATGGCGACGACTTCAGCAACGTTCTGTTCTGTAACGACTTCCTTATGATTCTTCAACTCGTTCTCCCACTTCGTCTTGGCTTGTTCAAGAGCGTCCATAAGTTTCTTCTCCTGATCGCGCAGCATTCCAGCCTCTTCAAACTTCTGCTCTTTGATGGCAATTTTCTTGTTCTGACGTACGTCTTCGATCTGTTTTTCAAAATCGTTGATTTCGACTGGAACTTTGATGTTGCTGATATGCACTCTGGCACCGGCTTCGTCCATGGCATCAATAGCTTTGTCAGGAAGGCAACGCTCTGACATATAACGGTTTGTGAGTTTCACGCAAGCTTCGATTGCATCATCATCGTATTTAACGAGATGATGGTCTTCATATCTGCTTTTTATGTTATGAAGAATCTGAATAGTCTCTTCAGGGGTCGTCGGCTCCACCAAAATCTTCTGGAAACGACGTTCAAGCGCACCGTCTTTCTCGATGTACTGACGATATTCGTCCAATGTCGTTGAGCCGATGCACTGCAGTTCGCCGCGCGCCAATGCCGGTTTGAACATGTTTGACGCGTCGAGTGAGCCGTTGGCGTTGCCGGCACCGACGATAGTATGAATCTCATCGATGAACAGAATGATGTCAGGATTTTTCTCCAACTCATTGAGTATCGACTTGATACGTTCCTCAAACTGTCCTCTGTATTTCGTTCCGGCCACGACAGATGCGAGGTCAAGCATCACGAGACGTTTGTTGAACAATGTTCGCGGAACCTTGTGTTCGGTGATTCTTATTGCGAGACCTTCGGCTATCGCCGATTTTCCAACACCCGGTTCGCCGATAAGAATCGGATTGTTTTTCTTACGTCTGCACAGAATCTGCGCGATGCGTTCAAGTTCCTTGTCGCGTCCGACAACGGGGTCGAGGCGTCCTTCCACGGCAGCACGCGTCAGGTCGCGGCTGAAACTGTCGAGAGCAGGCGTGTTCGATTTCTGACTGCCTTTTCGCTGCGGCGTTTCCGTAGTCTTGATGTCATCATCGTCCTCATCTTCATCCATGAAAATATTCCGAGGCGTCTCAATCGGATTTTCCTTTTTTGCCGGCACGTCAGGTGTCATTTTCTTGACTTCATTTTTATATTTGTCAAATGAAATACCTTCATATTCAAGACGTTGAGAGATGATATTGTTGTCATCATGAAGGATGGCGAGCATAAGATGTTCTGAAGTCACTTGGTCGCTGTTAAATTCTTTTGCGACTAAATATGTGAATTTCAAAGCTCTTTCCGCCTGTTTGGTCAGAGGCATGTTGTCATTGTTGGCCGACACAACAGGTGTTGACTTTATCGACGCCTCCAATTTCTTCCTGAATATTTCAACATCGAGATTCATGTTTTTCAGAATCTGCACTGCGTTGCTATCTTCATCATCGATAATGCCAAGGAAAATGTGTTCCAACCCGATGTACGGATTGCCCATCTTCACAGCCTCCTCATGACTATGAAACATTATTTCGCGCACTCTTGGTGAAAATTTCTGATCCATATAACAATTTTTTCGAGCGGCAAAGATACAAACAAATTTTGGTTTGGAAGTCAAAAACGTATAATTTCGTTCAAATAAAAATTTATTTTTTATTCGTGGTCTATCGAAAAAATGTGTATTTTTGTACTTTATTTTGAAATTTAATAATTAAAAGAGAAAAGATAAATGGAAGAACAATTTGAAGGCGAAAGAATCGTCCCGATAGGCATTGAAGACCACATGAAAACGAGCTACATAGACTATTCTATGTCGGTCATCGTGGCGCGTGCATTGCCTGATGTCAGAGACGGTCTGAAACCTGTGCACCGCCGTATTCTTTACGGAATGATGGACATGGGCGTGTTGTCGAACCGTCCGTACAAGAAATCCGCGAAGGTTGTCGGCGAAGTTTTAGGTAAGTATCACCCGCATGGTGACTCTTCAGTTTATGATGCAATGGTTCGTTTAGCTCAAGATTGGAGCATGCGTTACCCGCTTATTGACGGCCAAGGCAACTTCGGTTCTATCGACGCCGACCCGCCTGCGGCAATGCGTTACACGGAGACAAGACTCCGCAAACTCGCAGAGGAAATGCTCGCCGACCTCGACAAGGACACCGTTGATTTCATGAACAACTACGATGACTCTGAACAGGAACCGACAGTGTTGCCGGCTCTCATCCCGAATCTTTTAGTCAACGGGGCAAGCGGCATCGCCGTCGGTATGGCCACGAATATGCCGCCTCACAACCTCAGGGAAGTCGTTGACGGAATCATCGCTTATATCGACAATAACGACATCACTGTCAGTAAGTTAATGGAGTATATAAAAGCGCCTGATTTCCCTACAGGTGGAATTATATACGGCTACGAAGGCGTCCGTGAGGCTTTTGAAACAGGTCGCGGACGTATCGTACTGCGCGCCAACACAACGATTGAGGAACATGGCGGACACGAGAGAATCATCGCAACATCAGTGCCTTATCAGACAAACAAGGCCGAGATGATCAAACGCACCGCTGACCTCATATCAGAAAAGAAAATTGAAGGCATCGCCGACATCCGCGACGAATCCGACAGAAACGGTCTCCGCATCGTCTATGATCTGAAACGTGACGCCGTGTCAAGCGTTGTGCTTAACAAACTTTTCCAATACACCGGATTGCAGAGTTCATTCAGCGTGAATAACGTGTGTTTGGTCAAAGGTCGTCCTTACACATTGAACCTCAAACAGTTGATTCAATATTATGTTGAACACAGACATGAGGTTGTCGTCCGCCGCACCCAACACGACTTGCGTGAAGCGGAAAAACGCGCCCATATCCTCGAGGGATTGGCACGTGCAATCGACATCGTTGATGAAATCATCGCGACAATTCGTGCTTGTAAGGGTGGTTCGCCGGAAGCAAAGCAAGCCATCATGGACAAGTTCGGTTTCGATGACCCCCAGGCATCAGCAATCGTCGCTTACCGTCTCGGACAACTTGCCGGACTTGAAATCAAGAAGATTATGGATGAGTTGGATCAACTGCACCAATTAATACATCATCTCAAGGAAATCCTCGCAAATACAAGCATGCAGTTCGACATCATCAAGAACGAACTTCTCGTCATCAAAGACAAATACGGTGACGAAAGAAAAACCACCATCGAACGCACAGCCGATGACTTCAAGATTGAAGACATCATCGCTGACGATGCCGTTGTGGTGACAATTTCACACCTTAATTATATTAAGAGGACCAACTTGAGCGAATATCGCCGCCAGAGTAGGGGAGGCAAGGGTTCCAAAGGCTCCGACGCACGCGATGAAGACTTTATCGAACAGATTTTCGTCGCAACGAACCATAACTACATGCTGTTCTTCACCGAAAAAGGCAAATGCTATTGGCTCAGAGTGTTTGAAATCCCCGAAGGAACCAAGGCAAGCAAGGGACGCGCAATCCAGAATCTCATCAATCTCGACAAGGATGATAATGTGAAGGCTTACATCAATTTAACTGATCTTGGTCAGGAATTTGTTGAAAATCATTATCTTACACTTATCACAAAGAAAGGCATAATCAAGAAGACGACACTTGAGGCTTATTCGAGACCACGTTCAACGGGTATCATCGCACTCGGAATCCGTGAGGGCGACGAACTTCTTGAAGCAAAGATGACCAGCGGCAACAGCGAGATTCTCATCGCATTGAAGTCGGGCAGGGCAATCAGATTCCCTGAATCGACAGTGAGACCGATGGGAAGGACGGCTTCCGGCGTGCGCGCCATCAGCATTGACGACAACGACAATGACGAGGTCGTGGGCATGATTTGCATCGACGACCCGCAAACCAACGTTCTCGTTGTTTCTGAAAAAGGTTACGGAAAACGTTCGGAACTTGAAGAATACAGAATCACAAACCGTGGCGGAAAAGGTGTCAAGACAATGAACATCACCGACAAGACAGGTCAACTCGTCGCAATAAAAGACGTTGTTGACGGCGATGACCTTATGATTATCAACAAGTCTGGCATTCTCATCAGAATCGCCGTAGATACTTTGCGAGTCATGGGACGCGCCACGCAAGGTGTCCGCTTAATCAATCTTCGTGACAATGACAAAATCGCCGCTGTTACAAAAGTAAAGGCAGAACACATTGAAGAAGAGGAAGATTTCGATGAGGAAAATCCGAATAATATTGAAAATTCAGAAATAATTGAAGAACAAGACAACAAAAACGAAGAATAATTGTTTAATAAAAAAATTAGAAAAATGAAGAAATTATTTTTAACATTGGCGATTGCTTTGGTGGGAACATTCGCATTCGCACAGAACGTACAGGTTCAGAACGCTTTCAACAACCAGAAAGCCGCCCAGCAGTACATTGACCAAGCTGATGCTTTCAAGACACAGAACAAACTTGAAAAGGCCGTGAAACAGATGGATAACGCCAAACTTATGATTAAAAAAGCTAAAGACGCCATCGACGCAGCTTCTCAGCATGAAGCAACTATTAACCAAGCAAAGACATGGCATTATTTGGCAGTGATTTACTACAAAATCGGTTTGTATCCTGAATTCAGAGATCTTGACGGAAACGCTTTTGAGAAATCATTGAACGCATTCGGGAAAATCATGAATCTCGATCCGAAATACTACAGCCAGAATGCAGGTGAATTTCAGCAGTATATCGCTTCAATCGGCGGTAATTACTACGACATGGGAGCAAATTTCTACAACGAACAGAAATTTGAAGATGCATATATCAACTTCAAAAAAGCATACGATGCAGCTGCCGTCGTTGGCGGTAAAGACAATTCAGCACTCCTTAACGCTGCCTTCTGCGCGATGAAAGTCGAAAAATACGAAGAAAGCATCAACATGCTTAACATGTTGGTTTCCAATGGTTACGAAGATCCATCCGTTTATCAGAGCCTCGCAATTTGCTATCGTAGCATGGGCGACAACGACAAGATGATTGAAACAATTCAGGCTGGCAGAGCAAAGTATCCGGATGATGCAAATCTCATGAACGAAATGATCAACTCTTACATCACAGTTCACAGAGAAGGCGAAATCATCGACCAGATTATTGATATGGCACAGAAAAACCCGACACAGCCGGTTTATTATTTCATTCTCGGAACCATTTATGCAAATTCAGAATCAGAACTTTTCGATGTTGAGAAGACACTTGAAAGTTACAATAAAGTCATTGAAATTGATCCGAATTACGTTGATGCATACATTAACGCCGGCAGCATCCTGATTGACAGAGCGGCTGAAAAATACACAGCTGCAAACGACCTTCCGTTTGACAAAGTCGATGAATACAACGCAATGATGGCAGAAGGCAAGGCTTTTGATGAAAGAGCACTTCCGTACGTTGAAAAGGCTTACGAACTTCTTAAAGATGACCCGGCAATCAAGCAGGCTCTCAAAACTTTGTACGTCCGTCTGAAGATGAATGACAAAGCGACAGAACTCAACTAAATCATAAAAAAGATGCGGGATGTAAGAGTACGTTCCGCATTCTTTTAACATATACTATTTAACATAATGTATATTATTTCGTTTGTTTAACGCTGCAAAAATACAATAAGTTTAAAAACTGTCAACAAAAAATCAGTTTAAGGTGTAATTTAATCAGATAACGGCAAAAAATCGATAAAACACAAAGTTAAAGGAAGAATTTAACAAGAATACGGCAGTCGGCTGGCGCACGTGGGTTTATTGTCCTCGGCTGGCGCACATGGAGAGTCCTGTTTCGCCTGCCGCGGGCGCATCGTTATGCGTGTTGCAGTCTCAATGCTCGTGCCTCGCTTTCGACTATCAACGCGCATAACGATGTCAACGAAATGGGGCGGTAGTCTCACGACAGTTGGGTGTCAAATCCGACAAACCAAGCCAAAGAGGGCTTAAGCACGTGGGTTTATTGTCCTCGGCTGGCGCACGTGGGCTTACGCACGTGGGTTTATTGTCCTCGGCTGGCGCACGTGGGCGGGAGGGGGGAGGTGAATAAAAACAGAAATAAAGAACACAATATAATTAAAGATAATAAATAAAAGAATAAAATTGTGTTATACGGTGCAGGTGGGCGAAGTGCATAAGGCGGCGTTCCACCGTTTTTTGAGTTCTTGCTTACGTTCGTAAGCTAATTGACAATATTGCTTATAAGCGTAAGTCAATTTATCAAAGAAATTAAGAATTGCTTCAAAATTAGGATTATGAATGCAATATTTTGAAAGAAAAACTTTAGACGGAATCATTTCAGAATCAACAAGAATAAACTTACCGCAATTATCATAACTATCACGCATAGTATTCAGAGAAACAAGAAATGAAGAATTGCATTTATACTGATAAGAATTAACAGTATGATAATCATATAAATCAACACCTTTAAGACGATACCGATAAAAGAGTGAATAGATTGCGAGTTTTTCAGAATCAAACGGATGACTACAAAGAAAACTATCAACATCAAAATCCAAAAAAGGTTTGAGAAGAGGGACATTTGAGAGTAAGACATCATAACGAGATTTTAAAAGTTTAACATTTTCAATATTTGACTTAAGACGAAAACGAATACCATCGTCATTTAGTATATAAGACATAGATTCTTTGTCAAAAACATAAAACAACTTTCGAGTAATATAACGAGGAATACGAACCTTTCGAACAATAGATTTTGACGATGGAAATGTAATATAATCATTATCAAAGAAATAATCTATTCCATAAAAGTTAATTATATACTCTCCAAAGTGCTGACTATTAAGTTGAAATTGATTGATTGCACGGCGGATTTTATTTAATTCAAGACGATATTCATAAGTATGTTCGTAATTTTCAGAACGTTGAGAAAGTAAAACTTTTTTAAGGTAAGACAAACGCTTATCAAGTTGTCGCTGATAAGAACAGTCTTTTTCAACATACTTGGTAATATAAATGGTTGTAAGCAAATTAGAATTATCAGAAGTAATAAGAGAATTAGAATGAAAATACAAAGAGCCTCGATAATCTATGCCATCAGTACGACCTTTCTGCCATGAAAGATTAATTTGACGTGAAAGATATTCGGGCGGAATTGATTGATTCTGAACGAAGAATAATAAATGAAGATGTGGGCGGTGAGTGCCATTTTCCGAAGTACCATATTCACCGCAACATAAATACTTAATATTACGATAATCGTAACCATCTAAATAAAGACGCTTGCGCAGACGCTTCATAAAATTGGTAAAATCAGTGCGGTCAAATACCATAAAATCAGAGAGATGCGAAGTATCAATTATATCTGACAAAACACGGCGAGCACGAGGGACATAACGAGGTGAATATGTGAGTGTATCATATAAAATATAACCTCCATTCTTAAAGGTTGAAAGAGATTCATAATAAGAACGTGCAAAATATTCAGAAGATTTAAGTTGCTGACACTCATAACATTTGCCGCAAGGCACGTTAAATAATAACGGCTGACTAATAGGAGCGTTAATAGTATGAGAGTTATTATATATTCTTAAAGGTTTAATACACATAGTTAATAATATTTAATTTTCGAGTTTAAGGAACACAATATTACCTTTACAAACTTCGAACTTCCAAGATTAGGAAGTGACACCGCATTAGCTCGGCGGTGTCAAATACCATATATAAGACAAGAGAAAAACCCCGCTAAAATATGCGGGGTTAAAATTAGTCGCCATACTCATCAGAATAGATATTACCGATATAAACATGCTTACCATTTTTTCCAACTCCAGCATTCTTTTTTCCAGCAACTTTTTTTAAAGAAGTAACAAGCGAATCAAAACCATTAAACAATGTTTGAGTAATCAGACTAAACATATTACCATCAATATCAACACCAACATTTTCACGATAACTCTGCTTAAACTCTTCGCCGAGTTGCTGTAAACGTGTAATTTGAGCTTTAATAGCTTCGGTTTCAGTCTGCTTACCAATTAAAAGAGTACTGGCTTCAGTTTCAGAAACTTTAGCATAATTAACAGCAATATCAGAGGCAAGTTTATCAATCTCGGCTTCATTAAGTTTGACATCAGAAAGAATTTTCGAAATCTGAACATCGTCTAATTGAATCTCCTTGCGAATCTTATCAACTTCAGACTGTAATTTAAGAACCAAATTATTAGTCATATCAATTTCAGCCTGAGTCTTATTCTTATAATAAGGAAGTAATTCAAGAATTTGTTTAGTCTGAGCATCTGAAAGGTCATTTTCATGAGCAGACTTTTCAATGAGGGAAGCAACATAACGTTCTTCACGAGCGTTTTTAATAGGCTTAATCGAATTATCGATATCGAGACCCTCGGTCTGCGAACGAAGATTTTCACGTTGAAATTCACGAGTAATGAAATCAGAATGCAAACCGTTAAAAGCATCAACGATTGAAGCAATACCGGAATTAACAGAGGGAGTTAAAGAAGACTGAACGGGTGAAGCAAAATTACCGTTACCACCTGCAACAGATTGAGCGGCTGCATCAGCATTAATACCAGCATCAATAAGACGCTGCATCTGATTAGCAGGAGAATTATATTGATTCGAACGCAACCACATTTCAGTATTATAATCATTCTGCATATTTAATAAAGATTGCTGCTGTGAGAACTCGTTTTCTTGTTGACGTCCAGCAGAATGAATTTGAGCATCAGTGGTAGCAAGATTTGCAAAAAAATCAAGTAAACCGAAAAGAGACATAATACATAATTTAAAAGAGCCGCCATAACAGCGGCTCAAAGTTAAACAAATTAGTTAATATGATTGCCGTTAATATCCATTTTAATAGATTGACCATCACCGTGGAAATCATAAGTATCATATAGTGACTTCATTGGTGCAAACAACTTAACGTCAAACGAATAAATGACATTGAATTTATCGTTATCATACCCAGAACCATAAAAGATACGATTATATTGTTCTGCATCTTCACCTTGAGTGAAAGCAAGAGAATGGACAACTTTTTGAGAGTTAGCAAAATCTCCATCACCAAACATACGCATTAAATGCCAAGACTGTTTACCAGCATTAACTGAATCACAAACAAAGTCTCCAGTCAACTGGTCAAGAGCAATCTTATAATCAGCGTAACGAGGAGTAAAACCGAAAATAGTGTCCATAATGTGAGCAGACATATTATCACTCGCTTCTTTAGAAACATACAACTCACTTGCAAGGATGGGTTGAGTACCAAGCGCATCAAATTCGGGAGTAAAGAAATCAAATCTATCACGGCGCAAAACAGCACGGTCAATTCCTTGATAATAACCAACACGAGGAATAATTGTACTAATAACCATGAAAATAGAATATTCATCAGTCGAAAAATCAAACGACTTAACATTGTTACCTTGGTCACTGACAATACCTTTGCCAGCGTACTCACCAAGATTAGATGTAGAAGTGTCAGCAGTTGAAATCACATCACCAAAGCGAAGAGGGGTTGTATTCGTGTCGATATAAATTGAACGATTCAATTTTTCATCACTCAACTTAACGCCAAAACGAGCAAGATATCTATCCATTGCACGGCTACCAACATACTGATGTCTCATCATATAATCAGTAAGAGCATGAAGAGAATCAAGAATATATTGAGTAATCTGTCCAGGTTTTTGGTCATTGGTGGAAGGCACAATAGCGGGAACTTGGTCAACGTTGCCAGAAAGATTATCAGATACACTCGAACCTTGAATCTTTGTACCGTTAGAAGCATACACAAAGCGGTTGACATCGTTAATTGACTTAAATTGACCTATTGTGTTAGGACCTTGCGGACGGTCAAAAGCTGATGTAAAATAATCAGAATCATAATTGACCATACGACACAATGAAAAAATATTAGATAAATCAGTTGCAGTCAAAACAAGTTGACCATTGTCGAAAGTAAACAAAGAATTAACTTTGGAATACAAATCAACATCATTAAGATATGCAGAATTGGCGTAATAGTCACAATAAATTCGAGCAAAAGCCAAGAGACGCAAAGCAGAAAAATTAAAATCTACATCAGAAGTAAAGGAGAAAACAGGCTTATAACCAAGACTCCGAAAAACTTTATAAATCTGCTTACCTTCAGAGGACAATTTAGAATAAACAATATCATTACCAGCCACAACGGAAAAGTCATAAGGCTCTAAAGGCTCCAAAGTAACGGGGTCAATTATGACGGCAGTAGAGAAAGACTTAAGAAAAGAAATAAGAGTGAGATTTGAAAAGATAGGCACTGATGGATATGAAGAAACACCATTAGCGTTAACGTGAATAGTATCAGTAATAAAATCATTCCAAGCGGGGAAAATAGTACGAAGAGGAACGCAAAAAGCACGATTTTTAACAGTCGCCATGCCAAAAGTAGGAGAAGGAAGGGCAGCCATACGAGCAAAAGTTTCCATCTTAACCTTAATGGATGATTTTGGAATCAATTCAGTACAATAAGCAACATTATATTGCATGAAGTTAGCAGTTGTAATATGATTCTTTGACAAATCAAACTTATTTTTACGTGACTGCAAAGCAGTACGAACTTTCAAAGATTTTGGATTATTAGCCATAATTACTAATTATTTAAAGAATTATCGTATTCATCAATAAGATTATCAAGTTCAGTATTAAGATTATCGTAATCAGAAGAAGAAAGTTTCATTTCTTTCAGTTGAGAAGTAGCACCAACGGCAATAACATTAGAAAGTGCAAAATCAGAAGGCTTAAATTGTTCGTTAATTTTCGAAAAATCAACATCAACAAAATCAAGTGTACGACTAATCACACCATCAACAATAGTTTCACGAGGAGTTAAAAACAACTCATGACGACAATAATTTGTCGGCGGCTTAACATACGGCCGCAAAGTTTCATGGAAATTCATTCTCTAGGGATTTTAAAATCAACAATAGTAACACCAAGAATCTTAACAGTTAAGTGAATCTCAAACAAAGAGGTCAAAGACTTTAACCATTCTTTGAAAGACTTTTTACCTGATTCTTTTTCAATCAATTTCGCAATGCTTTTCGTTTTATCAACGTCGCCGCTTGCGATTGAGGCGAGAAATTGAGATTGTAATGCGTTTGACATAAAAGTTAATTATAATTTAGATTTAGCAATAGAAACCAACTTATCGTGATAGGTTTCTTGTGAATTCTTATGAAGAATCAACGAATAGGGTTTTTTATAATCTTTACTTTCGATGCTAATGATAACAAAGTCTTTTTCATTATGCAAAGTAACAACTTCAGCACGAGCAAAACGAGCAGAAGAATAGCCCTTAAGGGTAACGAAAGATGGGAAAGTAATTTTTTCATTTTCTTCAATTAATTTAAGATTTTTAGTTATAGACAAAATAATAGACTTCTCACGTTCAAATAAACCATTAATTTCAAATTTACGATATGAGGACATTCGAGGTTTATATTCAACACTGACATGGCGGTAATGGTCATCAACATTAAGCATCATAATAACGCCGTTATGTTTAACAACAATTGCATCATATTGAGGAAGATACTCACAAAATTGGTAACGGCTTTGCTTCTCCTCATCGGAAAAGCAAAACACATCACCATTTTTCAATTCAGTAATTAAAACATGCTTATACATAATTCAATAAAGCATTAAATCAGCCAAAACAGCAACCTCTACCTCAAGAATTCTATCTTTACGAATAGAATCAGAAGAATAATTCAGATAATAAAGATTAAGAAGAGTTTTTAATTCATTTAACTGTTTGAAATTCAGTCCATTAACTTTTTTAGATGTGTTTTCCATATTGTATATTATTTCTAAAAAGTGGCAGCTTTTGTAAATGAATTTTTACATAAATGCAGCGATTTTTAAACGTATAAAAATGAAAGTTAATTAATGAAAAAATGTTCATATTTAAAATTTTTAAGTTATATTTGCAGCGTGATTTTTTGAAAATTTAACAAGTGAATATCAAATAATTAATAATATAAGTATATGGAACTCATTGGTAAAGTTTTACAATTAGGTACGCTGACCGAAGGAAGCAGCCCGCGCGGTCCTTGGAAAAAACAAGAATTGATTATTGAAACGATGGAAACCTATCCGAAAAAAATCTGCGTTTTGTGCTGGAACGAGCGCGTCAACGAGGCTAACGGTTTCTTCGTCGGACAGATTGTCACGATACAAATAAGTATTGAATCACGCGAATTTAACGGTAAATGGTACACGGATGTCCGTGCAATAAGATTCGACCAACAACCGGCACAACCTGTCGCACAGCAGCAACCGGCAATGCCGCAAATGCAACAGCAACCGATGGCACAACCGCAACAGAATTTTGGCCAAGCTCCGTTGCCACCGGTAAACGAAGCTTATTTTGCCTCATCCGACAACGGCGACGATCTTCCATTTTAGTTTAAAGCCGCAAATCAAAAAAAAAACGCGAAGTGCTGGTAATCAACAACTTCGCGTTTTTTTCCGGTTTTTCAACAATAATAAAATGTCACTGTTTTATTTTGTTTCAGCTTTATGGCTCACAGCATATAAAGCGATAAATGTTAATAAACCGTTGACAATCAATATTTCAAATCCGAACTGATAGCCGTTGAATAATTGCTTTGAATATAAATTCAAGATGTAACTTATTATAGGTGAAGCTATTGCGATAAATGGAACCGCTTTGTCATTTGGGAATCTGTTTTTTACAAAAAGACCAAACGAAAACATTCCGAGTAAAGGCCCGTAAGTATAACCTGCAATTTCAAAAACCTTGTCAATCAATGATTGGTTGTGAAACGGACGGAACGCTATGATTACCAACAGGTAAAGTATTGCAAAAGCGATGTGAATGCGTTTTCTGACAGCCATTTTTTTCTCTTCCGAAATATCCGTTCTACCTTTGAAATTCAAGAAATTATAACACGTTGTGGTTGTCAACGCAGTCAATGTTCCGTCGGCAGACGAATAGCCGGCCGCGACAAGTCCGATTACGAAGACGACACTTGTGAACTTATTGAACGAAAATGCAATAGTCGGGAAAATCTTGTCGTTCACCACTACTCCACTCTCGTTTACAGGTAATTGAAAACCAGTCTGTTGTGCGTAGTAAATCAACGAAGCGCCAAGGCAAAGGAAAATCACATTGACGAAAATGAAAAGCACACTTGATGTAATCACGTTTTTCTGCGCGTCACGCAATGTCTTGCAAGTCATGTTTTTCTGCATCATATCCTGGTCAAGACCTGTCATCACAATTGTGATGAAAGCACCGCTTAATATCTGTTTCAGCCAGAATTTGCTGTGATTCGGATCTGTTTCAAAAATCTTCGTAAAACCTTTTTCAGATGAAGCTGCGAGCAATTCAGGAATCGTGATTCCCAATTCCTTCAGAATACATACAACGGTGATTATCGCGGCGAGCAAGAGGAATGTCGTCTGCAAAGTGTCAGTCCAAACAACAGTTTTTATTCCGCCTTTGAATGTATAAATTAAAATGAACATAATGAAAATGACCGCCGGAACCCAAAACGGAATGCCCCAGGCTTTGAATACAAATTCGTATAACACAAAGACAACCAAATACATACGAAGTGCCGAGCCGAGAAGCCTCGACAAAATAAAAAACAACGCACCGGTTTTCTCTGATTGTTTTCCAAATCTCATTTTAAGATATGAATAAATGGAGGTGAGATTCAGGCGGTAATACAGTGGCAACAAAAGGAACGCAATCACCGCATAACCAATGATATAGCCCAAAACAATACCCAAATACGTGAATTGGCTCGTATAGACATTTCCAGGCACCGACATGAACGTTACGCCGGAAAGTGACGCACCAATCATTCCGTAAGCGACGACAAACCACGGCGATTTTTTGTTTCCCGTGAAGAACGTTTCATTATTCGATTTACGCGATGTAATACGTGCAATTAGTAAAATGATAATCGTGTAAATAACAAATACTGAAAGAATTAACGTTGACATATAAAGTATTACTTTAAAGTGTTTGCAAATGAGATAAGTGAGTCGAATTTATCGTCAGGAACCGATTTTATCTCTTCATCACCTATTAATATTGTGTGCATTCCTGCATTTTGCCCGAACTCGATGTCGGAATTTGAATCGCCGACCATTATTGATTTCTGCAAGTCAATTTCCGGGAAATCGGCTTTTGCCATGAAAGCCATTTTAGGGCTTGGCTTGCGATAGTTGTCAGGTTCTGATTTCAATTGCGGGCAAATATAAATTCCGTCCACCCTACCCTTATGGTTTTCAATCTGTTCAATCATAAAGTCGTGAATGTCATGAACCGTTTCTAAAGACATAAGTCCTTTTGCGACACCTTGCTGATTGGTAACGACGATGATTTTTTTGAATCTTTTTGCAAAAATCTCAAATGCGTCGATGACACCGGGCAGAAATTCAAACTCATTGATATTCTTCACATAATCGTCAATAAGGCGGACGTTGATAACGCCGTCGCGGTCGAGGAACAAAGTCCAGCTGCTGTCTGTTTCGTTTTTCCAGTCCATCATCTTGGGAAAATTGTTGATTCAATGATTTCACAAATAATATGACCTATCATGATATGCGATTCCTGGATTCTCGGCGTGCATTTTGAAGGGACATTCAGCAGTACATCGCACACTTCCGCCATCTTACCTCCGGTCTCACCTGTCATTCCTATCACTTTGACACCCAATGACTTGGCAACTTCAACGGCTTTCAGAATGTTTGATGAATTTCCGGAAGTGGTTATCCCCCAAAGCACATCGCCTTCTTTGGCGGAACATTGGAGCATCCTCGAATAAACGACATCGTAGGAATAATCGTTTGCGACAGCTGTAAGGTAACTCGAATTTACATGAAGAGCCTCGGCGTTGAGTGGCGGTCGGTCGTAATAAAACCTTCCGCTCAGTTCGGCGGCGAGGTGCTGCGCATCAGCGGCACTGCCACCGTTGCCGCAAAAATGAATCTTACCGCCGTTTCTTAACGACAAAATACAAACATCAGCGGCTTTCCGAATTTTTTCGACAAGCCTTTTATCGTTGATAATCAGGTTCTTAACATCAATAGAATCCTGAATTGTCTTTTCAATGTCAACCATTTAGAAAAATTTTTGCAAAGATAATAATTTTTACTCTTTTTGTGTAATTATAAAGAAAAATTCACGATTTTTGCAGCCGTTTTAAATCTAATGTAATGAGAGCATTATACACTATTTTGCTGTTGGTTGTGTCCAATATTTTCATGACTTTCGCATGGTATGGCAACATCAAATTAGCCGACACCACGAAAAGCTGGCCTTTAATCCTTGTGATTTTGGCAAGTTGGGGCGTCGCGCTTTTTGAATATTCTTTCATGGTGCCGGCAAACAGAATCGGTCACGAGAACTTCGGCGGGCCGTTTTCTCTTGTGCAACTCAAAGTGATTCAAGAGTTTGTAAGCCTGACGGTTTTCATGATTATCACCATCAAGGTGTTCAAAATGGGCGAATTCAACTGGAATCACCTTATCGGATTCGGATTTCTTATCCTCGCTGTTTATTTTATCTTTAAGAAATAAAAATCAATCGCACTTATTCAGAAAAAAATTATCTTTGCATAAATTTAAATTTTAAAATTCAATAAAAAATTATTCAATATGAAATTTTACGATGTAGATGACGTGTTCACCTCTGGTAAATATGAAGGTGAAACCTTGGCTGAAGTATTTGAGAAAGACCCCAAATACATCAAATATTGTGAAGAAAATATCGACGAATTTTATGTTTCTCCGAGTGTTCTTAAGGAATTGAAGACTTTGTCGCGAGACAATCGTCTCATGACCGCAAAACTTGATGAGATGAGTGACGATGAGTTGGAAGAATTCATGAACGACATGAACGACATCGATGAGTTCGATGAAAGCAAGCTTGAGGAAGACCTTGACTGGGATAAAGAGGACATGTTTGACGATGAAGACGATGACCTCTTCGGTGAGGAAGAATACCTTGACGATGTGGAATTTGACGAGCCATTCGACGATCCGTATAACGACAACTATTAGTAAATTTAAAAATAAAAAGACGCGAAGCGACATCTTAAAAAAAACATGTCGCTTCGCGTTCTCTTATCCCTGTCCTCTAAATTTTGCCTTAAATTCTCTCCGCTATTCCGTAAACCTTTTGTTTCGGTGACGTTGACTGAATCAGTTCGGCCAAAAAGCCTGTCATGAAGAACTGAACGCCTACGATGATGCAAATCAATGCGAAATAAAATAACGGACGGTTTGTCATTCCGTAAACTCCGAAGGCGAATTTCTTGACAACCAAGATGATTCCGATAATGAAGCCGACGAGGAACATTACAGTTCCGAGACCTCCGAAAAGATGCATCGGGCGTTTCCCGAACTTTGAGATGAATGTAATAGTGAGCAAATCAAGATAACCTCTTAAGAATCTGTTCATTCCGAACTTTGACGTGCCGAATTTCCTTTTCTGATGATGAACCACCTTCTCCCCTATGTGACCGAATCCGGCGGCTTTCGCCATCACCGGAATGTAACGGTGCATCTCTCCGTAAATCTCAACACTCTTCACGACTTCGTTTCTGTATGCTTTAAGTCCGCAGTTGAAATCATGAAGTTTGATTCCTGTCATCTTCCTCGTTGACCAGTTGTAGAATTTCGACGGGATGTTTTTTGCGATCTTTGAGTCGTAACGTACTTTTTTCCAGCCGCTTACGAGGTCATAACCTTCTTCAGCAATCATTTTGTAAAGACCAGGAATCTCATCAGGACTGTCCTGAAGGTCAGCGTCCATTGTGATAACCACGTCGCCTTGTACAATCTTGAAGCCTTCGTTCAAGGCCGCCGACTTGCCGTAATTTCGTCTGAAACGGATGCCTTTTACGTTTTCGCTATTCGCTTTCAGTTTCTGGATGCAGTTCCAAGAGCCGTCGGTGCTTCCGTCGTCAACGAATACGATTTCGTATGTGAAGTTGTTTTCATTCATTACGCGTCGAATCCACGATTCGAGTTCCGGCAGCGATTCTTCCTCATTTAATAAAGGTACTACAACAGATATGTTCATTTCATTTATTTTTTCGTGCAAAAATAGCAATTATTAATGAATAAAACAGCGTCAGCACAACATTTATTATCAGCAATGACAAAGCCGTCGCCTGAGGCGAAAACAAATTTTTGTAATGCTCGCCGACATTATATATATTCATCCTGCTTTCCAATCCGATATAAGCGTATGCCACAAAAACCGCACCGCTGAACAGCAACGACGCCGTAAGCCCGCACAGGAAGTTCAACAGGAACGCCTGTCGGTATGAAAATTCTGAATAGACGAATTTCCATTTGAAAAAAGCGGCGGTCACGCTTAACCAGACGAACGGAATAAGATATATTATCGAGAAAAGGTATGACGACTCGATATACAAACGCTCATAAAAAGCAATGTAAACCGTTGATAACACAACACTTAACAACGCACCTGAGAACAAGGCGGTGAACCAAAATTGTTTATGCGTGTATGTAGGAGTTATTATCATGTTAATACGAAAAAGGGTAAGCTACTTATATCGCACCGCTCAACCATCTACCCTTGCTACCTTCCGGTCCTGGGGGAGTTTGACAGGAGCTGGTCGTATAAGACTTACCCGCTGCAAAAGTACTACATTTTTCAATATGCACAAGTTTTTCTTGAAAAAAAATATTCTCATGTATATCAATGGATTATGATGTTTAAGAACATTTTTATAATTTTTCGCTTTCTTAAATTGGCAAAAAAAACGCCTATTTGTTTCCAACATCCATCTTTCTTGTCAATATTTCAATGAATTTCACGTTGCCGAGGAAGTTCTTCCCTATTATTCTGATGACGGTATATGCAGGTATTGCGATAATCATTCCAACGATGCCGCCAATGCTTCCCGCCATCAGAATGACAATGAAAATCTCGACAGGATGCGCTTTGGCGCTTTTTGAATAAATGATTGGCTGGAACAGAAAATTATCGATAAGCAACGCTACGACTATCACGCATGGAATCACTATCACACAATGCAAAAGCGCATCGTATGAACCGTTGCTGAGAACAGCTACGACACCAAAAAGCGTGCCAACAATGCTGCCGATTAACGGCCCGATATACGGTATCACATGTAATAAAGCCACAAAAACACCAATCATCAACGGATTGGGTACATTGAAAATTATCAAGCCAATCGTTATGAGTGTCGCCATGCACACCACTTCAATCATCAGTCCGATGACGTAACGCGACAGCATCACCCTTGTGGATGTCAGGACTTTGAGTGTCTTGTTTTCAAACTTGTCAGGAACGATGGCAAGAAATATCATCTTGATGATGTTTGGCTCGCGGAGGAAAAAAAACAAAAGGAAAACGGTTGAAAACAACCCAATGAAAATGGAACTCGTCGTGGAGACCACCGAACCCAGAATGATTTTCACATTGGCCCAGTTGACAATGTTATACACTTCGTTTTTCAGGAATTCAATTGCGGCATCGCGCGACTTCACGAGGTTTATGCTTGCGAGAAAACCGAAAAACCTGTTGATTGGCTCTTCAAAGTAATCGAAAACATCCCCGACATCAATGTTCTTCACCATGTTCACTTCCTTGTTGAACATCGGGACCGCAAACCTGACAATAAGTGCCAAAGCCATGAAAAGCAATACGATGGCAATCAACGCAGAAATTGTAGAATTGATTTGGAACTTTCCGACTTTAATTTTTTCAAGAGCACTGGTAAGCGGGCGGCACAGCAGGAAAAGTACTAACGCGACCACGAAATAAAGGAAAATATCCGGGAAAAAAATCGCAATTGCAATGAAAATCAGCAATCCGGAAATTGACTTGATGAAATTGGCAGCCTTATTCATATTTTACATTTTTAATTTGATTTAAAATTTTTCGCAAAGATAATATTTTTTAATTTTGCAGCCGTTAAATAAACAAAAATGGAGATAGTTTTGTTTCTGGTGACTGGTTTGGCCGTCGGATGTATCGGAGCGATGCTTGGCATCGGAGGCGGCATCATCATAGTCCCGTTGATGTCGTTCGTTTTCGGCGCGACGCCGCAGGAAGCAGCCGGGACCTCAATGTTTGTTGTCTTGTTCAATTCACTTAGCGGCGCTTACGGTTATTACAAGCAGAGACGCATCTGCTGGGACGCGGCGTGGAAGTTCGCTTTGGCAACGATTCCGGGCGGATTTCTCGGAAGCTATATCGCTCATTATCTTGAAAGTAAGACGTTGTTCATAATCTTTGGCATATTTTTTGCGATAATGGCGGTGATGATGTTTATGAAGGCTGACACCAAATCAAGGTCGGAAGTCAGCACGAATATTCCGGAAAATTATGATTGGAAGCTCGGCACCGTTTGCAGTGTCGTCGTCGGGTTCATCGCAAGCATCCTCGGTATCGGCGGCGGCATAATACACGTGCCGATGATGACGTATCTGCTGAAGTTCCCTGTCAAGACCGCCATCGCCACCTCAACCGCAATCCTCACAGTGTCAGCTTTTTCCGGAGCTGTGTCACATGCCGTTCTCGGACACGTCGTATGGATTCCGGCACTCGGACTGTCTGTCGGTGCCGTCATCGGAGCGCAGGTCGGAGTGCGGCTCGCATCAAAGACAAAGTCATCGCTGCTGATGAAACTGACAGCATTATTGGTTTTTGCGATGGGCGTGAAGTTCGTGTTGAGCGTGGCATGACACCACGAATTTCACGAAT
>JAKSMW010000032.1 GCA_024400395.1 Bacteroidales bacterium
CGCTTTGCTTGTAGCCCTTGCGGAGGTCGATGTCGGCGCTTTTTTGCTCAATCAACACCTTGGTTGAAGATATATATGCATCAATGAAACTTGTGTGCGTGAGTTTCACTCGTTTTTCAAATTCAATATACTTTTGCGGCTCGTCAATTTCAAACACCGATGAAAGTAACGACATCCAAAACTGTTGTGTTTCGCTTTTCTCGTCACCGCGATTTTTCCATTCTTCTGCAAAGGCTTTTGCGTTTGCCCGTTGTTCCTGTACTGTCATGGTATGCATTATCGTTTTGCGGAATAAAACCTGCTTAAAATTTTTGATTATTTTCGTTTAAAAAGTTGGCGTATATCATTGATTCTAAATGATTTTTTAAATGAATAAAACAAAGCAAGTAACGTTTTTCAACATGCGCAACCCGGCTGCAAATTTCGCAAAAATTCCTGACATCCGTAAAAAATTCTCCGAAAATTTTATCAACAAATTTGCATCAATCCTTCAGACAGCCTATTTCGCTTGAAGTCTTTTAGTCAATTTGGCGAAAAATTTTTAGTCAATTTGGCGAAATAGAAGTGTACAAATCAACTTATTTTTTGTAAAATAAGGCGTTGAAAAGTTGAAAAATATGCAAAATAAGGCGTTAAAAAGTTGAAAAAATTGCAAAATAAGGCGTTGAATAAAATATTTTTTGTATTTTTGCATACTGAAATTACGGCGTAAACCTGATACGGAACATGCTTTCCGCCACGGTATAATACTCAATACAACTAAATGAAAATGAATGAAATAATTATTGACAAAAGGATTTTAGAAGTAATATTAAGTGACCAGAAAAAAGAGATTGACAATTGGGACAGCAGGTCACTTTGTTCTCGAAATGAAGAAAGTCTTGTGGATTTGGAGAGTCCGCAGGCGCAAGTTGTCATTGGTGTACGTCGAAGCGGCAAGTCAACACTTTGCCTTCAAGCACTCGTTAATGCGGGAGTAAAGTTCGCTTATGCGAATTTTGACGACGAACGCCTCGCCAGACTCGGCACAAATCAATTGAACGATATGCTTGAAGTATTGTATAAAATCTATGGAGAGTTCAAGTATATCTTTCTTGATGAAATTCAGAACATTGACGGGTGGCCTTTGTTCGTCAACAGGCTTCTACGGACAAAGATGCACGTTGTTTTGACTGGCAGCAACGCAAAATTGTTAAGCAACGATTTGGCAACCCACCTCACCGGACGCAGCAGCGAGATTGTCCTTTTCCCATTCTCATTTACGGAATATTGTACAATTGAGTCTGTCGATTACAGATCACGAGCCACGGAAGATGTAGCCAACCTCAGGAAGACGTTTGACGAGTATCTTTTCAAAGGCGGTTTCCCCGAATTGACGAAAATAAAAAATGGGAAAAAGTATATCACCGACCTGATTGACAACATTTTAAAACGCGATGTCGAGCAGCGATATCATGTAGCATTTCCAGCACAATTTGAAAATATGACGAATCATCTGCTCAACGTGTCTCCGTATGTCGTTTCGACATCAGACCTCGCAGAGACATTCAAATTCAAGTCGCCGCACACAGTACGTAACTATATCAAATATCTTAAAGAGGCGTATATCCTTGTCGGAATCCAGAAATATTCCCCAAAGAGCAGGCAACGCACCACACAAGAGAAGGTTTATGCTGTCGATGTCGCCTTCATGAACAAGAGAGAGAATGCGTTTGCCGGAGAAAATCTTGGTTGGAGACTTGAAACCAATGTGTTGAATCATCTTGTGAGAAAATGTAAAAACGAAGGATTGGATGTTTACTATCTAAGCGAGCGTTCGGGCGAATGCGACTTCATTGTCTGCGACGGGAATAAGGTCTTACAATGCATTCAGGTGTCGTACGATATTTCAACAGCAAAGACTCGCAAACGGGAAATAAACGGTCTGCTTCTTGCCCATAGACAAACGAAGTGCGACAACCTTTTGCTTCTCACCGACCATGATTATGAAGACATTAACGTTGAAAGTGTACAGATTCAGATAAGACCTGTGTATGAATGGAATACGGAGTTCTAAGTTTTCTTGAACGTAACCTATTTCTTATTCCCTACCAGCACTCCCGACACCATCCAATGCGAGAAACTACCGCCTTCGTCGGCACCCTGCGGGATGGCGACGGTAATCGTGTGATGCCCTGGTTTTAAATGACTTAAGTCGAAATACACAGGGTTCGTGGCTGTTCCCGGACACCAGCCTGAACGCGAGTAGTCGGATGACGAGACGCCGTTCCAGAAGTTGCCGGAGACGGGATTCAGTTCGCGGTAAGTGCCGCAGTCGCAACGCCAAGGCGTGAAGGTGAACGTCGTCTCGTCGTCAACGATAATTGTGTTCTCCTTCGGGTTGAACTCATCGCCGCCGCCCCAGCCGCCGTGTCCGGTCGTGATATACCGAAGTCGCAGATTCTCAACGTTTTCAGGAACGTCAAACTCCACGGTCAAACTGTCGGTTTGGAACAGTCTGCCGTAATTCTGCCCCGCCATCTCCATCACGTTGCACGTGTTGAAAAGCGGGAGGCTCCAACGGCAGTTTCCTTCAATGTCGCCGCTGTAATCCTGCGGGTACGCGACCAGATCCAACGAGACCTTATGCCCGCCGCCGTCGTAGTTGCCGATGAACGTGCCGATCAGCACATCGCCCGAAAGCTGGTCGGAAAGCTCGCTGACCTCAACTTTATAATACGCTTCGTCTTCCCAATCGAGACCGTCGATTTTGACGCGGTCGTTGAAATGACTGACGCCAAACGGAGTGAAAAACCTCATCAGCTCGACGACGGGCATATAGTCGTTTTCAAGACGTATTCCCTCATACTTTCTTCCGTTTCTATCATATTGATATGGAATGACTTCTATACTGTCAATTAAAGCGTCACACAAAGATAATTTCCTGTCCAAAGGAATCACAAAAACGGAGCCTGTGCGGTCGTAGGCGTCGCCGTTCGACTTCTGATGAAGCTCCGCGAAAAGCTGATAATGTTCGGGCAAAATCGGAAGTTTCACGCGTTTTAAAATGATAGTTCCAAACGAAAAATGAATCACCGAATCGAACGGAATCTCACCTTTGAACCTCTCAATATTCGCAAAATGGATCTGGTCATCATTGAAGATGTTAAAACGTTTTATAAGTTTCTCTTTGTTGATTTTGTTAAGTCCCCTCCCACTCTTTCTTATTCCTAAATCATTGGGAATCAAATCATTTTTAATGTTTTTATCTTTTTTCACCGACTTGAGTTCTAAAATCCTGTTTCCGTTTATCGCCTGACGAATCATCACGCCTTTGAGGTAGCCGCGCGATGTTGTCGGAGTTGCGTCGTAGCCGAGTTTCTCGGTCATCCAGACCTCAATCGTATTTGAATTTATCGATGTCTTATATTTTACACAATCGTAGCCTTTCACTTTCTCTGTTCCGATTTTTTCAAATGTCACATCATTGTTTTTCAATGAATTAACTGAATAAAACGACTCGCCATCCTGATAATTCATCTGATAATAGACAGAATCCGAATCATAATTAACGTAAGTAAAATCCGTCGAGACACCATTGATCAATTTGCCCGAAAAATCCTGCTTGTCATAAATTTTCAATTGGTTTTTGTAACGAATGACTTCACGGAAAGTGGTGTCGCCGCTGTCAGAGCCTAAAGCATACGATTGATATACAAGATGTTGCTGCGAAAAAACTGAAAATGTAGCTAAAATCGCACCTATTAGTAAAAAAACACGTTTCATTGCAATTAAATTTTTTGCAAAGATAAAAAAATCGTAGATTTGCACTTTGATTTTTAAGCAAAAAAGATTTCAGAATTGTTATGAAAATTATATACCAAATATGTTGAATATGAAAAGATTTTTAATTCCTATCGCATTGCTTCTGTTGGTTTTGCAGGGCTGCGGCTCGAAGAAGGACTCCCCTCTTCGTGAGACAATCAAGTTAAATTCAGATGTCATGACGCCTGAAGTTCTTTGGACAATGGGTCGCATCGGCGAGTTTGCAGTTTCACCGGACGGTTCACAGGTCGTTTACAGCGTCACTGATTACACAATTGACGAAAACAAAGGATTTTCAAGACTTTACGTCATGAATGCCAACGGTGACGATCTCAGATGCATCACGAAAGGCAGTTACAGCCAATACAGTCCGGCGTGGACTTCAAAAGGGAGAATCACGTACATGTCTGCGGAAAGCGGCGACATACAGCTTTGGGAGATGGATTCCGACGGCATGAATAAACGCCAAATCACTGTCGTTGAAGGCGGTATCACCGGTTATCTTTTCAGTCCGGATGAGAAACAGCTCGTTTACACGGCAGAAGTGAAACTCAAAGACAATGTGGCCGATGTCTATCCTGACCTTCCGCTTTCTTCCGGAAGAATCAACAACGACTTGATGTACCGCCATTGGGACCAGTGGGTTGACACATACAGCCATATTTTCGTCACTGATTTCAAAAGGGGAATCATTTCAAAAGGCAAAGATATAATGGAAGGCGAAAAATGGGAATCACCAGTGAGACCTTTCGGTGGAATGGAACAGATTGCCTGGACAATCGACAGCGAAAACATCCTCTACTGCTGCCGCAAGAAAGTTGGTAAAGACTATGCAACTTCAACAAACACAGACATTTACAAATATAATCTTGCAACTGACAACACCATCAACATCACAGAAGGCATGATGGGTTATGACCTCAATATTTCTGTTTCTCCAAGAGGAAACAAAATCGCATGGGAAAGCATGGAACGCGACGGCTATGAGGCTGATAAACAACGACTTTTCGTCATGAACCTCACAACGGAAGAGAAAACCGACTATTCAATCGGCTTCGACCAGAACGTCACATCACTTACTTGGGCCGAAGACGGGAACACCATTTATTTCATCAGCGACAAAAACGCCACCGATCAGGTTTACTCATTGCAGCTCAATACAGGAAGCATCAAGAAAATCACTGAAGGCAAACACGATTTCGTTTCTATAGCCGTTGCCGGCGACAAACTCATCGGCGGGATACAGTCGATGAGCCACCCGACGGAACTCTTCTCTGTCAACGTGAATGACGGCAGTTTCAAACAAATCACACATGTCAACGATAACATTTTCAATCAGTTGACTGTCGGCAATGTTGAAGAGAGATGGATTAAGACCACCGATGACAAGATGATGCTCACATGGGTCATCTACCCGCCACATTTCGACAAGAACAAAAAATATCCGACTTTGCTTTATTGCGAAGGCGGTCCGCAAAGCACAGTGAGTCAGTTCTGGTCATATCGCTGGAACTTCCAGATGATGGCGGCCAACGGTTACATCATCGTCGCACCGAACAGACGCGGTCTTCCGGGTTTCGGTCAGGAATGGAACGAAGCCATCAGCGGCGACTACGGCGGACAGTGCATGAGCGACTACTTGACCGCCATTGACGTCATGGCGAACGAGCCATTCGTCAACAAGGAAAAACTCGGTGCCGTGGGCGCGAGTTTCGGGGGCTTCTCGGTTTACTGGCTCGCCGGTCATCACGACGGACGTTTCAAGGCTTTGATTGCGCACGACGGCATGTTTAACCTTGACGCTCAATATCTTGAGACCGAGGAGATGTGGTTTGTGAACTGGGATCTCGGCGGCCCGTTCTGGGACAAGGAGAACCCTGTCGTTCAGTGGTCATACGCCAACTCCCCTCACCTCTTTGTTGACAAATGGACGGCACCGATTCTCGTAATCCACGGCGGCCTCGACTACAGAATCTGTTTCACACAGGGAATGCAGGCATACAACGCAGCGGTCTTGCGCGGCATTCCGGCGGAATTCCTCTATTTCCCGGACGAAAACCACTGGGTACTCCAGCCACAGAACGGAATCTTATGGCAGAGAAGGTTCGCCAACTGGCTTGACACCTATCTGAAATGACAAACTAATAGTTAATTCTTTCGACGTCGCGGTTGCTGAGCAAAATTGTCGCCACAGCCGCGACGCCTTCTATTTTTACGACGACACGTTTGCTTCTCTTGTTAGGCATTGTCACGAGAGTGCCTTCAACTCCCTCGAAAACGCCGGTAAGCACACGCACTTTCTCGCCTTTCTTCAAATCGATGGATGCGTCAAGGAGAACGGCTTTTTGTGTGTTCACAATCTTGATGAAATTTTGCATCTCCCTCTCGCGGACGGTCTGCGGCTCCATGAAATCACCGTTGTTTTTGCTCATCAAAAAACGAAGAAACTCAAGTCTCCCCTGCTTCAGCTCCATTATTTTGTTGAAGTTTGAGAAAATAAAAATGTAATTGTGAACAAGAGCTTCGGTCTTCCAACCAATTGAAATGCCTTGTGAGTTTCTTATTTTGGTTCTTTGTGTCGGGACGAAGTTCTTGATATTCAACTCATCAAGAATCTTTGACGCATAAATCTCACGCTGATAAGTGACACGCATCACATACCATGCATCTTTATTCTTGTCGAGTTTATCAAGTTCTTCCATTCAAAATTATTTGAGAGCTGCAAAAGTAATAAAAAAACGATTCCTTTTGAAAAATTATTTTTTCACTCCTCTCACAGCCTCGGCGTCAAGCGGGTTGTCAGGCCAGTAATGCTTTGGATATCTGCGTTTTAGTTCTTTTTTGACTTCAAAATAAATGTTTTGCCAAAAACTGCGCAGGTCTTGTGTCAGCTGGACGGGTTTGAAACCTGGCGACAGAAGCTCCATCAGAACGGGACGTTTTCCATTGTCAACACGAGGCGTGTCAGCAAGCCCGAAACATTCCTGTAGCCTGACGCTAACTATCGGATTGTCAGCACCTTGACGGTAATCGACACGGATTCGGCTTCCCGTCGGGACAACGATGTGCGACGGTGCGAGTTTGTCTATCGTCTGTTGTTGTCCATACGAAAGCATCGCCCAAATCGCCTCGCAAAGGTCGATTTTCTTCAATTCACTGATGTTTGTTTTCAATTTCCCGCCATTTTCAAGATAAAACGGCAGCCATTCACTTGCGGTTTTCAGGATTGTCTCCGTACTCAAATCTGGAATTTCAAGTTCGGGATGCCATGATGAGACGGCGGAAATACGGCGTTGAAGCCGTTCCACATCTTCGGAAAAATCGAGAATGCTTAAACCGTCTTTAGCACATGCTTTACATAAAACCTTGACAATCTGTTTGTTGCAATTATCTTGAATCTGACGGCTTTCAACAAGCAAAGTCCCGATATACAATTCATTTCGTGCAATAACCTGACCTTTTTTGCTGTCCCATGAAATATTGTCGCGCATTCTGGCCATAGTCGTCAACGACTCTTTCCTCAACGGCGAAGCGAGAAAGACATTTCCGCTTGCAGCATTCAGCGATGCCACCGCAAGCCATTCGTGCGACGAGAGGTCGTCTTTCGGATTCACGACGGCGTTGTCGCCGCTTGCAAGTTTGTATTTTCCGTTGTTGTCAAGAGATTTAGCGATGCGTTCGGGATATGCTGAAGCCACGAGTTCGCCGGTTTCAAAGGCATCGGGCGGCTCATTGTCGGCGCGTACATGAGCAAGCCGCAGATATTCATTGGCAATCAATACGATACGATTCCATTTTCCATCAGAATTGTTTTTTCTTGCTTTGCGCAGGAGATTGATTCTGACGTTGATGTCGGAGTCGTTTTCCAAGGAAGAAAGCGGGTCTTTCTCTTCGAGGATGGCGGCGATGTCGGCGGCGAGAGCCTTCATCTTGTCATTTTTTGCCGTGACGAGCATCTTGGAGATTCGCGGATGGCAAGGCATCTTGGACATTGTTTTCCCGATTTCGGTGATATTGCCTTCATTATCAATAGCTCCGAGCATATTAAGAAGTCGTGTCGCCTGTGCGACGTTGGCAGTCGGGGGCGTTGTGAGCCACGGAAGCCTCATGACATCGTGTTCGCCCCAAGCAGCGATGTCGAGAATTGTTGACGCAAGGTCGGCGTCGAGGATTTCCGCGCGCCGGCATTCGGTCATTCGGTGTTCCGACATACGCGTCCAGAGGCGGTAACAGATTCCTTCAGAGAGACGTCCTGCTCGTCCGGTGCGTTGTGTCGCCATATCGAGGCTGATACGCGCGGTTTCAAGATGACTCAAGCCGTTTCGCCGGTCGAAGACGAGATTGCGGCAAAACCCGGAATCCACCACAATCTTCACGCCTTCGATGGTCAACGACGTCTCCGCTATCGGGGTCGCCAAGACAACTTTCCGTTCGCCTTTTGCAGACGGCGCAATCGCCAAACGTTGTTCCTGTGGAGAGAGATTTCCGTAAAGCGGCAGAATCTTCGTCTCACCTAAGGCATCACCTATCAATTCCTTACATCTTAAAATCTCCGCCTGACCCGGCAGAAACGCCAAGATGTCGCCTTCGTTTTCACGATGCGCCCGGCTTATGATACGAGCCGTTTCTTCCGACACCTTATTAATATTAATGTCCTGCTCTGAATATCTTATCTCGACAGGGAATATGCGACCTTCGCTGTTAATCAAAGGAGCTTTCAATTCTGAACAGATTGCCGTCGCGTCAATCGTCGCCGACATTATCACGATTTTCAAGTCGGGACGTATGATGTTTTGCGCCTCACGTGTCAGGGCGAGGGCGACGTCAGAAGCGAGGCTGCGTTCATGAAATTCGTCGAAGATGACAACGGAAACGCCGTCGAGCGTCGGGTCGGCGACGAGCATCCGCGTCAGGATTCCTTCTGTCACGACTTCGATTCGGGTTTTCAGGGAGACGTTTTTCTCAAAACGGATTCGGTAGCCTACGGTCACGCCAACTTTCTCGTTCAAAAGCGAAGCCATCCGTTCCGCAATCTGACGCGCAGCGAGACGACGCGGCTCAAGCATGATGACTTTCCCGTTGTCTTTCAGGCCTTCAAGGATCGTCAAAGGAAGCAACGTCGATTTTCCCGCACCCGGCGGTGCAGTGATAACCAAGCTGTTACAACTTTCAAGCCTGCGATTCACCTCATCGGCTATCGAAAAAGCAGGTAATTTCAAAACCTCGGATTTGTCAATCATTTTTCAAAAACAAAATGCAAAAATAGTCAAAAAACAAATAGAATAAAAAATATTAAAAATCCAGATATTATTTGTACTTTTGCAACCGCATTCGCAAAATGGCATAAATATATATAATATATTGATAATCAATTAAATAAATATGGGTTTAAACATTTCAAAATTAAGAAACATCGGTATTGCAGCGCATATCGATGCAGGTAAGACAACATGCTCCGAGCGTATTTTGTTTTTCACGGGCGTAAACCGCAAGGTCGGCGAGACACACGACGGACAGGCCACGATGGACTTCATGAAACAGGAGCAGGAACGCGGCATCACTATCGCTTCCGCAGCTATCACGACACATTGGAACGACCATCAAATCAACCTTATTGACACTCCCGGCCACGTTGACTTCACGGTGGAAGTCGAGCGTTCATTGAGAGTCATAGACGGAATGGTGGCTGTCTTCTGCGCTGTCGGCGGCGTTCAGCCGCAAAGCGAGACGGTGTGGAACCAGGCGGATAAATACCGCGTGCCACGTATCGCTTTCGTCAACAAGATGGACCGCACCGGCGCTGATTTCAACGAGGTCGTGAACCAGATGAACAAGTACCTCGGCGCAAATGCAGTGCCAATCCAAATGCCAATCGGACAGGAAGATTCATTTGAAGGAATGATTGACCTCATCAACATGAACTCGTTGATTTTCAAGGATAAAGAACGCATCGTCGGCCCTATCCCAGAGAACTTGAAAGAACAAGCTGTCGCTGCACATCACAATCTCATTGAACATGTCGCCGACTTCGATGACGAAATTGCGGAACTTTACCTTGCTGACGAAGAAATCCCCGTCGAAAAGCTGAAAGCCGCCATCCGCACAGCGACCATCAAGTTGATGATGGTGCCGGTACTCTGCGGCTCGGCGTACAAGAACAAAGGCATCCAGCTTCTGCTCGACGCAATCGTGGATTATCTGCCGTCACCGAAAGACCTCGGCGCAATCATCGCACACGACCCGAACGACGAAGAGAAGACGATTCAGCGCAACCCTCTTGAAAACGAGCCGTTCTCGGCGTTGGCGTTCAAGCTCATCAACGACCCGTATGTCGGACAGCAGACTTTCATCCGTGTGTTCAGCGGCAAGCTCACGAGCGGCATGACGGTCTATAATACAAATAAAGGCAAGACCGAACGCATCGGCCGTATCTTCCGCATCAAAGCCAAAGAACGTGAGGAGATTACGGAAGCCGGAGCGGGCGAAATCGTGGCACTTGTCGGAATGAAGACCACCAGAACCGGCGACACACTGTGCAACGAAGAATCACCTATCTTGTTGGAAAACATACACATCCCGCCAGCGGTCATCGAGATGAAGATAAATCTTGAAGACAAGAAAAACCGCGGGAAACTCGGCGAGGCATTGGCGAAACTCTGCAACGAAGACCCGTCGTTCCGCGCACATTTCGATGAGGAGACCGAAGAGACCATCATCGCGGGCATGGGCGAGCTTCATCTTGAAATCATCGTTGACCGTCTGAAAGAGGAGTTCAAGGTGCCGGTGACTGTCGGCGCACCTTCTGTTTCATTCCGCGAGACAATCGCCTCGGCGTTCGAGTGCAACTACAGATTCGTCAAGCAGACCGGCGGCAAGGGACAGTTTGCGCATACCGTCATCCGTTTTGAACCGAATCCTGGCAAAGGCTTTGAATTTGTTGACGTTACAAAAGGCGGCGTGATTCCGAAAGAGTTCATCCCGTCGGTACAGAAAGGCTTGCAGACCGCCATGTTGAAAGGCCCGTTTGCTGGTTATCCCGTCGTCGATGTCAAGTGTGTGCTTCTCGACGGCAGCTTCCACCCCGTCGATTCGAGCGACATGGCGTTCCAACTCTGCGCTCAGATGTGCTTCAAGCAGGCGTTCATGAAAGCGACGCCGGTACTTCTCGAGCCTACGATGAAAGTTGAAATCAACACTCCTGACGACTACATCGGCAATGTCACCGGCGACCTGAACAAACGCCGCGGCCGTATCGAAGCGATGCGTCGTTTCCGCAAAGGCTCACAGAAAGTCGATGCCTTCGTGCCTCTCATGGAGATGTTCGGCTATGCCACGGCACTCCGCAACGTCACGTCAGGACGCGCCAACTACTCGATGGAGTTCTATCAATATTCCCCGACACCAAAGGACAAACAGGAGGAAATCGTAAAAGAAAGAAATAAGGAATGAGATCACTAATAACGCACTACATTACAGAAACGGCATCCCGTTGATTCGAGATGCCGTTTTTATTTAATGCGCTTATCTTCAGTTCTCACCCGAAAATCTGATACACCCCGAACGCCACTATCCAGGCTAAAAACAAAGAATTCACCACCGAGAACGCCGCCCAACCGCGACCCACTTCCCTGCGCAATGTCGCAATTGTCGCAATGCAAGGGAAATACAATAGCACAAACAACATGAACGCCCAACTCACTGCCGGCGTGAAAACATGTTGCCCGACTCTTGGTCCTGAAGTATATACATCGTCACGCATCGCTTTGGCCAACGATGCCGTACCTTCTTCATCGTCAATGTGATACAAAATCCCCATCGTGCTGACAATGGCTTCCTTGGCTGGAAGGCCTGTCAAGATACAGACATTCATCTTCCAATCGAAACCAAGCGGACGCATCACAGGTTCCATACTGCGTCCAATCATTGCGAGATACGATTCCTCCTTGTTGGCACCGTTGCCGGTCTTGTCATTCGGGAAATATTCCAAAGCCCAGATGACGACCGAGGCCGCGAGAATCACGGTGGAAATCTTTTTCAGGTAATCGGCGGTGCGCTCCCAGATATGTGCGCCGGTATTTCGCAAAGTCGGTTTCCTGAACGGCGGTAGCTCTGAAACATAGTCGTTTTCATCCTGTCTGAAATATTTCGTGCGTTTCATTATGAAAGCAAAAATTATCGCAAAAACAATGCCAATGACATACATCGACGTCATTACCAATGACTTATATTTTGCAAAAAATGCCGCAACAAACAGCATATATACAGGCAACCGAGCCGAACACGACATGAACGGAATCATCAGCATCGTCAGCGTTCGGTTTTTCTTATTATCAATGGATTTCGCAGCAAGAATCGCCGGGACGTTGCAGCCGAAACCAATAAGCATCGGGATGAACGAACGTCCGTGAAGTCCGATGAAGTGCATGATTTTGTCCATGACGAAGGCGGCGCGCGACATATATCCGGAATCTTCGAGCATCGAGAGGAAGAAGAAAAGTATTATGATATTCGGCAGAAAAGCAAGCACCGCCCCCACTCCCATCACGACGCCGTCGATGACCATGCTGCTGAACCAACCGTGAGGCATGACGCCACTGAGCCAGTCGGCAACGAAGTTCACGCCGCTGTCAATCCAGTCCTGCGGATAAGCACCGAGCGTGAAAGTTGCTTCAAAAACAAGGAAAAGCACCAAAAGTAGCAACGGCAATCCAAGCCATCGGTTCGTCAAAACGGCATCGAGCTTCTGCAAAAATGTATGGTCGCTATCGTCTTTGCTGTGACGCAACGTCTCCTGCAACGCACCGTGGACGAAACCATGACTTGCCGATTTCATCAGCTCGGCGGGCGAAGTATGAAACTCTCGCCTCAACATTCTCACCTCGTTATTTACCACATTCTCAATCACTTCATCGTGACCATTCAACAATTCACGACAGTTTTCAAAATCCTGCAACAGCCTGATCGCCACATATCTTTTGTCATAATCATGCAGGTCAGGGAACGACGTGATGACTTCTTCAATCTTTCCGATGGAACGCTCAAGATCCTGACCGTATGGAACATGAGTGTGTTTCACGCCTTCGTTCTTCACGATGGCACCGATTATCACATTCAGAAGTTCGTTGATTCCTTTTCCGCTCGATGAGTCAGTCGGAGTCGCCTTGAAGCCCATCATGTTGCCAAGTTGTTCATAATCAACGGAATGTTCTGTGGCAAGAAGGTCATCGTATTTATTCAAAGCTACCACAAGACGAGAATGCATGTCAATAAGACGCGCCGTGAGATGAAGGTTTTCCTCAAGATTCGTCGAGTCAACGACATTCAGAATCAAGTCGGGTTTATGATTTTTAACGAAACCTGCAACACGTCTTTCAGTGACCAATGGGTCAGCGGCGGCATCAACGTCTTGTATATCAACGAATCTGATGGCTTGTCCGTTAAAGACAACGACATCAGGTTCGTCAGTTAAATCTGTATTTTTATATATTTGTTCGAGCAATGCGGTGTGGTTGCTGTCAGGCAAGCCGACCACAAGTACCAGCAGCTTTCGCCCGCGTAAATTTGCCATTCTGATACATGACAAACCATTCAAGCATTTTTCACATTGTCCGCTACAAATAAAATTCTGTTCGTTCATCCTAAAATAATTTCAGTTTGCAAAAATACTAAATTTTAAGATAGAACGACTTCTTATTTAGAATTATTATAAATAATTTGTCATTTTGCGAAATTGTCATCATTCCAAAAGTGATAAAAGTGCTTTACGGGGCCGTATCCATGACCTATTTCGTAGTCAGCACCAGCAACGATTGCGTTATTGATGTATTTTTTGGCTTCAGCGGCGGCTTCATGCAAAGAAAGTCCTTTTGCGAGGAACGAAGCGAACGCCGATGACATCGTGCAGCCGGTTCCGTGAGTGTTTTTCGTATGGACACGTATCGATGGAAGTTCATAAAAGCACTTATTCTCAATGTCATAGAAAATGTCAATGAGTTTTTCTTCAGTCAGATGACCGGCTTTGAGAAGCACCGAAGTACCGACTTTTTCGGCTAATCTTCGTGCAGCATCAGGAAGTTCCGATTGATGTTCAAGTTTCACGCCACCGAGAAGTATTTCCGCTTCGGGTATGTTCGGAGTGATGACACGCGCCATTGGCATCAATTTTGCGACAAGCATATTTACTGCGCTTTCTTCAATAAGACGATGTCCGGATGTAGAAACCATAACCGGGTCGAGGACAATGTTTTTGACATCAAATTTAGCAAGTGTCTTTGCGACTCCGCAGACCACTTCCGCCGAATGCAACATCCCGATTTTCACGGCGTCAACGCCGATGTCTTCGATGACGGCTTCAATCTGTTGCTCAATAATATCAACGGGAATCGGATGTACCGCCTTGACACCCAACGTGTTTTGAACCGTTATCGCGGTGATTGCCGATGCCGCATAACACCCGCACGCAGAGATCGTTTTAATATCGGCCTGGATTCCAGCACCACCGCCGGAGTCACTTCCTGCAATTGTCAACACTTTATTGTATTTCATTTTTCACGATTTATTTTTAAACACAAGTCTCACGAGTATTTTTAAACACAAGTTTCACGAGTTTTTTTAAACACAAGTTTCACGAGTTTTCTGTTTTCTTTCACCTTTATTCCTTTGTACATTTTCGACTTAATAGCACTGTTCCCAGAAACACAATTCCATTTCCGTTGAAATCACAAATGCCTCTCTCATTGCGGCACGACGCTGCGGTGATTCTTTTTCAGCCATTTCATTTATGAGATTCAATGCGTTACGCACACCATTTTCCATCATGTCGGAGGCATAGCATGAAATCCATTCATGATAAGGGTTCTTGTCACCGTCTTTTTCAATGCTGATGATGTACTTGCCAATCTCGCTGTAAACCCACATGCACGGGAGCAAGGCCGCCAACGCCATACTTAAATCTCCTGACTCAAAATACTGCCTTGTATGGTTCATGTATTCGGTTGTTTTCTTCATTGGCACGATATTTGCGGCAACATTATTGCCTATCATTTGCTCATGCATGACATGTTCGGCTTCCATACCTTCCATCGCAAATTTCATGAAACTGTCTTTCATTTCGCCATCTGGCAGCATTTCAGCTAAACGTAACAATTCGCTGCAATAATTAATAAGGTATATGTCATCTTGATAAAGATAACGGAGAAATTTCTCGTAAGGCAATGTACCTGCCGCCATCTCCTGTATAAAAGGCGACTTGCGGATTTCGTCCATGAGCTGCTGAATGACACACCACGCATTGTCCGACCAACGTCCTTGTGTGCTTTTTACAATCTTAAGAATCGTTTCGGCCGATTTTCTCGGTGAATCAGCGGAAACGATGTCGGAGACGACCGCTATGCCATCCAAGCCACTGAGTATCACATCTTTAGCCGTCTTATGATTCATTCCTCCGATTCCAACCGTAGGATGTTTTGAAATTGAGGAGACTAACTGCGCACCAGCTAATAAGAACGGCGATTTCGTATCTGTCTTTGTCCGGGTGGCGAAAATCGGGGAAACGCCAATGTAATCAACATCAATGATATTAGCAGCTTTGACATCATCAATGCTTTCGACTGAAATCCCGATTATCTTGTCGGGGCCGAGAAGTTTCCTCGCAATATCGTAAGGCATATCCGATTGCCCGATATGCACGCCGTCGGCATCAACAGCAAGGGCGATGTCGATACGGTCGTTTATGATAAGCGGCACGTTATAAGGACGGAGAATCTCCTTCAGGTCTTGTGCAATTTTCAGGAAATCCCTTGTGCAGCAATCCTTTTCGCGAAGCTGAACCATCGTGCAACCGCCTTTCACAGCCTCTTCGACAACCCAGCGGATGTCACGGCCTTTTGAGAGTTCACGGTCGGTGACTAAATAAAGTGACAAGTCAAAATTGTATCTACTCATTGTCTTAAAGTTTTTAATAAAATATCTGGTGTTAATAAATAAAGTTCATCAATAAAATTGGCTTGCATTGAGCCTGAGCCGGCGGATTTTTCAGCGGCTATCTCGCCTGCGACGCCCATGACCGACATCGCGTGGACAACAGCTTCGAATGTATTTTTGTTCACCGAAGCGAAGACTCCGGCCATTGATGAAGCCGTGCATCCCATCGCAGTGACGCGCGCCATCATCGGAGAACCGTTGGCAATTGTCTCAACACGCTCGCCATCGGTGATGTAATCTATTGGTCCACTGATTGTTACAACTGAATTTGAAAGTTTTGCCAAAACTTTGGCCGACTCCAACGCATCGTTTGGTGTTTCCGTGCTGTCAACGCCACGGCTTCTTACATTGCGGTTTGTCAACGCCATGATTTCAGAAGCGTTTCCGCGGATGACATCGGGGTGGCACGCCTCAATGATTTTCAACGCAGTTTCTGTACGGAATGTGGTGGCACCGGCTCCGACAGGGTCAAGAACTATCACGCCGCCACGTTTTCTCATTGCGTCTCCGGCTTTGAGCATTCCGTCAACCCATTGAGAATCAAGCGTTCCGATGTTTATCACCAAGGCATCGGCGATAGCGATCATCTCTTCCATTTCCTCGACGGCGTGTGCCATGACCGGCGACGCACCGATTGCGAGAAGCGCGTTGGCACTGAAATTCATCGCAACATAATTTGTGATGTTGTGAACCAACGGCGACTTTTGTCGGACTGCGTTTAAGTCATTAACAAGATGTTCTTTGTTTATCATATTGTAAATCAATACTTTTACTCAAAGAAGCATCCGATTTGGAGAATTTCAAGAAACTTTGTGACTCAATTCCTACGGCAGCATTACCTGCATCAGGTTTTGAGGGTATAATCTCAGTCCGCAAGGACACCCCTTTGATATTTTGACGGTGCAAAAGTAGTAATATTTTTTCAAATAAATAAAAATGTTTTAAATTTTTTACATTTCACAAATTGATTTTATAGCCACTTGCCGAACTTTTTCAAAATCCACATTTTCACTTTCCCCGCCTTGCCGGAATACGGATGTTCTCTTAACGGAAGATTGAAGAACGCCTTGCCTTTGAGAACCGTCTGCGGATGCGTGAACTCGCGGAAACCCCACTCGCCATGATATGCTCCCATGCCAGAATGACCTGTTCCGTTGAACGGTACTCCCTTGACCATCAAGTGAATACAGACTTCGTTGATGCAACCGCCGCCGAATTGCTGGCTGCTCATGACACGGTTTGCCCAACGGATGTCCTTTGTGAAAAGATACATCGCCAACGGATGTTCGCGGCTCGCAATCGTCTCCATCAAAGAGTCAATGTCGCGGTCTTTAAACGGAACGACAGGCAGAATCGGGTTGAAAAGCTCATGCTGAACAATGTCATCGTCAACATTGACGGGATAGATTATCGTTGGCGAAAAACGGCGCGAATATTTGTCACCTTCGCCGCCGTAAATGATTCTGTCTCCGTGACTTTCAGCGATTTTTGCACATTTTTCGTAAGCAGCATCAGTGATGAGTTTCGGATAATCTTCATTTTCCGTTGGCTTCTCCCCTATCTGTCGCATAAATTCTTTTTTCAGTTCTTCAAGAAACTGCGTCACGACTTCCTCTGCAACCGCTATCTGATTGATATTGATACAGATCTGTCCAGCGTTGCACAGTTTGAAAAAAGCGATTTTGCGTGCTGCATCTTTCAAATCAGCGTCTTTGCGGACAATGCACCAATTGCCGTTCTCGCCGCCGAGTTCCAAAGCGACCGAAGTTAGGTTTTTAGCGGCTTCAGATAAAACGTGTCTGCCGACAGCAGGCGAACCAGTGTAAAAAATCTTGTCGAAGCGCTGCGCCAAACACATATCAGCAATGTCATGGCCGCCGTCGATGACCGTGACGTAGTTTTCAGGAAAGACTTCCGCGATGAACTTTTTCAGCACCGCGGTACATGCCGCTGATTTCGAACTCGTCTTGATGACGGCTGTGTTTTCGCCAGCTATGTTTGCTGTCAAGACACCTAATGTGAGCAGTATCGGAAAGTTGAACGGACTGATAATCAACGACACACCGTATGGCATCTTATATACTTTCGTCACGATACTCGGGAAACAGAGCATTCCGCTGAAATGTTTTTCAGGTCTCGCCCACTTTCGCAGTCCGCGGATTGTCTCATTGATTTCGATAATTGTAGGAATCACGTCGCAGAGATAACCTTCGACGTCGGAGCGACCCAAATCGGTTTTCAACGCCGCAATGAAATCGTTTTCATGAGCTATCACGGCTTTCTTAAGTTTTTTAAGTTGAGCGATTCGCCACGAAACGTCAAGTGTCGTCCCGCTGCGGAAAAATATTCTTTGATTTTCAACTATCTCTTTGATTATCTGTTCATTATATTCCATAATCATTTGTTTTTTATGTCATGTTTCAATTGTTAATAAATTTTAAGAATCAAATAGTCAACATGGATTATTTCAAATAGTTTTTTCTTTCTTCCTCCGGGAATTTCTCAATTGCGTAACGCAGCATTGTACGCGGCATCGTTTTATAACGTGGTTTCAGCCATTCGCGGAGACGGTTCATGTCGCGCTTGCCCGCATCACGCACAAGCCAGCCGACGGCTTTTTGCAGCAAATCATGCAATGGCAACGGTTTCTCAAGGAAAATATCGGCTATTTTATAAGTGTCGTCAAGCTCACCGTTTCTTATGAAAGCCATCGTGCTAACCATTCCGATTCGTTGTTCCCAGATTGTTTTTCCGTTTTTTGCGAGGTCATAAAGCGTGGTCCTATCTTTGTCATGAAGCCATGCGCCAAGAATCTCATAGCAGCTAAGGTCAACCAAATCCCAGTTGTTAATATATTGAGTATGAGAAAGATAAAAGTCAACGCATTGCTGCTGTAACTGTTGTTGTGACCGAGCATGTTTGAATATTTGAACGAGAGTCAGGAGTGCGGCGAGCCTTACTTCGTGATATTCGCTTGCGATGCATTGTTCAAGTTCATCGAAAGTCGTTTCTTTCCAAAGTTCCTTGACAACGTTTCTTGTCACCGGGACTTTGATGCCGAGAAATTTGTCGCCTTCGCCGTATTGTCCTTTGCCGATCTTGAAGAAACGTGACAGTCCAGAAACCTGCGAGTCGTCGCGTTTTAATAACATTGCTTCGTATAACTTATTCATTTTGAAGTGATTTTGCAATGTGCATAAATTTCTTTACGTAATCCGTTTTCGCCATTGTAAAGATTTATTAACTTTTAATTGCAAATAAAAATTAACGTTTGTATGCTCTTAATAAGACGTTTTCTTTCAATGACTTATTATAAAATTGTATGTCGTAGAAATGCAGACAGTCTTCAGGCCAAACCTCTTCAAATGGCACATCGGGCTTAACAAAATCCTCAACCATCACAACATTCAATGCGGTGTCAATCGTTGCGGTCACATTCTGCTCACCGAAACTAAAATCAGCCGGAGTCGCGTCTGTGGTCCAATTTATTGGATTTATGCATGTTACGGAGTTTTCATAGACAGGAATCCAGATGCCGTCAGGACTTTTCACCGAGTTGAATGAAATTGTCACGCCAGTGTCTGACGCCGATTCCGCAGGGACAATATGTTCGCATTTCAAATCCTCTTCACTGATTCCATCTCCAATCACGTATGCCGCAACGAGACGGCTATATTGTTCATTGTCAAGGTGTTTCAGAAGTTCCTTAGTCATCATGGCGCCCTGGCTGAAGCCGATTATTACAAAACGGTGCCCGTTGTTCCAAGTCTGCATGTAATAGTCGAAAGCATCGAAGATTTCGTTTTTCACACTGTCATAGATGGCTTGGAAATCATTTTTTGGCAGAGCGATGGAACTCATCGTAAACTGATGATAATAAGGCGAATAGTAATTTATTGAGTCCGGAAAAATCGTATTTTTAACATATTCCATTTCAACCGCCAATGTCTTTCTTTCGTCTTCGTTCAGAACAGCCATATTGTGTTCCTTCCCCGAAGAATCAAATGAGTGCATGACATTTGTGGAAACAATATAAAAGGCATCGACAAAGTTTTCATCGATTTCTTTTCCAGTCTGAAACCAGGCTTCATCGGTTTCCCAATAACTCACAGTCTGTCTTTCATCTTTGCAAGACGCAAATGCAATCGCGATTACAGCAATAAGAAGTAATGATTTAAAATTTTTTAACATTTTTCTTATAATTACAAAATTATATTAACAATTAAACTTGATTTGTTCTTTTTTCGGCAGTTTCTTGTTCACTTCATCGAAAGAATGTCTGCAAAGTGACTCAACAAGTTCATCAGGAAATTGTCCGTCGAGATGAATCTGATTCCAATATTTTTTGTTCCAATGATGAGCGCCTTCGATTTCCGGATAACGTTCTCGAAGTTCAAGAGCATATTCAGGTTCGCATTTCAAAACGACCAAATTCGGTTTGTCTAAAATTATCGCACCGAAAATCTTACCTTTAAGCCTGAAAACCAACACGGTATCATCGAAAGGCATGTCTTCTGTCGCGAAAGGAAGCGACAGGCAGTATTCACGGAATTGTTCGATGTTCATTGATTACTTTTTTATAACCATGTAATTGTCAGGCAAATCCATCGCAATTTCGACAAGTCCGGCCACCGTGTCAGCCGGTTTCTCAAACCACGGCGTGTGATGGATTAGTCGTCGTTTGCCATCACGGACCACCTCGTAAGTATTGCTCGCGCTGGTTTCCATCATGTGCCTGATCATCTCGGCCGACTTTTTGCCGTGACAGCCGTAAAGATTCTTGCCGACAACGTCGCCGTCACGTTCACGGGCGACGGCATTCTGATACAACACGACACCGTCCTTGTCACAGACAGTGACTGAAAAATCAACGTTTTCAAGATAGTCATACATCGCTTTAATCATTTGAGAATCAAGAGTTTTTATTCAAGATAACCAATGCGCCGATCACTCCGGGAACCCAGCCGCAGAGCGTCAGGAGAAAAACTATTAGAACAGAACCGCAACCGCGGTCGATGACTGACAACGGCGGAAATAATATTGCCAAAAGTACTCTTAAAAATGACATACGATTTAAATTTTGAGTTGCAAAGATACTTATTTTTGATGTTACATGGCAAAAAAGTAAGACATAAATATGATTTTATATTTGTAAAAAAAATTGGGACGCTGCAGCTTTTACAATTAAAGATGCTATCTTTGCAAAACCAAAAATTTAATTTTTAAAGATATTTTTTGGTTGAGAAAATTACGTATTTTATTGAAACACAAAGCCATGAGCAAAAAGAAGAAAAAACCAGGGGTGACAATATTAATGTTATGCATCGCAATTGCATATTTTGCGATTGAATTTTATCCTGTTGAAGAAGCGGTACAAGCGGACATAAACCTTAGCAAAATTGAGATTCCGGCGGCAATTTCTGGCCGCGCCGAACGTGTCATCACGCACAGAGGCTACACTGTTTCGTATAACTGTGACTGGAAAATCCCGAATTGGGTGGCATACGAAATCACTGATTATGAAGTAGATGGGAATGAGGAACGTTCCGACAAATTCGTCCCCGACCCGATGGTCCCGAAAAATCTGTCGGCCACCACAAACGATTACAAGAACTCCGGCTACGACCGCGGACACATGGCGCCGGCCGCCGACATGAAATGGGACGAGCAAGCCATGAAAGAATCGTTTTATCTATCGAACATCTGTCCGCAACTGCACAACCTCAACGCCGGTGTCTGGAAAGACCTCGAAGAGCAAGTGCGTGACCTCGCCGCACAGAAAGGAAGCATCTACGTAGTCTGCGGTCCTATCGTTTCCACTGATTATCAGACAATTGGCGAGAATAACGTTGCCGTGCCGAGTGCGTTTTTCAAGGTTTTGCTTCAAAAGGAAAAAGGCGAAATCCACACGATAGGTTTCATTTACGAGAACAAAAGCGGCAAACGCCCGATGTCATCATACGCAAGGACTGTCGATGAAATCGAAGAACTAACCGACATCGATTTCTTCCACGCTCTTCCCGACGAAATCGAAAACAAGGTTGAGTCTGAAGTTGACTTCTCGAAGTGGGCTGTCAAGACACATTAAAAAGGCCGACGCATGATGTTGACTCATGCGCCAGCCACTTTCAGTTTTAGAAATTTTATAAACTTTCGAACTAAACTATCTCTTTCCCTTCATGATTTCCACAAACGGGTTATAGTAGTTGTCGCCTTTCATCGTGACGCCTTCAAGTCCCTTGCCGCCGTTCTTCGGACGTTTCACATCACCGAAGATGCCTTTTTCGAGAGCGGTGAACAGACCTTCTTTATTAATTTCTTCGAGGAGAGCTATTGTGTTGTCTAACACCAACTTGGCGCGTTCACGGCAGATGCCGCCTTCTTTGAACTGCATCTCGTCGCCGATGCTGCGCATGTTGTTGAAGATATATTTCGCATTCTCAATTGAGAGGTAACGGTCGCTCATGAACGGGGTGTGGATCGCTTCCGTCGGCATTCCGAGGAGTTGGATTCCTTGGTTTGTCCAGATGCCGATCATGTTGAATAGAGCGTCTTGGATGTGGCCGCGGAAGATGTTGCCTGTCATGAACTTGGTTGGCGGCATGTATTTCAACGTAGCCTTCGGGAAAATTTCGCGTGTCATCTGAGCCTGTGCGAGTTCGAGGAGGAATCCGTTTTCGAGCATCGGGTCCATCTCGAAGGCGTGGCCGAGGCCCATCTGTTCTTCCTTAAGACCAGCCATGAAAGCGAGTTGCTCGTTGATGAGGTCGGAGGCGAGGACGGTGTGAGCCGCCTCGACAGCGTCGGCGGTGGTGAGATAGTTGTCTTCACCCGTATTGATGATGACACCAGCAAAACCGTTGATAATGCGTGACATATACTGGTCAATCAAAGTGCGCTGCATGTTGATGTCGCGGAAAAGGATGCCGTAGAGGGCGTCGTTAAGCATGACATCGAGGCCTTCGAATGCACCCATGACTGCGATTTCTGGCATGCAGAGACCGGAGCAGTAGTTGCAGAGGCGGATGTAACGTCCCAGCTCCTCGCCTACTTCGTCAAGAGCTTTACGCATGATGCGGAAGTTCTCCTGTGTCGCGAATGTGCCGCCGAAGCCTTCCGTCGTCGCGCCGTAAGGCACGTAGTCGAGCAGACTCTGGCCTGTAGTACGGATGACGGCGATGACATCAGCACCCTGACGTGCACCGGCGACAGCCTGCACCACGTCTTCGTAGATGTTACCAGTGGCGACGATGATGTAAAGGTAAGGTTTCGGGCCTTCGCCGATGGTGTTGAGATACTTGTCGCGGCGGTCGTGACGGGCGCGGATGCGAGCCACGTTCTCGTCGATGACAGGCTGCAATGTCTCCGCGATCTTCTTCGCGTCGCGTGTGACGACTTTCGTGATGTCGAGCTTGCCCTCGGCCACCTGCTCGGCGATCTGCTGAGGCTTCAAGCCCGTCTGAATCATGGCGTTGGCGATGAAGAACAACGCGCCTTCGTTGAGAACACCTTTGTCTTTCAATGTCTCGACAATGACGTTCGGCAGCGGCACGTTGTTGGCGTCAACGCCGTCGATGCCCATCAGGCGGCAGAGTGTGCGCTCCACCGCGACGGTTGTGTACTGTTCGACGAAAGACTGGACGTCTTCCGCAATGTTTTTCGCCAGACCTCTGGCATACTCAACTTTCGTAAAATCAAGTCCTAATTTACTGTTTTGCATTGTATTAAATTTGTTTTATTGATTTGTTTCTGTTTTCTTTAATTATCTTCCTCATTTCACTAATCTCCTTTCTTCCACACCTTCCAGAACTTTCATCTGCTGGATGGAGATTTTATTCAGTTCAAGCAAACGCTCACTTTGCTCCATACTTTTGGTTGAATTCGATTCCATTAGGTCTAAACCCCTCGAATTCGATGGGTTTGATTGTGGCGAATTCGACATAATTAAACCAATTTCATCATCAATAGTGAAACCCTTGCGGATATATTCATTCAAACGCTTCGTCGCCCATTGACGAAACTGCGTTCCGCGTAATGATTTGACACGATAACCGACACTGATAATCACATCGAGATTGTAGAAATTAGTGTCATAAGATTTTCCATCGGCCGCAGTTGTTCGGAATTTCCGAACAACTGACACTTGATTTAATTCTCCTTCTTTGAAAATATTGGAAATATGTTCACTTATGGTCGATTTAGACTTTTGGAACAGCAACCCCATGTGTTCTTGCGTCAGCCACACAGTCTCTTCTGCAAACAGCACATCGACGCTAACCTGTTCATCGTCAGTCTTAAACAGAATCATGCGCGAATCAGCTCCAACCAATGAGTTGTTGGAAGCTCCGCCAGCCGATATGTCTTTCTTTCTTTTCATAATTAAAATCTGTTTTACATTTTAAAATGGTCAATTTCGACCACTCTCCTCGCCTCCTCCAGCCATTCCTTATCAACTCCGAGGCTCTCTGCGATGTTCAACGCCTCATGCGGCACCTCGCCATTCTTCACTTCGACAAGCTCATAGTTCATGCAACCATTCTCAAAACCTCTGACACGAAGACAACGGTTGTTATATGTGTTTATGTTATAATGCGTTACGATTATCAGGCTCATCTGTTTCTCCTGAAGCACCTTCACCAACGCCGACACCAACGCTGTGCCTTCGGTCGGGTTCGTGGTTCTCGCCGGCTCGTCAATCAAAGCGAGGAAATTCGTTTTCATCTTCGATGTCTTGACTATCTCGTCGATGTTTTTCATCTCGGCCGCAAACGACGATAGGCCTCTCTGCACCGACTGCTCATCCGTCGTGCAAAGGAAAACCTCGTTCTGAACAATGATTTTCGCCTCCGCCGCCGGAATGCCGAAACCGTATTGGAAAAGATATTGGCACAACGCTAACGTTTTCAAAACCACAGTCTTACCGCCCATGTTCGTCCCCATGATGATTGTCGGATGCATGCCGAAACGGATGTCAATGGGTTGGAATTTTTCGTCCAAAATGTTTTTTATTTCAGGATTAAACAAACCTTTGTATTCCGTTTCGCCGTCGTACGAAATCATTGGGAACACGAGGTTCATCTTTATCATCTGAAACGCCTTCGCGAGGTTTAAGTCGATGAACGCCAATGCTTTCTGCGCCGCCTCAAGGTCATCGGCATATTTTGAGAGTCGCATCGAAAGTTTCGCCCTAACCTCGTCTTCAATAGAACTCGCTTCGGCAAACAACGCCTCATCAAACTCTTCTCTCTCCTTCATCAAACGGCGTAGTTCCTTCAACCGCTCATTGTAAGAGTCGTAAATATAAAACGTCGCAATTTTCATGCCATCAGGGTCAAGGATGTTTATGACATCTTCGAGATTTGGGATGAAAACGCAACCGTCCAAATGCAGTTTGTCAATTATGACTTGTATATCCGACGAAAGAATCGCCAAATGTTTCACCTCGAACAACTCGATGTCGTCCAAGATGTATTTGT
>JAKSMW010000033.1 GCA_024400395.1 Bacteroidales bacterium
TTGCGAAGCAATCACATCCTTCCACATTTGCGAAGCAATCACATCCTTCCACATTTGCGAAGCAATCACATCCTTCCACATTATTTTTTCATTATTGCGTAAAACTCGATGCCGAAGCCGGCGAGGATGAGGATCGGGGCGAGGGTGAGACGGCGGAAGTTGAACATTCCTTCGTTGAAGACATCGGGGTTGTCGGAGCCGCCGCCGATCATCAGAATGAAGCCGAGAAGAAGGACTGCGAGTCCTATCAGCACCCATTTGTAGTTGTCGCGGTTGAAAGGCATTTGTTTTTTCTCTTGATTATCAGTGAGTTTGTTGTCTTTTTTTGCTGTAGCCATATTTTTGAATATTTTTGCAAAGGTAATAAAAAATCTTATTCATAAAGTTCGTCGATGTCGGCGTCGAGATATTTCCTCATCGAGAAGAAAGAAGACAGCGAGGTGATAATGACGCCGAGCAGTAATGTCGAGAGATAGATTGTCACGATGCCGCCGAAATTGGTGAGAATTTCAAGTTCCGGCACTTTCTTCATCATCGTCATGATAAAGACTGTAAGCAGGGCCAGAGCGATGACAGAACCGATAACCCCTTGAATTATAAATGTTTTGATGAAAGGTTTCATGATGAATTCCTGTGTGGCGCCGACGAGTTGCATGCTTCTCACGATGAAACGTTTCGCATAGATGGAGAGGCGCACGGTGTTTGCGATGAGCGTCACCGCCATGATGAGCAGCACTGCGCCGACGAGCAGCAGCAACGCTCCTAAAATGTTGACATTCTCGTTGATGGAATGGATGAGCGACTTCTGGAAATACACTTCCTTGACGATTTTTTTCTTTGTCACCCAGTCTTCAATCTTGGCGATGCTGTCGTTGTTGGCGTATTCCGATGTGAAGCGCACGTCGATGGAAGGCAACAACGGGTTCTCCACGTCGCCGAGCCATTGCAGGATGTCCTCGCCGAGGTCTTCGGAGAGCTGGCGCGTGGCCTCTTCCTTTGAGATGTATTTCGTCGATTTCACGAAATTCTTCTTGTCAAGCTCCTTCTGGAGATCCAAAATATCCGCTTCTTTCACGCCTTTTTTCATCACAATCTCAAAACCGATGTTTTCTTTGATGTAAGACGAAATCCTGTTCGCGTAAAGTACAAGCAATGTAAAAATACTTAACACAAACAAAACCAATGTGATACTCAAAAGTGAAATTATATATGAACTTCTGAGACGGCGTTTTGTTGAATTGTTTTTCCTGTTCACCTTCGAAAAAATTTGAGGTTTCAAAATTATAAAAAATAACGTTTGGAGATGTTTTTAATTTTGTGAAAAACAAAAATTAATTCAAAAATGGAATTTTGTTGAAAAATATGTAATTTTGCAGACTAAATTTTTGTCATGTTAAGAAAAGTCGGCGATTATGTGATTTTGATGTGGCAGGCGCTTCGTCGTCCGCCCAAGTTTGCGATTTTCAGGCGGCAGTTGGTTCACGAGTTTTACAGTCTCGGTGTCACCTCCTTCCTGATTGTCGCCATCCTTTCTGTTTTCGTCGGTGCCGTCGCCGCGATTTTGGTTGCATATAACATCGACAACCCGCTTCTCCCCGACCTGATGATCGGCTTCGTGACGCGCCAGATGGTGATACAGGAGTTCTCGCCTACGATCATCTGCATCATCCTTGCCGGAAAACTCGGATCGCAGATCGCCTCCGAGCTCGGCACGATGCGCGTGACGCAACAGATTGACGCTCTTCAGGTTATGGGAATCAATGCGGCGAATTACCTTATCATGCCGAAAATCATAGCGTGCCTTCTTTTCATCCCGGTGCTGATCATTTTCAGCATCTTCCTCGGAATATACGGCGGCTACGTGGCGTGCGACGTCCTCAACATCATCTCGACGGAAGACTACGTCCTCGGACTGCGTTCGTGGTTCGACCCGTGGACGGTGACGTTCGCGCTGATAAAGACGGTCGTGTTCTCGTTCATCATAGCGTCGGTGTCGAGCTACATCGGCTACAACGTCAACGGCGGCTCGGTGGAAGTAGGCAAGGCAAGCACCGACGGCGTCGTCTATAGCAGCATCCTCATCATCTTCTTCGACTTGATTTTAACCCAAATGCTTCTGTCATGATAAGAATCGAAAATGTCTCAAAGTCATTCGGCGACAAGAAAGTGCTGAAAAACGTCTCCGCGGAGTTCGAGCAGGGCAAGACGAACCTCATCATCGGACAGAGCGGGTCGGGAAAGACAATCATGATGAGCATCTGCACCGGCCTCGTCGAGCCTGACGAAGGCGAGGTGTTCTTCAACGAAAGGAGGTTCTCCAACCTTCCGGAAAGGAAACGCCGCGACATCCGCAAGGAGATGGGCGTGCTGTTCCAAGGCGGCGCGTTGTTCGACTCGATGAACGTGGAGGAAAACGTGATGTTTCCGTTGAACATGTTCACGAAAATGTCGCGTAAAGAAAAACTCGACCGCGTTGATTTCTGTTTGAAACGTGTCAATCTTGAAAATAGCAACAAACTGAGGACCAAGGAGTTGAGCGGCGGAATGATGAAACGCGTGGCCATCGCCCGCGCCATCGCCAACAACCCGAAATATCTGTTCTGCGACGAGCCGAACTCCGGCCTCGACCCCAAGACCTCGGAACTAATCGACGCACTGATCAGCGAAATCACAGAAGAATACAACATCACCACAATCATCAACACGCACGACATGAACTCCGTGATAAAAATCGGACAACGAATAAATTTCCTTTATCAAGGGCAACTTTGGTGGAAAGGCGACAAAAACTCCATCTTCACCACCGACAACAAAGAACTGCAGGAGTTCGTCTTCTCAACAGAGCTGACACGAAGAATGAAATAGTTAAGAGAGAAAAGAGAAGAGATAAGAGAGGAGAGATACATAAAATACCTAACCACCTCAAACACCTAAAAATGAACTACTTGGATATAATAATCGGAATAATTCTCGCGCTTTTCGCCTTGGCGGGATTGAAAAACGGAATAATACGCGAGGCCTTCGGGCTGGCGGCTTTCTTCGGCGGGATCTATGGAGCGGTCAGGTTTTCTGACTACATCGGAGAAAAACTTTCGGGCGTCATCAATGTCAGCCCCGAATGGATGTCGGTCATCTCTTTCGTCTTGGTTTTCATCATCTTGGCGATTCTTATCAACATGATAGGGAAAGGCGTTTCAGAGCTTGCGGAGTCGTTGTGTCTTGGGTTTTTCGACAAGATAGGCGGACTCGTGTTCGGCGTCGCAAAAGGATTCCTCATCGTTGGCGTGCTGATTATCATCTTTGATTTCTTCGGGCTGAAAGATATCATGGACAAGGAGACGCGCGACAAATCAGTGCTTTTCAAAAATTCCGAAAAGGTGGCGGCGTGGATTACCGACAACAAGGATGACATCATCGAAAAGGTTGAAGACAAAATCAACAACGCCAAAGAATGACATAAAAACAAGAATCATTATAACGATGTTGTAGTTGTTCAACCACAATATTTCAATACATCAGTTTTTATAATGAAGTTTATTTTTGTCTCCCCATTTTCATCGCCCTGTAGCCGTAAATCGTCACGATCAGGAAGCAGATGAAAGGAAGTATGAATGAGAAGTTCGTCGCCGAGACGCTTCCGAAGATGCCGGGTGCGGTCTCGTCCAGGTCGATGATCGCGCCCTGAAGCGGCGGCATGATGGCACCGCCCACGATGGCCATCACGAGGAACGCGGCTCCGAGCGTCGTGTCTTCACGCACGTCTTCAAGCGCGATGCCGTAAATCGTCGGGAACATGATACTCATGAAGATTGAGATGGCGACGAGGCAAACCAAACCGGCCATTCCGTTAATCAATATAGCTCCGGCAGTGCAGCACATCGCTCCTATTCCGAACAGCATCAACAATTTACGTGTATTCACAAACTTCATCAGGAAGGTTCCGATGAAACGCCCGGAGAGACATAGAGCCATCGCGCCGATGTTCCACCACTGCGCCACGTCTTTCTCGATGCCGATTCTTCCGGCGTATTGGATGATGAACGTCCAGCACATAATCTGCGCGGCGACGTAGAACATCTGCGAGATTACGCCTTCACGGTAAATCTTGTTTTTCCACAGCCTGCGGAGCGAGTCCTTGGCCCTCGGCTGCTCTTTCTGCTCGCCTTTCGCCACGTTCTTGTTCACAAAAATGGCAATGATGATGAACATCAAAACCACCACCACACCGATTGCCACGTATGGGTTTCTTATTGTATTAAGGTCATGTTCGCGAATCATTGTCTTCGTCGCTACATCGAGTTGGCTGAAGTCGCCGACACCGTATGTCGCGCTGACAGCGTCGTTGTTGCTGTAGAGATTTGAAAGGACAACCTGACTCGCAATTATCATTCCAGTCAGGGAGCCGACGGGGTTGAAAGCCTGTGCGAGGTTCAGGCGTCGTGTTGCCGTCTCCGGCGAGCCGAGAGATAAGATATAAGGATTTGCCGTCGTTTCCAAAAATGCAAGTCCGAATGTCAGGATGTAAAGCGAGAGGCAGAAAAGCAGGAAGCTCTGCGTGGAGGCCGACGGGATGAACATGAACGCGCCGATGGCGTAAAGTCCGAGTCCGAGCAAAATGCTGCTTTTGTAACTATATTTCCTGATGAAAAAAGCAGCCGGAATAGCCATCGTAGCATAACCGCCGTAGAACGCGAACTGTACCAGCGCGGCCTTGAAATTCGAGATCTCAAGTGTGGTCTTGAAGACCGCCACCATCGGGTTTGTGATGTCGTTGGCAAATCCCCACAAGGCAAACAATGTGGTGATTAAGATAAACGTTACTAAATACTTACGTTCTACAAGCTTTGCTGATACATTTCCCATTTTAGCAGTTTTTTAATGTTACATTTCAATTTCAACAGAGACACTCTCCATCACGCCACCGAGCGGCGGGTTTATTTTTTTAACTTTAACCCAGGCATACGACACCGCCGGAAAATTTTTATTGATGGCATCCAAGATGCGACGCGCCACGTTCTCGAGAAGATGCGACGGTATCATCATCTGCTCTTTAACAACTTGATAAACAGCCTGATAGTTGACAGTGTCTTCAAGGTTGTCAGATTTTTCAGCCTTTGAAGTGTCAACTTCCAAACTCAGGTCAACGTTGAACCACGTGCCTATCTTCTGCTCCTCCTCGAAGCAGCCGTGATAGGCGTAAAACTCCATTTTTTCTATTGATATAAGTGCCATGATCTTTGTTGCCGAGCACATCAGCTACACTTGATGTACTCGGTTATTAAGGTAGTGCCTTACAGGCACGAATGTTATTTTAAAATTGTTATTCCTTTCTCGATACGTTTCAGAGCTTCTTCCTTGCCGAGGAGCGCGAGGATCTCGTGGATGTGCGGGCCTTTGCCGGCACCGACGAGCATCAGGCGCAGCCCGTTCATCACCAAGCCCATGCCGAGTTCGTTACTTGTAATCCAGTCGTTCAAGGTCTTGTCGATGTTCTCGGCGGTGAAGTCGTCGATTCCGTTGATGACCTCGGCAGCCTTTCTCATCATCTCAGCCGAGTTTTCCTTCCAGCGTTTCTTGACAGTGACTTCATCGTATGTCGTAGGCTCTTTAAAGAAAAAGAAGCTCTGTTCCCACAATTCCTTCACGAAGTTGACGCGGTCTTTCACCAACGCCGCCACTTTCGTAACGTATTCTAAATCAGCGTCGATATTCTTTTCGGCCTTGAGCCACGCCTGATAATCTTTGCCCACTTCCTCGCTTGACTTCTTCATGAGATATTCGTGGTTGAACCATTTCGCCTTTTCGACGTTGAAACGTGCGCCCGACTTGCTGCAATGGTCGAACGAGAACGCCTCGATGAGTTCATCCATCGAGAAGATTTCCTGTTCCGTTCCCGGATTCCAGCCGAGGAGCGCGAGCATGTTGATGAACGCCTCCGCATAGTAACCCGACTGTTTGTAACCCGACGAGATTTCGTGTGTCTCCGGGTTCTCCCACTGCATCGGGAAGACCGGGAATCCGAGGCGGTCGCCGTCGCGTTTGCTGAGCTTGCCGTTGCCGTCAGGTTTCAGCAAAAGTGGAAGATGCGCGAACTCCGGAGCCTCCCAGCCAAAAGCCTGGTAAAGAAGGACGTGCAACGGCATCGAAGGCAGCCATTCCTCGCCGCGGATGACGTGCGAGATGAGCATCAGGTGGTCATCGACGATGTTTGCGAGGTGATACGTCGGCATTCCGTCTGACTTGAACAGAACCTTGTCGTCCAAAGTGTTGGTGTTCACTTTTATGTCGCCGCGGATGATGTCGTGCATCTCGACGATGTGGTTCTCCGGCATCTTGAAACGCACCGTGTATGGCGTTCCAGCATTGATTAAAGTATCGACTTCTTCCTTGCTCATCGTCAGCGAGTTGCGAAGATTTTTTCTGCTTTCTGCGTTATAGATGAAGGTCTTTTTCTGGGCTTCTGCTTCCGCGCGGTATTTATCGAGTTCCTCGGCAGTGTCGAAAGCGTAATATGCGCAGCCTTTCGCAATGAGTTCATCGCTGTACTGCTTGTAAAGATGCTTGCGGTTACTTTGTTTGTAAGGGCCGTAAGGACCTCCGACGATGTCGCTCTCATCGAATTTTATTCCGCACCAGTCGAGTGATTTGATGATGTATTCTTCTGCGCCCGGCACGAAACGTGTCTGGTCGGTGTCTTCAATGCGAAGCAGCATCTTGCCGCCGTTTTTCTTCGCGAAAAGATAGTTATATAAAGCGGTCCTAACGCCGCCGATGTGCAACGGTCCGGTCGGACTCGGTGCGAAACGTACACGTACTTCTTTCATTTTTGTTTTCAATTAAATTTTTGCAAAAATAGAAAAAAATGAGATACGGAGTCGTGGATTTTTTAACTCAAGTTTTTAACACAAGTTACACGAGTTTTTTAGCACGTCACTTTGAAAAATTCTATATCTTTGCAGGTTTTATTATTAATATGGGAGAAAATATTCTTTTTGAAAAAATCGAACGCTTCATCAGGAAGTTCTATCTCAACCGCCTCATCCAAGGTGCGCTGATAGGAGCTGTCGTGATGATTGTTTTCTATTTGATATTCAATGGAATAGAATATTTTTCCTGGCTTCCGCAAAAAGGCCGCCTCATACTTCTGATACTTTTTATATGTATTTCGACATTTGTCATTTTGACATTTTTCGCAATACCTTTAGTCAACCTTTTCCGTTTCAGAAAGAAGATGTCCGACCGTGACGCTGCCGTTTTGATTGGCAGGTTCTTCCCGGAAGTCAGCGACAAACTCCTGAATACGCTGCAACTTTCGGAAAATCTTTCGGAAAATTCAGACGACGAGCTGCTTGCCGCAACGATCGAGCAGCGCACCGAAAATCTGAAGCCGATCAATTTTTCTGATGCCATAAACCTTAAGGAAAATTATAAATATCTGAAAATCTTCGGCTTGGCGTTTGTCATCTTGTCGGTTCTCGTAATTTTCGTCCCCGACTTCACAAAGAAACCCGCCGAGCGAATCATCAATTATTCCCAGACTTTTGAAAAACCGTTGCCGTTTGACGTAACTCTTTCATCTTCAAGGCTTGAGACAACGCAAGGCGATGATGTACAGTTTAATATTCATGTCACCGGCGAGCGCATCCCCGATGCTTTCTACATCAATGGCGAAAACGGAATCCGTTTGATGAACAAGCTGAATACCAACGACTTCCGTTTCATTTTCAAAAATAATTATCAGAATGAGACTTTCCACATCGAAGGCGGCGATTACCGAAGTCGTGACATTGAACTGATTGTCCGCCCGAACCCGACGCTGCTGTTTTACGAGACGGAGTTGCGTTTTCCGAAATATATCCAAAGAAAAAACGAGACCGTCGCCGGGAAAACGAGAATAATTGTACCGCAAGGAACCGAACTTGAGTTTACGTTTCACACCCGTGACGTTGATTCTCTAATTATCAATGTAAAAGATTATAAATCAATCACTTCTGATAGTTTATACCAAGAAACGAGATTTGTAGCCTCAAAAGAATCTGACATTTTTGACTTTTCTGTTAAAGCATTGAAATCAAAGAAGTTAGATGTTCAAATTTCAAATGAATGGAATGGAAATCTTGACCCGATACCTTTTGTTATAGAGGTTGTTTCGGACGCTTTTCCCGACATCCAGGTTCAGAATTTCCACGAGGATTTTGCGAAACAGACGTATTATTCCGGCCTGATAGCCGACGATTACGGCTTCACAAAATTGCTTTATCATTTTGAAATTGATGGAAAACCCGAACAATCTTTTGTCAAAAACCTTGCAATAGACCGACGTCAAGCGCGTAACTCTTTCTATTATAGTATTGATTTAGATACACTTAATGTTTTCAGAGGCGATGAAATAAAAACTTATTTCGAGATTTTTGACAACGATGGTATCAACGGACCGAAATCGCGCCGTTCAGAGGTTTTTTATTTCAGCCTGCCAACGACCGAACAACTTGATTCAATCGCCGAAGACTCTGAAAATCAAATCATTGACAAGTTATCACAAGATTCAAAAGAACTTGAAAACTTGAAACGTGACATTGAAGACATGCTTCGCGATTTGATGGCGAAAAAAGAACTCGACTGGAGCGACAGGGAGAAAATGAAAGATCTTTTGGAGAAGCAGGAGCAGCTTCAAGAAGAATGGCAGAAAATACAGGAAGAGCAAAAAGAACTGTCAGACTTCCTGAAAAACAATGAGTTGACTCCTGAAGAACTTTTGAAAAAGCAAGAAGAGATCAACAAACTGTTTGAAGATGTGATTCCTGAAGATTTGAAAAAACTGATGGACGAAATCGACAAGATGTTGGGAGAAATGCCTCGTGAGAAGATGCAGGAACTGATGAAAGAGATGAAGAAAAACAACGAGGAATTTTCGCAGATGATGGACAGAAACCTTTCGCTTCTACAACAGCTTAAGGTTGAAAAAGATGTCAACGAGTTAATAGAAAAGCTTAACGAGCTTGGTGAAAAACTTGAAAGTAACACTGACAGTCTTTCAGCTCAAGATGCTAAAAATCAATTCAATGCGTTGGAGCAAAAAATGGATTCGGTTATGGAGCAGAACAAGAATTTGCAGGATCCGTTTGACATTTCCAAAGACGAGGAGGCATCTGAGAAAATCAACAATGACTTGGACGATGCCGCGGAATCTGAAGACAGCGGCGATGAAAACGGTTCTCAGCAAAAGAAAGGTGACGCCGGAAAAAAGATGAAAGAGATGGCGGAAGGCCTTAATATGATGATGGCGGGGTCAGGCATGGAGCAGCTCGCCGAAGACGCGCACCTTGTAAGGATATTACTCGAAAACGTGGTTCGCTCCTCGCACGCCGAAGAATCGCTTCTTCAGGAAGTCGGGAAAATGAAAACCGACGACCCAAGCGTTTCCGAAAAAATAAGCCGTCAGAAGGAGATTTCGGAGAATTTCGTAATGGTTGACGACTCGTTGAAAAAAATGGCATTACGTCAGACATCAATCAAAAATTTTGTCTTTACTGAATTGCAAATAATTGACAATCAATTACAAGGGGCGATGCAAGATATTTTGGAGCTGCATTTCGGGATGGCATCGAGCAAGCAACAGAAAGCAATGATGTCGATGAATAATCTCGCTTTGATGCTTGCGGAATCGTTGAATCAGATGGACCAGCAGATGGATGGGATGAGCGGTTCTTGCTCGAAACCAGGGAAATCGAAAAACAGCAAGGGCAAGCCGAAGGACATTAAAAACATGAAAGATTTGCAACAGCAACTCGGACAGCAGCTGAAGGAAATGCAGCAAAAGATGCAGCAGATGCAGCAAAACGGTCAGCCGATGCCGCAGATGAGCGAAGAAATGGCACGCATGGCTGCGCAGCAGGAAATGATTCGCGAAGGTATGCAAAAGATGCTCGAACAGATGAAGAAAGACGGGCAACTCGGTGACGACGGCCTCAACCAAATCATCAAAGACATGGAAAAACTTGAAGAGGATTTGGTGAACAAACGAATCACCAACCAGACAATAAACCGTCATCGTGACATCATGTCACGTATGCTAAAGGCTGAAAAGGCGCAGCAGGAACGCGAAAAGGACGAAAAACGCAAATCGAATGAATTTAAAGGTAAGCAAAAAAATCACAGTATTGACGAACTGAAATACGAAGAGAGTATAAGGAAGCAGCAGGACTTTTTACGTTCAAATCCAATAGAATACCAGCCTTTCTTTAAAGAAAAGATTAACGAATATTTTTTGAAAAATAACAATTAACACAATGATAAAATTTCAGACAATCGACATTGAAAAACCCGAGTTCAACGAGCGCATGGCCAAAGAATGGATCCAGAAATTCGTGGCCGAATATGGCAGGAAAATTGGAGAACTATATTATATGTTCTGTTCTGACGAATGCCTGTACGATTTCAACGTCAAGCGAATGAATCATGACTTTTACACTGACATCATCACCTTCCCGCTGAATGATTGCGCCGAATATCTTTCCGGTGAGTTTTATATCAGCATCGACAGGATTCGTGACAATGCCGAACAAATGGGAAAGTCGTTCAGAGACGAGTTCCATCGCGTCCTTGCGCACGGCGTCTTGCACCTTATTGGTTATAAAGACAAGACAGACGAAGACGCAGCCATGATGAGAAAACAGGAGGACTTTTGTTTGGAGATGAGACCTAACGAATTGTAATTCTGCAATTTATTTTGATGTTACACGTGAAACAAATAATATGATTTTTGACAATTACGATGTTATAGTTGTTGGCGCAGGACACGCCGGATGTGAAGCCGCAGCCGCAGCCGCCAATCTTGGAAGCAAGACGTTGCTTATCACCATGAACATGAGTTTCATGGCGGCGATGTCGTGTAACCCGGCCGTCGGCGGAATAGCAAAAGGACAGATTGTACGTGAAATCGACGCACTCGGCGGACAGATGGGAATCATCGCTGACAAAACGATGATTCAATTCAGGATGCTCAACAAGTCAAAAGGACCGGCAGTGTGGAGTCCGCGAGTGCAGAGCGACAAAGCCGCTTTTTCCACAGAATGGAGGAACACACTCGAAAACACAAAAAATCTTGAATTCTGGCAAGATCACGTTGACGGATTATTGGTAGAAGGCGACAAAATCGCCGGCGTACACACCATGATGGGCGGTGATGTCCGCTCAAAAACAGTGATTCTGACAAACGGGACCTTCCTGAACGGAAAGATTTTCATAGGCGAGAAATCGTTTTCAGGAGGCAGAATAGGCGAAGGAGCAAGTCACGGCATCACAGAACAACTCGTGGAACTCGGCTTTGAATCCGACAGAATGAAAACAGGGACACCGGTGAGAATCGACGGCAGAAGCATAGATTTCAGCAAGCTAACCGAACAAAAAGGCGATGATGAGATAACAGGATTCTCATTTATGAATGTTGAAAAACCAACAAAACAACGCAGCTGTTATCTCGCCTACACATCATTGAAAGTCCATGAAATATTACGTCGCGGCTTTGAGAAATCGCCCATGTTTACAGGCAGGATACAAGGCAAAGGCCCTCGTTACTGCCCGAGTATCGAAGATAAAATAGACCGTTTCGCCGGAAAAGATTTCCACCAATTGTTTGTTGAGCCAGAAGGTGCTACGACAGTTGAATATTATCTCAACGGATTCAGTTCTTCGTTGCCGGAAGACATACAATACGAGGCTTTGCGCAACATCGAAGGCTTCGAAAACGCAAAGATTTTTCGTCCGGGTTACGCAATTGAATACGATTTCTTCCCGCCGGAACAGCTTTGTCACAGTTTGGAAACGCACAGAATCCACGGTTTGTTCTTCGCAGGACAGATTAACGGCACGACCGGATATGAAGAAGCCGCCGCACAAGGCCTTATGGCGGGCATCAACGCCCATCAATTCATCAATGATGAAGAACCGCTCGTTTTACGCCGCGACCAAGGTTACATCGGAGTTCTAATCGACGATTTGATTACAAAAAGCGTCGATGAGCCATACAGAATGTTCACGAGCCGCGCCGAATATCGCATACTTCTCCGCCAGGACAACGCCGACACGCGCCTCACCCCTATCGGTTACAAACTCGGTCTGGCGACGCAAGAACGCTACAACCGACTCATCGAAAAAGAAAATCGCGTTGCGGAATTAGTGAAATATTTGAAAGAAACTAATGTGAATCCGGAAGACATCAACGGACTTCTTGTCGAGAAAGAGACCCCGGAAATCACAAACAAAACACGTTTCGCCCACGTTCTCACGCGTCCGCAAATCGGCATCATCGACATGATAAATCACGTTGACGAACTGAAATCCAAATTAGATTTGACCGATGTTTTGACAAAAGAAGTCGCCGAAGAAGCTGAAATTTTGGTGAAATACGAAGGTTATATTGAAAAGGAAGGCGAAGTCGCCGACAAGCTCAAACGCCTTGAAGACGTGAAATTGAGTCCTGATTTTGATTACAACTCACTGCATTCACTTACGATAGAAGCTCGCCAAAAACTGACAAGACACAAGCCGCAAACTCTCGGTCAAGCGTCGAGAATCAGCGGGGTCTCGCCTGCCGACATTTCGGTGCTGGCAGTGTTTCTCGGACGATAGTTTCACGTGAAAGTTTTTTCTAAATGATTAAAATATAAATTGTTATGACACATATTTGCCCATTTTGCAAATCACAAAACACAAAGCAATATCTCAAACTGAAGGATTATTTTTTGACTCAGGAAGAGTTTGAGATTCACGAATGTGCCGACTGTCATTTGCTTTTCACAACCCCACGCCCCACTCCGCTTGAGATTGGAAAATACTATAAGTCGGAGGATTATCTGAGTCACAACGAACACAAAAAAGGGTTCGTTCCTTGGGTTTACAATCGGGTTAAGAAGAAAAATATAAAGAGAAAATTTGAAATAGCGTTTGCTAATAATTTTGTTAAAAAAGACAAAACGCGCCTTCTTGACTACGGCTGCGGAGTCGGAGATTTCCTGTTTTACGCAAAGCAACACGGATGCTTCATTTACGGCTGCGACTTGAGCGAAGACGCAAGAAAATTTGCATCAAAAAAACTTAAAACAGAGATTTACGACCCTGAAAAATTGTCTGCCCTACCCGACTGGCGTTTCGATGTCATAACTCTGTGGCATGTGTTCGAGCATGTCGATGACCTCGAAAAGTTGGTCAATGAATTTCATCGTCTCATCGCCGACAAGGGCCGCCTCGTGATTGCCGTTCCAAACTACAAATCGCACGACGCAGAAATTTATAAAGACAAATGGGCTGCCTACGACGTGCCACGACATCTGAATCATTTTCACAAAGAATCACTCGAAATTATCATGAAAGACAAATTCAAGCTGAAAAAGATCCATCCGCTGAAATGGGACGCATTTTACATTTCCATGATGAGCGAAAATTATGTCGGCAAAGGCAACTCTTTCATAAAAGGTGTGATTTCCGGCCTGAAGTCAAATCGCAGGGCAAAAAAGACAGGAGAATATTCGAGTTTGGTCTATGTTTTCGACAAGATTTGATTTTTGCCACTTTTCAGGCGATTTAAGACACTTTGATTTTCCAACGTGTCACGCATCAAAAAATTCGAGAAAACATCTTAAAAAAAGGCACTTTTTCGACGATATTTTTATAGTTTTGAAATAATTTTATAAATTTGCAGTTTTTAATTTAAAAATAAAATATGGGTAGCAATCCTTTGAAGGCTTTGGCCGGACAAACCGTGATTTATGGAATGGGGACAATCATTCCACGCCTGCTCAATTATCTGCTCGTGCCGCTTTACGTAAGAGTATTTGAATCCGGCGTTTACGGTCAGATTACCGACCTTTACGCATGGATTGCCCTGCTTATGGCACTGCTCACCTACGGAATGGAAACAACATTTTTCCGTTACACGCAAAAAACCGACGCAAACAAGGTTTTCAACAACATCATGTCGTGCATTTTTACAACGACAGCGGTTTTTGTTTTGGTTTATTGCTTCATTTACAAGTCTTTCGCCAATTGGATAGAATACGACCACAACACTCAATATGTCTTTTTCTTAGGAATAATCGTCGCACTCGACGCTCTGACAGCCGTCCCGTTCGCCAAATTAAGAAAGGAAAATAAAGCGAAAAGATTTTCGATAATTAAAATCGCAAATGTCGCCTTTAACATCGGATTGAATCTTTTCTTCCTGGTTGTCATTCCAGAAAAGTCAGAAGCTATTTCAGCTAAATTATTTGGTCCTGAAGCTGGTTTGCTTATTTGGGTGTTGATTTCCAATGTGTTATCAAGTTTATTGAGCTTGATTTTGCTTCTTCCGCAAATGAAAGGTTTTCACTTTGAGTTGGATAAAAACCTTGTGAAACCAATGCTCAAATACGCTTTGCCGATTCTGCTCGTAAGCATTGTGGGAATGGTGAACGAAGTCGCCGACAAGATTTTGATAAAGTACCTCACTCCTATTCCTGATGAAGAAACACTCTTAAGTTTAGGTGTGACAGCCAGAGAATACGCCATCGCACAAGTCGGGATTTACGGCGCGAACTACAAGCTCGCGGTGCTTATGACGATTTTCATTCAGATGTTCAGATACGCCTCCGAACCGTTCTTCTTCAACAAGGCGAAAGACCGCAACGCACCGGAACTTTACGCAAAGGTAATGACATATTTCGTTGTCTTCTGCCTCCTGATTTTCCTCGGAGTGATGTTATACATCGACGTGCTGAAATATTTCGTCGGAACCAAAGGAAGTGACTATCACGAAGGATTGGTAATCGTTCCTATTATATTGATAGCCAATATGTTATATGGGATGGTTTTTAATCTTTCAATATGGTTCAAGCTGACCGACAAGACGATTTGCGGGACCGTCATCACGATAATCGGTGCTTCGGTGACATTGCTGACCTTGTTTGTTTTGGTTCCAAGAATCGGATACAAAGGCGCGGCGTTCGCTCATCTCGCCTGCTACACAATCATGGCGGTGGTTTCCTATTTCTGGGGACAGAAGAATTTCCCGATTCCATACCAAATCGGAAGAATCGCGCTTTATTTCGTCTTGGCAATAGGTTTATATTTCATAAGCCTGTTATGTGGCGACTTTTCTTTAGTTATCAAATTGACAATCAACACATTATTGATATTTGTTTATATTGGAACTGTAATATTTTTTGAACGTAAAAATCCATTGAAAATATGAAATTGAACATTGTAAATAAATCGGACAACGCATTGCCGAACTATGAGACCGTAAATTCCGCCGGAATGGATTTGAGAGCGTATCTTCCTGACGGACAGATAGTTATAAAACCCATGCAGAGAGTTTTGATTCCGACCGGGCTTTTCATGGAGATTCCTGTCGGTTACGAAGGGCAGGTCAGGCCGAGAAGCGGACTCGCCATCAAAAGCGGAATAACCGTTCTCAACTCGCCCGGCACAATCGACGCCGATTACCGCGGCGAAATAAAGGTGATTTTGATAAACCTTTCTGACACCGATTTCGTTATCAACAGCGGCGACCGCATAGCACAGCTCATCATCGCAAAATGCGAACAGATGGAAGTCGTTGAAGTTGAATCACTTTCGGAAACGGAACGCGGCGCAGGCGGTTTCGGTCATACTGGAAAAAATTAAAACATTATGAAGTTTAAATTATTGATATTTAATTGTTTATTGTTGATTGGAACCGCAGCTTCCGCACAAATGGAAGCCGCCGCCGACACAATTTATAAACTTGATCTGCCAAAAAACGCGGAGAATTTTTCAAAAGGTCTCGAAAACAAATACAACGAGAACTTTGAAGCCTCAATCAAATATTTCGAGGAGGCGTTGAAATTCAACAAAGAAGACGACGCCAGCATGTACGAACTCTCGGAACTTTATCAGCTGCAAAACAGAAATACAGAGGCGTTTTCGATGATTGAACAGGCGGCAAAACTGCAACCTAAAAACAAATGGTATCAAATCCGACTTGCTCAATTCTATCTTCAAAACTCTGATTATCAGTCATTTATAAATATTTACGACAAGTTGATGGCCGATGACCCCAACAACCTCGAATATCTTGAAAACTATATCGACGTCCTTTTGAGAATCGGTGAATACGAAAAAGTCATAGAGAAACTCGATGTCATGGAGGATATAATCGGCAAAAACGAGATGATAACCTTGCAGAAAGCCGAGATTTATAAAAATGTCGGGAACTATTCAAAAATGATGAAGGAGATGGAAAAGCTCATCGAGATTGCACCGTCAAACACACGTTACATCGCAATGCTCGCCGAACTTTACCGTCAGAACGGGAAAGACAACGAGGCTTACAAACTTTATTTGAAAATCAAAGAGTTAGAGCCGGATAACAAATATATCAACGTTTCACTTTACGATTATTACCAGAGCAAAGGCGAAATCGACAAGGCTTTTTATGAGTTCATTTCGGCTATAAAAAACACGAATCTCGACTATGAAACAAAAGTTCAGATTTACGAGCTTTGGTCTGAGCAGATTGAAAAAAGCGACGACGGCTACAAGATTCCGCGTGCCGTTGAGGTTGGCCAGGCTTTCATCGAGACGTATCCGGAGAAAAACATCGGATACTACATCATGGGCGTCGCGTGCAGCAACATGAAAGATTACAAACAAGCCAGTTCGTATTTTATCAGGTCGCTCGAAAAAGACAAGAGCAACTTCGCGACGCTCTACCAACTGTGCCTTGTTGACATCAATCTCAATGATTATCAACAGGCTGTCGAACACACGCAACTTGCAATCAGCCTCTACCCGGAACAGCCACTGTTCTATATGTTCAACGGCCTCTCCTATTATAACCTCAAAGATTACGAAAACACGATAAAAAGTCTCGAAAAAGGCCGCAAACTCTCTGCAAATAAAGAACTTACAAGAGATTTTGACATTTACATCGGCGACACTTACAATCTTCTTGATAACCGCAAGAAATCTTACGAAGCGTACGACCGTGTTTTGAAGTCCGACCCGGAGAATATTTATGTCTTGAACAATTACGCCTATTATCTTTCCCTTGATAATCAAGAACTTGAAAGAGCCTTGGAGATGTCGGCGAAGACAATCAAAGCTGATCCGAAAAACGCAACTTATCTTGACACTTACGCCTGGATTCTCTACAAAATGAACCGTTTTCAGGAAGCCAAGAAGTGGATGGAGAAAGTTTTCAAATATGAAAAAAATCCGAACGGGGTCAATTACGAACATCTCGGCGATATTTTGTTCAAGCTCGGTGACAAGAAAGGTGCGCTGCAAAACTGGAAGAAAGCAAAGAAGGCGGGAGAGGCTTCGGAATTTATTGACAACAAGATAAAAGATGAGATATTATATGAATAGGTTTTTCAAAATATTGTTAATCAGTGCTTTACCAATTTTGTCAATTACTTTTTCAAGTTGTTCGGCAACAAAGACATTGCAAAAAAACAATATTAAAGACATTTCCGCAAATCGGCTGATTCGAGAAATTGAGCAGAATAATTTCGTTTTTGACCAACTTCAGGCCAAATTCAATGCGAAAGTTGAAACTCCAGATGCGAATCTTTCGCTGAAAGGGCAGTTCAGGATGAAAAACGACAGCATCGTATGGATTTCGGTCTCGCTTCCAATCGGCATCGAGGTTGTAAGAGCCATGATGACAAAAGATTCGGTTTTCATGATTAACAGAACCGACAAGACCTACATTAAGGAAAGCATAGAACATTTCAAGCAGATTCCGGCGCAGATTGCCGAAATTGGTTTCGTACAGGCACTTCTTGTCGGAAATGACATCTCACTTAAAAAAGGCGGGAAATATGATGTCCAAATTGCCGATGGAAAATATAATTTATTGACATCCAATATTTTAAATTTACAACTAAAGAAAAATGTTGAAACATTTTCTGTAACGGAAACACACATAATTAATCCAGATAATTTCAAGATTTGTAAATTAATCTTACAGGAAAATTCTAAAAAAGCGAGGAAAGTTGAACTTAAATACGGCAAATTCGAGACGATTGAAGACAAAATGATTCCTGCAGAAATCGAACTTGAAATGAATCAAGATCCGGGTTTTTACGTAAAAATTTCATATTCAAACATTAATTTAAATGCTGAAAACGATTACAAATTCAGCATACCTAAAAAATTCACGTTGGCAAAATGATTAAAGAAAAGAAATCTGCGGTTTTTTTGTTCTGTCTGATGTTTTTCATCACGACAGTTTCTTGTTTTGCCCAATCAAAAGATGACCTTCAGAAGAAGGTGAACCAGCTCGAAAAAGATATCAGGACGGCCGAAAACCTGCTTAAGGAAACAGCGAAAAGCAAGGAAGGAACAATCAATGAAGTCAATCTTTTGAAAGTGCAAATCACACAGCGCGAGAGCCTTATAAAAACTTACGAGCAGCAGATTTCGTTGGTGAACAAAGAAATTAAGAAAAACAAAAACGATATTACGACATTACAGACCGAACTTGAAAACCTTCGTCAGGAATATGCGGATTTGTTGGTCATTTGCTATAAAAACAGAAACAATCTGAACAATCTTCTGTTCATTTTCTCTTCAGACGATTTCAACCAAGCCATCAGAAGAATGCGTTACATCAAGCAGTTCAACGACATGGTCAAGAAAAAGATGAATGAGATTGAAGACACTAAATCGCAGATTAAGAATAAGTTATCTCAAAACGAAACAGAAAAGACGAACAAGCAGAAACTTTTGGATGCGCAGAAGAAAGAGAAAACTTCTTTAGAAAAAGACAAGAAAAAGTTAGATACAAAGGTCTCCGGGTTGAAGAAAAAAGAAAAATCGATTAAGAAAGACATTCAGCAAAAAAACAAAGAAGCACAAGAACTTCAGAAGAAGATTCGTCAGATTATTGAAGAAGAAGCGCGGAAAGTCAGGGAAGCAAATGCCAAAGACAGCAAAAAGACATCTGTCGATTATCAGCTTTCCGCCAATTTTGAGAATAACAAAGGAGTGCTTCCGTGGCCGTGCGACGGCATTGTTACCGGTAAATACGGCAAAAGCCAGCACCCGACACAGACGAAAGTCACGATAAACAACCACGGCATTGACATCTCCACGACAGAAGGCACGGTGGCCCGCAGCGTTTTCGACGGCGAGGTTTCGACAGTATTCAGCACCGGAAAGAGCAACGTCGTGATGGTCCGCCACGGATTGTATTTCACTCTCTACGCCAACCTCGACAAGGTTTATGTCAAGAGCGGACAGAAAGTGAAAACCGGCGACAAAATCGGTGTCATCCACACGAGCGCGACCGAAAACACGACCGTGCTGCATTTCGAGGTGTGGAACGACAAAAATCATACTAACCCTAAAACCTGGCTGAAACCATGAACAAGTTGAAAGTTGAAAGTGAAAAGTTGAAAGGTCGCAAGGCGGCACACGTTTTTTCATTCATGAAATGCGCTGTCTTCGTTTTCATTGCCTCTCTCCTACTCGCTTCATGTTCAAAGGCTTACAAGCCAATCGGGGTGAAGAAACATAAAAAGAAAAACTGCGACTGCTCGCGTTGGAGTTACAACGACATCAATACATCACCCGCCGGCACAAGCGGCGGTGGCGACGCTGACCTTTATGTCCTTGACGTTGTATAAGGCTTTTCCGGCCGACATCAGAGTTGCGCCGGTTGTCAGCACGTCATCGACAAGCAAAACGTGTTTTCCTTCGATTTTAGAGACGTTTACAACGTCGAAGATGTCTTTTACGTTCTGCCATCTCTCCTCGCGCGATTTCTTTGTCTGGGTCGCCGTGAACACCTTTCTCACAAGGCAGTCGGCGGCGATGGGAACGCCCGTCTCCTCCACTATCCCCTGCGCAATCACCATGCTCTGGTTGTAGCCGCGAATCTTCAGTTTCTTGGGATGAAGCGGTATCGGGATTATGAAATCGATGTTTTGGAAAGCCGGTGCGTCTTTGATGCTTTTTCCGATTTCGCGACCGAGAAATATTCCGTTCTCTTTTGCGCCGTGATATTTAAGGCCGTGGATAAGAGCCTGGACGTGACCGCTTTTGCTGAAGAAAAACTCCGACGTGACGGCGTTGAACGGCATCTGTCCGAAAAAACCGACCGCCAACGGGTTTTCAGGATTCAGTTCGTATTTCGTTTTCGGCAGAAGATAACGGCATGTGGTGCAGACCGTCTCCTCGCCTTTTAATAACAGATTTCCACAAGAGGCGCAGACTTCCGGAAAAAAGAGGTTGATGATTTGGTTGAACATGATTTTTTTGTTTTTTTGACACGGGTTGCACGGGGGTTTTTAACACGAGTCGCACGAGTTTTTTTAACACGAGTCGCACGAGTTTTTTTGACACGAGTTACACGAGTTTTTTCAACACGGGTTGCACGAGTTTTTTTGACACGGGTTGCACGAGTTTTTTTGACACGGGTTGCACGAGTTTTTTGACACGGGTTGCACGAGCAAACAGTAAAACTTGTGAAACTCGTGTATTAACTTGTGAAACTTGTGTTAAAAAAATTACTTGTGAAACTTGTGTTAAAATTTTCACACTAAATAATTCCGTTAATTACCCTTTTAAATCCAAGTCCAATATATTTGACATTGAAATTTATTAGCAAACCAAGCCTGCATCCTGACAGTTTCAAATAAGTCAGCAATTGAGCTTTGTGGATATCGTGCAGATTTTCAACACTTTTAACCTCAATAATAACTTTGTTTTCAACCATCAAATCAACTCGGTAGCCGTGAGAAAGTATTATACCTTCATAATTAACAGGAAGAATTTTTTCAGATTCCACAAACAATTCATTTTTTGTCAGTTCATATTCGAGGCATCTTTGATAAACTGATTCCAACAGCCCTGGACCAAGAACTTTGTGAACTTTGATTGCGCAATCCATTACAGCACTTGAAATTTCGTTTTCGTTCATATAAAAAATATTAGTATTAAATGTCAAATTAACACTAATATCCTATCAAAAATCGTGCCGAAAATTTTGTAACAAATTGATTTACAATTGTTAATAATTTTTTACAATTTAATTATAATGTAAAAATTTATTTATATTTTTTGTTGATTTGCTCGACAAGTCTGTTATACCAGTCTTCGCCGAAGCGACGGACAAGCGGTTGACGGAGGAATTTGTAGAGGGCGATTCCTTCCTTTTCGCCGTGACGTTTTGCGGGGACGCAGACGCTCCATTCATGATAATTAACATAGATGAATCCGTCTTTTTCAACGAGTCGGATAGGGTAGAGGTGGCAGCTTATCGGCTTCCAGAAATCGATTTTCCCTTCGTTGTATGCTTTTTCGACGGCGCAGAGTGCTGTTCCGTTCTCGTGGAAATACACGAACGCACACTCTTCATTATTAACGAGTTGCGTCACCATGTTACCTTCATCGTCGTAGTCATAGACATCGTTTTGTTCAACGGCCTCGATGCCTTCGGGACGCATATAAGGCTTTATTTCCTCAATATTCTCTTCTATTACACCGACCTCTTCTGGTTCGAGCGGAGCACCGGCATCGCCGGCAACACAGCACTCGCCTTTGCACCGCGCAAGCTGACAGCAGAAGCGGGCGTTCAGAAACTCATCCGTAACTATAACATTATCAATGATTATCATTACATTACTTTTTTATGAAAATTCATGCAAAAATAACATTTATTGTTAAAAACTTTTAAACAAAAACATACAAAAATTCATTCATAACCGGGCGTTTAAACACTAATTTTCTTTATCTTTGCCGCCATGAAAAACCTCCTCGCCATATTGTCAATTCTCGTCGTCTTCGCCTCGTGTTCCGACAGGGCGGGCGGCTGGCATTCCGCGCCGGAGCTGCAAGCGGCGCACGAGCTGATGCAGGAACGGCCCGACAGCGCGTTGAAGGTGCTGGTTGGCTTCGACATCGCCGACAGCACGAGCCGCTCAGTCGTAAACGAATATCAGATACTTGTGGCGGAGGCGCTTTACAAGAACGATTATCAGCAGACCAACGCTCAGGCCGTCATTGACGCAACTGCATATTACGACAGCGTCTTTGAGAAATATCCGGAGAACAGCGGCCTCGCCTTCGAGACGGCGCGGGCGCACTACTACAAGGCCGTCGGCGAGACGGAGGACGACGACATCGTGGCGGCGTGCGCCGACTACCTCAAGGCCGCCGACATCATGGAGGAGGCGTTCCCTGAGATTGCGAAGGCGGCGAGGAAGGGAATGATGAGTGATGGAAATCATGAGAAAGAGAGATTCATGGCCTTGATATACCACAGACTTGGTGAAATGTTTCTCATTGAGAGTTTCTGCCGGCAAGCGATTGAGATTTTTTCCAAATCATTGAAAGTGTGTCCACAAAGTGACAGCACCTTCACATCAATACTGCTGAAAAAACTCGGCGATACATACTGTCTCGAAGGATTGCAAGACAGTGCTTTGCTTTATTTCAGACAGTCATTGGATTTCTGCGGCGACAATATCATGATACAATCAGATGTCGCAAACCAGATGGCTTTGATATACCACGACATTGGTGAAAAAGACACGGCATATCAACTTCTGTATAAATATGTCGGCAAGTCCGTGCCTGACAATGTGTCAACAAACAGCTCGTACAATCTTGGCATTTTGAATTACAATGACTTGAAATATGATTCAGCTGCCTTTTATCTCGAAAGAAGCTTCGCAAACGGCAACAGCCTGATGAAGTTCTCATCCGCACAGATGCTTGCGGTGGCCTACGATTCGCTCGGATACAGCCAGCGTGCTTCATCTTTCAGCAAATACGCCTTAGACCATGCCGTAAAGGAAATAAACAGAAGTGCTAAGACAAAGGAGCTTACCAACTATTACGGCAGTTATAAAACGAACAGACAGGAAGAAGAGCACAGGAAAGAAAATCTACTATACGTTTTTTTTGCCGTCTTACTTGCATCATCAATAATCCCATTGCTGTATTCGGGCGAAAGAAAAAACAGGAAACTGTCAGAAACAGTCAAGAAGCAAGGCAATGTCGTAAGGAATCTAAAATCAGAGAATAAAAAGTTGAAACTGGAAAGCAACTCTGCAACATCATTGGCAAAGAACTGTTCAGGAACAGATATTAACGAATGCTTGAAAAACTATGCAGAATGCCCTATAGGATGCACTTTGACAAAGAGGGTGCTGCCAAAAGATATTTCAAAGAAGAATATTTGTGACAACTATGACATTGCATTGACTGACAACGAAAAGATACTTGTAAGGTCGTCCGCCAATAGATACATTCCTTCGTTTACGGATATATTGACAAAAAAATTTGGCATTAAAGGTGACAACATCCTATTATGCTGCCTTGCCATGCTTGGTTTTTCCGTATCAGAAATAGCTGTGTTGATTGGTATAACCTATCAAGCAGCCAACAAGAGAATTAATTTCATAAAGGAAAAACTTGGTACCGACAGTGATATTGTCAGTTTCATTACTGAATACATGCATGATTTTTACACTAAGCATAAAGTCTAATGCACTTTCAATCAATATGTTGGCTTGTTTGTTGTTGTTACGATGCATAAAATGATTTTTATTTGTGCATATTTTCAATATATTGGTTTTCAATGCATTAACATTGTATTTGTTTCCAAAAGTTTCCAAAAAAGTTTTTTACAATAATTTTTATTTGCATATTTTTGTTGGACAATTTTAATACCAACAATTATGGCAAGAAAAAAAATCTTTTTTCTGACAGTTCTATTATCAATGTCAATGCTGCAACCGACAGCGAGGGCAAAAAACATTAATGATCCAATAAACGTCTTGGTTAATATATCAAGCGGATGTACGGTCAAATCCGACATTCCAGTCTCCGCCACCATCGACGGTCACGCGCTAACCATTTACATTAACGAGAACGTGGGCATAGCGCACATCGTGGTCACGAACTCGAACGGCGTCTATATCGACAGCAACAACATCCTTCACACGCCCGACATGGCGACGCTGCTCATCGAGGACGAGGGCCTCTACACGGTGACGATAACACTGAACAACGGAGAAGTGTACTACGGGGATTTCTATGTGACGGAGTAATTTAAAAAAGAATTATCATGAAAAAAACCATTATCACATTATGCCTGTTTTTGCTTACCATTATCGGTAAAGCACAGGCCTTCGAGTTCGCTCCGGTCGGAGCAGAGTGGTATTACACACGGTATTACAGAGTCGGATATAATCTAACAGGTATTGCATGCGACAAGTTCACCTCACTTAGGTCGGTGGAAATCAACGGGGTGGAATGCAAGGAGATAGAACTGTACCGCCATCTGAACCAATACGGCACAGTTGAACCTTACACCGAGGTGAGATACATTCACCAAGAAGGCGACCGGATTTATGAAGTGGAAGATGGAGAAATGTATCTTTTGTATGATTTCAGTAAAGAACCCGGCGAGTACTGGGTCGTGCCGAAATACAACGACACCATCCGTGTCGGCAGCGTCTCATATATGACGCTTGATGACGGCACAACGAGAAAAGTCATGGAGACAGGACCGGCAGTAAACTATGATTTGCACTTTTATTATGTCATTGAAGGCATCGGTATGGATGTGTCGCTGTTTCCGTTCTATTACCTCGACGGGAATCCATGGCTTGAAGGACCGCTGCGATGTTATTTTGAAGACGGCGCGCAGTTGATTTCTTCAGAAACAGAATGCGATTACGAGGTGCTCTCCGTTGATGAATTGGAGTTGAACTTGAATGCAGGAATGGTTTCATATCCGAATCCGACAAAAAGAACGATAAGAATAGAGGCAGAAAACATGCGGAACATCGCCATCTACAACAATCTCGGCGAGAGAATCTTTGAAACAGAAACGTCGTGCGGCAGTTTTGAATACGATTTCGGCGATGGCAAAACGGGCCTGTATATAGTGAAGGTGCGGATGTCGGACGGCTCGGAGTTTTCGGAACGAATCATCAAAGATTAGCAATGCAGTCGGGCTTCGGGAGCATCGACATCAGCGGCCTCGCGCCGGGGATGTACGTGATGAAGGTCACGCTCGACGACGGGAAGGTGTTCGAGGAGAAGATTGTGAAAAAGTAAGTTTTTCCAAAATTTCCAATCTCCGTCTGGAAAAATATCATTACTTTTGCAGCTCGGATGAAATGGTTATCAAATGATGTCGCCCCACGGCGGTCGTTTGGTGGCCATTTTTTCGTAAATGATTAAAAAACATCACTATG
>JAKSMW010000034.1 GCA_024400395.1 Bacteroidales bacterium
AACTTGTGTTAAAAAACTCGTGCAACTTGTGTTAAAAAACTCGTGCAACTTGTGTTAAAAAACTCGTGCAACTTGTGTTAAAAAGTGAAATTCTGAAATATCTCGGCCACAAAGATGCCAATTCAGTCGATGAATACACCAATTCATTGATTGACAGAGCTTTACTTGAAGTCGAACAGCAATCGAAATTCAAATACATTTACGAAAAATTCGATGAGCCGCTGCCTTTCATGAAAGACGTTTCAGGTTATCAGAATTATCTTGGAGACTCATCTTTCCTGCTTTGCGCAACGACTCTCGGCGTTCAGATTGACAGATATTTACAACGTTTGGAGTTGAAAGACATGGCATACGCCACCGTTTTCGATGCGACGGCTTCGGTTTTTTTAGAGGCAAAAGCCGATGAATTTGAAAAGAACTTGGAATTTGGAAATCTCGGTTTCCGCTTCTGCCCCGGATATTCCGGAACTTCATTCATTGACAATCAAGAGATTGCGAAAATATTAAATGCAGAAAAAATTGGAATCACATTCCTTGAATCGGGAATGATGATACCATTGAAATCAATGGTTGGAATTATAAAAATTGGTGAAAATGCAAGAAAATCCTGCGACGGCTGTGCCGCAAAATGCGACTGCGGTTTCAGGAAAAACGGAACATATTGTTATAAAAATGATTGAAAAATTAGGAAAACAGATAATGATTTTCGACGGCGGTTTCGGCTCCGAACTCGAAAAACGCGGAATCATGACGAAATGCCCGGAGATGTTAAACATCACAAATCCGGACGATATTGCCGATATTCACAGAGATTATATTGAGGTCGGCTGCGACTTCATCACGACAAACACCTTCGGCGCAAACCGCTGCAAGATGCCTAATGAAGATCGTAAGTTAGTGATAGAGAAAGCGATAGAAAACGCAAGACGTTACCGCACAACACAATATGTGATGATGGACATCGGACCGCTCGGCAAGATGCTCGCACCTGTCGGAGAACTTTCGTTTGACGACGCTTACGAGGCTTTCAAGGAGATGGTCGTGACGGCCCGCAACCACGTCGATGGCTTCATCCTCGAAACATTTTCCGATTTGTATGAACTGAAATGCGCACTTTTGGCGGTCAAGGAAAACTCCGACAAACCTGTCTTTACCACGATGACGTTCGACAACACCGGCCACACTCTGACAGGAACGTCGCCGCGTATCATGGCGGAACTCATGTCGAACATGGGAGCCGATGCCGTCGGCGTGAACTGTTCGTTAGGTCCGAAAGAGTTAAAACCGATTGTAAATGAATTTGTTAAGTATTGTGACAAACCAATAATAGTACAACCGAACCGTGGCATCCCGACGGTACGTTGCGGAAAAGCGATGTATCAGCTTTCAGCCGAAGCATTTGCGGAGGTGATGGGCGAATTTTATTCACAAGGTGTCGCGGTTTTAGGCGGCTGCTGCGGCACAAACCCGGAATTTATCAAGGCGATTGCCGTCAACAAAGGCATGCCTGTTGTGAAACGCGAAGTCGTCAAAGAAACGATGATTTGCTCTGCAACACAATCAGTTACATTCGATAAAGTACGTATCTGCGGCGAACGCATCAACCCGACCGGAAAGAAAAAACTCAAGGAAGCCATCATCAACGGCGATTTCGATTATATCTTAAAGGAAGCCATAAAACAAGAGGAAGCCCACGCCGACCTGCTTGACGTGAACCTCGGCGTCCCGAAAACCGACGATGTCGCCAACATGAAACGTGTGGTGATGAAACTCAACGAGATAACGAATCTCCCGCTTCAGATCGACTCATCGAACGTGAATGCCATCGAAGCCGGCTGCCGTTATTACAACGGTGTCTGCCTCATCAATTCCGTCAACGGAAACGAGAGCTGCATGGATGCCGTTTTCCCTATCGCACAACGTTACGGTGCTGTCGTTCTTGGACTTACGATGGATGACAACGGAATCCCGCAGACGGCGGAAGAGCGTTTCGCCATTGCGGAGAGAATAATAAAAAGTGCCGAAAAACACGGCATTGCGCGTCACCGCATGATGATTGATACGCTGACCCTCACTTGCAGCGCACAGCAGCCGCTCGTGAAAGAGACGCTCCGTGCCTTGAGGATGGTGACTGAAAAACTCGGCGTCAAGACATCACTCGGCATTTCAAACGTCAGCTTCGGGATGCCGAACCGCGAAGTCATCAACAGCACTTTCCTAACCATGGCACTCGAAAACGGCCTCACCATGCCAATCATAAACCCGTGTAACGCAATGATGACCAATGCGATACTCGCTTTCAACGCATTACGTGGCAACGCCAAGGATTTGGACAATTTCGTCAACAACGCAATCTCTGTCGAAACCTCAACAGCTCAAATTCCTCAAACTCCTGACAACCTAAACACCTCAAACTCCTCTTCCCCACTCCACGATGCGGTTCGTCGCGGTCTTCGTGAGCAGAGCGTCGAGATAACGAAGCAACTGCTTGAAAACCAGTCGCCGATGAGCATCATCAATGAGATTCTGATTCCCACGTTGAATGAAGTCGGGGCTGATTTTGAAAAACAAGTCATCTTTTTGCCGCAGTTGATTTCAGCTTCGGAGGCCTGCAAAGACGCATTCGGTGTCATCAAAGAGAAATTCCAACAGGCTGACAATCAAAAAGGTACTGTTGTATTGGCAACTGTCAAAGGTGATGTTCACGACATCGGAAAGAACATCGTGAAGGTGATTTTCGAATCGTATGGTTATAAAGTCATCGACCTCGGAAAAGACACGCCGAAAGAAACGGTTCTCGAGGCTTTCAAAAAACACAACCCCGACATCATCGGGCTGAGCGCATTGATGACAACGACGGTGCTTTCAATGGAGGAAGCCATTCATTATCTGAAAGATAACGATGTCAAAACCCCGATTTTCGTTGGCGGCGCAGTGCTGAACCAGAATCTCGCTGACGAAATAAAAGCCGACGGCTACACCAAAGACGCACTTGAATTTGTCGAAGCCGTTGGAAAATTATTGCAAAACAGACAATAATTATTGTAATATATTCAATTTTCCATTTTATTTTTGAAAAGCCACCACATTTTCAAAAATATGTGTACTTTTGCAAAATTAAAATTTTTAGGCAATGGCAACAATAACATTAACTTACGACGGAAGAAGCAGTGTGGCACGCAAAGCGATTGAAAACTTGATGTCTCTTGGAGTTTTTTCAATGGAAATCAATGGCGGCGGCTTCAAAAAAAAGAAAAAAGACGAGGATGAGTCACCTTACGACCCTGAATTTGTGAAGATGATTAAAGAATCGGAAGCGCAGATTGAAAGAGGAGAATTTGTTGTGATAGACGATGTATCGCATTTATGGGATATAATTAAATGATTGATTATGAGACTTGTTATTGACAACAAAGCACAAGAAGACTTGAAATTCTGGTATGATTCCGGTCAAAAGCAACGAAAAAAGATTGAAGAATTAATCAAAGACATCATGGAACATCCCACTTGGGGAATCGGAAAACCAGAACAATTGAAACACGATTTGACCGGCAGATGGTCGCGAAGGATTGACCGAAAAAACCGGATAATTTACAGAGTTAGTGACGACAACACCACAGTTTTTATTTTATCTTTGAGAGGGCACTACGAGAAGTAGTGGTTAGATTTTCTTTGCTATCAACGGCATCACAATGGTCGCACTCCACATCAAAATCGTGGTAGAGACCAAATTTCCCCATTGCTTTCCGAGAATTGTTATCAATTCAGGTTTCAATAACTTATTGAAAACGAATATGATAAGAATAGCCGCAATGATAAATCTCAAAACTTTCCGCCACCATTTCACATCGGTGCTGAATTTGATGTATCTTCTTTCAACGAACCACCCCGTGATGATTCCAAAGATTGCGCCACCATAGAAGAAACTGTCTATCTTCATTTTTTCAGGATCTACGATTATGTTTCCAAGTTTATCATAATCAATAGGATAAGGCTTGAAGATGGTGTAAACCATGAACAAAATCGAAACGGCGACACCTATTATTAATATATAAACATCTTTTTCGGGATTTTTGTCGATCCATTTGAAAAGGCGGTCGGAGACCCAGAGCATCAGCAGGCCTTCAACTAAGCCGACAACAACGTCTTGCGGTGTATGAACGCCGAGGTAATTCCTTGAGAATCCGACGAGTACAACGATTACTGCACACAATGCGATGACCCATTTGTGTTTCTTGAAAATCATTGCGATTGAGCCGTAAATCGAAGTCGCCGCCTGTGTGTGACCGCTCGGGAAGGCGTAGCCGGTGGCGGTGAGTTTGGAGTTCCCGTAAGGCATCACGGCTGCGTCGCGCACCCACGGGCGATAGACGCAGAACGTGTTTTTCAGGAAATTGTTCAAGATCCCCGCGCCGAAAAGGTTCGTGAGCATGAAATAACCCCAGCGTTTGTTGACGCACAGATAGATGAAAACCATCAGCAGGATGGTGAAATTGCCGATGACAAAGTTTGAGACACCCATGAGGAAAGGCGACAGAACGTCGTCCGTCGCCTCTCTGAATCTCTGTAAGGCAAGGAGATAGTCGATGTCGAACATCACTTGTTCTCCATTAAGAATCTCTCGACTTCAATTCCGGCCATTGCGCCTGTGCCGGCTGCCACGATAGCCTGGCGGTATGTCCGGTCCTGGCAGTCGCCGGCGGCGAAGATGCCTGGGACGTTGGTCGCCGTCGATTTCGGTTTTGTGATGATGTAACCTTGTTCGTCGAGGTCGAGGATGCCCTTGAAGATGTCTGTTGCCGGGATGCGGCCTATCGCCTCGAAGAATCCGTCAATCATGATTTTGCGTTCCTCGCCGGTTTTGTTGTTATATACGATTGCGCCTTGGAGTGAGCTCATGAATCCGTTGACTTCGCCGAAGAGTTCCTTGGTGTTGGTGTTCCACAGGACTTCGATTTTCGGGTTTTCGAGAACGCGGTGCTGCATCGCTTTCGAGGCGCGTAGCACGTCGCGGCGCACTATGAGATACACTTTGTTGCAGAGGTTGGCTAAATATGTCGCGTCTTCGCATGCTGTGTCGCCGCCGCCGACCACCGCCACGTCTTTGCCGCGGTAGAAGTATCCGTCGCATGTGGCGCAGGCCGAGACGCCGCCGCCTTTGAACTGCTCTTCGCTTTCGAGGCCGAGATAACGCGCCGAAGCGCCTGTCGCCACCACGATGGTGTCGGCGAGAAGCTCATCGCCGAAGTCGGTCTTCACCCTGAAAGGGCGTTGTGTGGCATCGACTTCGATGACGCTGCCCGGACGCATCTCCGTGCCGAAACGTGCGGCCTGACGGCGGATGTCGTCCATCATCGTATTGGCATCGGTGCCGTCGGGATAACCCGGAAAGTTCTCAATCTCAGTGGTTTGCGTAAGCTGTCCGCCGGTAATCGGACCTTCATATATCACAGTTTTGATGTCGGCGCGGCCTGTGTAAATCGCTGTCGTGTATCCAGCAGGGCCGGAGCCAAGGATAAGGCATTGAATGTGCTCCATATTAGTTTGAAGTTTGTAAAGTTATAAAATTCGTTAAGTTTCAATATAACTGAAACTTGAAATTTTCGTCTGCAAAAATAGTGAAAAATCTTTAATCAAGAAACTTTATTCAAGTTAATAAAAAGCGAAATTTTTTATTCATACCACAAAAAACACAGCCGATGTTCACCAATCAATCGTTTTTTAAATTATCTTTGCCGAAATTTTTGAATTCAAAATGGACATATACGACAAACTTACCGCACGGATAGACGAAATAGGGTTCGGATTCCCGAAGTCAATCATCCGTTCCGACAAACGCATCATGAAAGACATCTTCAGCGAGGAGGACTGCGCCGACTATCTGCTGATGGCCGACGGCTACCAGACGGCGAAGCAATACGCCGAGCGCAACGGCTTCACCGAGGAGGTCGCCAAGGAGAAGCTCGACAGGATGGCGTTCAAAGGCCAGATTTTCCGCCGCCACCGTCTCGAAGGCGACGAGTACGCGCAGCATCCTTTCGTGCTCGGCATCCTCGAATGGCAGGTGAAGAACCCGCGCAACAAATGGCTAGTGCCGCTCTTCTCATACATCATGACATCGAAATGGGGCAAGCGCATGAGTCAGACGATGCCGTTCTACCGCAGCATCCCGATGCGCAGGGAGTTTGTCGAAGGCGGCGTCGTGATGCCGTACGAGGACATCGAACAGGTGCTCGACCGCCACACGAAGTTCGCCGTCGGGACGTGTCTCTGCCGTCTCATGGACAAGATGAAGCCCAGCAACCCGTGCAACCACCCGATGGAGACCTGCATCATGACCGACGACTACGCCGAGTTCTACGTGGAGATCGGCTGCGGACGTTACATCACCAAGGAGGAGACGCTCGCCATTTTACGCGAAGGCGAGAAAGACGGCCGCATCATCAACGTCACCAACTCGCAGGAAGGCGAGAACATCTGCTCATGCTGCGCCTGCGGATGCGGTATGCTCGTGATGAAGAAGATGTTTCCGGGGCCGTCGAAAGACCTGTGGGCCAACTACTTCAGCGTCATCGACAGCGAGAAGTGCGTGCAGTGCGGCGCATGCGTGAAGAAATGTCCGTTCGGAATCCTGAAGAAAGCCAAGGACGGAAGCATCAAGATTGACACGGCAAACTGCCTCGGCTGCGGGCTCTGCGTGAGCGTTTGCAAAACTGGAGCTTTAAAACTCAACAGGAAGCCCGACGACAAGGCCTACACGCCGCCGGAGAAGTACGAAGACGCAATAGAAATCTGGACAAGAAACACAAAGAAGGACTACAAGAGGTTTAAGTGAGACACAGACAGGCGAAAAAATAATTGAGTGAAATAAATCAAAGAATCATAAACTTTATGATTGATAATAATGTTGCAAATCGATTAATATAGCCTTATGTTTATTAATACTTTTCAGTTACGATAATCAATAAGCACAATTGCCACTACGTTTTTTATTTTTTCACAGTGTAGGTTTATTTGTGGGAAAATGTTATTTTTGCAGGTCAAAAATTTTTGAAAATGAGAAAAACGAAATATAAAGTTGTATCATTATTTTCAGGATGTGGTGGACTGGATTTGGGTATTGTCCAAAGTGGTAATGAGATTATCTGGGCAAATGACAATGATAAAAATGCTGTAGCAACCTATAGGAAAAATATTGGTAATTACATAGTCTGTGACGATATTAGGAATATTGAAGTTTCAGAAATACCAGATTGTGACGTTGTTATTGGAGGATTTCCATGCCAAGGCTTTTCCATGGCGAATTTAAAAAGAAATGTCGATGACGAAAGAAACCAATTGTATAAATCATTTTACAGTGTAGTTAAGATAAAGCAACCTTTGTTTTTTATTGCTGAAAATGTAAAAGGCATTTTAAGTCTTGACAATGGTACTGCAATCAAAAAGATCATTGCAGATTTTAACGAGGCTGGATATAACACTGAAATTCACCTGATTAATATGGCGGATTACGGAGTCCCGCAAATTCGTCAAAGGGTTGTAATAATTGGTCAAAGGAAATCATTGGGCGAAAAAATGTTGTTTGAGTTTCCATCACCAACAAATGGGAAAAGCGACTTCGAGCATCCCTGGGTATCCATAAAAACAGCAATTGAAAAATATCCAAATCCGGATGAGCCTAACGATTATGTCAACCATGTCGGGTCGAAATACAAGGTTGTTTTCAGGAATTTCACTGCTCATAGGCCAACTGATCCGGAAAAGCCGTCACCAACAATACTTGCACGTGGAAATGGGAAAGGTGGTGTTTGCGCGATACCACATTACAATGGGGAAAGGCGTTTGACAGTACGTGAAAGTGCGGCATTACAGACTTTTCCGGATGATTTTTGGTTTGAAGGAACAATAGGGTCATGTTACAGACAAATTGGCAATGCGGTGCCAGTGTTGTTTTCAAATTTTTTGGGAAAAGAGTTAGCGCGTCTTGCTGAAAAAGGGATTGGATTATGAAAGTGGTATCTTTATTCAGTGGGGCTGGAGGTCTTGACCTCGGTTTCATAAACGCCGGACACACCATTGTATGGGCGAATGACAACTATAAAGATGCCGTTGATACATATAAACAAAATATCGGCAATCACATAGTTTATGGAGATATAAGAAATATTGGCACATCTGACATTCCGGATTGCGACATCGTTATAGGTGGATTCCCGTGCCAAGGTTTCTCTGTTGCAAATACAAAACGGCATGAAGATGACGAAAGAAACGTTCTGTATAAAGAGTTGATACGTGTCATTTCAGCAAAAAAACCGAAATTTTTCGTAGCTGAAAACGTAAAAGGTCTTTTAAGTATGGGTAAAGGTTCTGTCATTGAAATGATAATCAACGATTTCACCTCATTAGGTTACGTCGTGAGAAAAAAAGTCCTTAACGCCGCCGATTATGGAGTGCCACAGACAAGAGAACGTGTCATCATTGTTGGTGTCAGGAACGATATTGATTTTGTTTATGAATTCCCACAACCAACACATACAAAAGATGAGTCTAACTTGTTTCTTAAGAGGTGGGTTACAGTAGGAGAGTCTTTGAAAAGCATACCTGATCCGAATACTGACAATTCCCTGCCTAATCATGTATGTTCGAAATACAAGATAAAAATTAGCGGATATATTGGTCACAGAGCTATTGACCCGAACAAACCGGCACCAACAGTCACCGCCAGAGGCGATGATAAAGGTGGTGTTGTTGTCCTTCACCACCCGAACAACCAAAGAAGAATGTCTTGTAGGGAACTTGCTACAGTGCAGAGTTTTCCTATGAATTTTGTTTTTTCTGGCAACACATGTTCCGTATATAGACAAATTGGGAATGCAGTACCACCTTTATTAAGTTACGCTATCGCCAAACAATTCAAATAAATTAAAACATTATAGATTATGGCATTTTCAAAAGATTTTATACCGAAAAAACCTTTTCAGAATTTCAAATGGAAATGGGCAAGCCTTCAGTGTACTGAAGGATTGAATGATCCAGTAGTTTTATTGGGCGTTTTATTCAGAATGAGAAAACTCGAAAAACTTGGATTGAAATACAGTTCACCTGAATTTGCCAATGAACTTATTGGTTTACACAACGATATACAAAACAAAGGCATAGGCGTTGATTTAAGTTCAAGAACTGGTGAACGCAACTTGATTCGTAACTCTGGACAGTATTGGCGAGCCGTGGGTTTAATAGATAAAGACAGTAGTGGTATAATCCATCTTTCAGATTTTGGAAGAAAAGTCGCAGACAGAACAGTTTCTCAATCGGAATTTGCCGCCATTACAATACAAACCTTAAAACTTCCAAATGAAAATATTCAGAATAAAGCAGAATGTGATGAATGGAAACAACATGGACTTGAAATTTATCCATTAAGATTGCTTCTTGAAATTTCAAGTGATTTATTTAACAAAGGGCTGGAGGCGTTGAGTGTCGATGAACTCGTACATTTAGTTATTCCATTGTCTGGGTGTAACGCCAAACTAAATGATTATATTAACTTTATAAGCTGGTATCGTTCTAATGAAATAAACATCAAATATTGGCCAGATTGTATTCCCAATGCCAATGACTTAAGAATTGCCAGAGAATTTCTGCTTTTCCTGTCAAATTATGGCTATCTTAACAAAGGTATTGGTGAAACAAGGATGAAAGAAAGATATTCTTACAATAATGATCTTGATGACGAGATTACAGAAATACTTTCAACGCAAAAAGGCGTAACATTGCTATCTGCAATTGACAACATACAAAGCACTGATGTCATTTCTGAAATGGAAAGGATCAGAGTTCAGAAAAGTATGTCAAGGCCAAACCAAGCAAAGTTCAGAAAAACTATCTTGAAGCATTTCGAGAGATGCATAATAACAAATGTTTCCATGCCAGAAGTGCTGGAAGCCGCCCATATCATCCCTTTCAAATACAATGGCGAAGACACTGTGGCAAACGGCTTTTGTATGAGAATGGACATCCATCAATTGTTTGATGCCGGACATCTGCGCATCTCCGCAGATGGGAAAGTTGAATTGTCAGGCAGGGCGAGAATGGAATACGGTGCGACAATACCGCCTAAAATAATAATCCCTGATTTTACAAATCGTGATTTTGTAAAATGGAGATGGGACAACTACAACGGAATGTGATTTCTAACACTATCTCTTCGTACACTGTATATTATACCCGATGTTCAAACCGAAAAACACTTCATTCTCACCATAGTCACCAGTCTTCTTGAAATTATCACTGGTCGTAGGTCTGGAATACGTCGCGACTTTGTTGGTGCAAATGCCAACGCTTATCCCCAAGATGATATTCCTCACGTCCATACCAACGCCGAACCTCACATACGTGCCCGCGATTCTTTGAACAGAATACTGTGTCATGCTTTCATTCGTTGGTCCATTAAACTCCTCCGTCGGAATGGCATGACCGACCCTCAAATCATAATACGGACTCGAAAGCCTGTTTTTGAAATAGCCCCTCATGTTGAGATAAAGCGGCAGGAAACTGCCGAAATCCTTCACCTTGTAATAAGCCGCACCACCACCAAGAGAAAACTTCTTGCTGAACTGATAGACGACGGTCAGACTCGCGTCAAGGCTCTTCATGGCATTGACCAGCTTGTCTTCTGTTATCATCGTTCCGCCGAACTCCGGCCTCACAGCTAAGCCTTCCCTGCGCCTCGACGGAAGACTCAACTCCGTCTCTTCAACCAGCTTGTGTTCGTTAAGCACCGTCTCCGTGCCACTTGCATATTTGATTTTAAAGGCATCGACACGGTTCACAATATAAATCGGACTCTCAGGATCACCATACAAAGTATATTTCACCTGCGTCGGATTGACCTCGACGATTTTCGTCTCAATCTCCTCGCCGCTCTGCATGATAAGAATGTCTTGGGCGTTAATCATCAATGATGAAAAGACAATAAATGTGATAAACAGCAACTTTTTCATGGCGTTCAATTTTTGATAATGCGGCAAAGATAATATTTTTTTGTAATGAAATCTTTTTTATGTGAATCTTTTTTAAAATTTATAGTTTTGCCCTTCACGAAAATTTCGTACTTTTGCAAAATTAATTTTCAAAGGTAAAAAAGTAATGTACGCACTTTTCAGGAAAGAGATAAGTAACTTTCTAAGTTCGCTCATCGGGATAATGGTGGTGGTGGTCTTCCTGCTCATCACTGGGCTTTTCCTCTGGGTTTTCAAGAGCGACTTCAACATCATGACATTCGGCTACGCGACGCTCGACAGCCTCTTCATCCTCGCGCCGTGGGTGTTCCTGTTCCTCGTGCCCGCTGTCACGATGCGCTCGTTCGCCGAGGAACGCCGCACCGGGACCATCGAGATGCTGCTAACCAAGCCGCTGTCCGACTGGCAGATCGTCGGGGCGAAATACTTGGCCGGCGTCGTCCTCGTGATACTCGCACTAATCCCCACCTTTATATATTATGTCTCTGTCTCACAACTCGCGATGCCCGTCGGCAACATCGACCACGGCGGCATCTGGGGTTCCTACATCGGACTGTTCTTCCTGAGCGCGACATTCGTCTCAATAGGCGTTTTCTGCAGCTCTGTCACTAACAATCAGATACTTGCGTTCATTCTGTCGGTGTTTCTCTGCGGATTTCTATACATAGGCTTCGAGTTCATCTACTCGATGGCGCTGTTCGGGAAAGTCGATCTTTTCATCCAGCAGCTCGGGATGTCGGCGCATTACAGCTCAATGAGCCGCGGCGTAATCGACACACGTGACCTGATTTATTTCCTCAGCGTGATTGTATTGTTCTTAAGTCTGACAAAAATAACATTGTCAAGTCGTAAATGGTAGGAGGCATCATGGAAAACAAGAGGAAAAACATCAAGAGAAACGACATTCTCTCATTGGTTATCACATTGATAATCATCGTTTTGATAAATATCATCGGCTCATTCGTATATACACGTTTCGACCTCACTTCCGAAAAACGTTACACACTTTCCGACAAATCCAAAGAGATCCTGGGCGGCCTCGACGACTACGTTTATTTCCGCGTCTATCTCGAAGGCGATTTCCCGGCAGGGTTCAAAAAACTCCGCAAAGAGACGAAAGAGATGCTCGATGAGTTCCGCGCCTATTCAAAATTCATTGATTATGAATTTATTAACCCTTCGGAAAGCAACGACCCGAACGAACGGCAGGAGACTTACAAAATCCTTTACCAGAATGGCCTGAACTATTACACCGCGACGATGCCGACCAACAACGGCGTGCAGCAGATCATGGTGTGGCCCGGCGTCATGGTGAGTTACCGCGAGAAGGAGCTCGCCGTTGACCTTCTTTCGGCGCAGTCGGGGCAGAGTCAGGAGACGATTCTGAACAATTCGTCGCAAGACCTTGAATACAAGCTCATCAGCGCGATAAAGGAGATTTCGGAGACAAGCAAGGCGAAGGTCGCTTTCGTCGAAGGCCACGGCGAACTCGCCGACATCGAGGTCTATGACATCGCCAAGAGCCTCGCGAAGAAATATTCCATCGACCGCGTCAGCATCGACGGGAAGATGAACTCGCTCACCTACCGCGATTACGACAAGGACAGCAGCGTCGTCGTGCGCACCAATTACGACGCCATCGTGATCGCCAAACCAACGGAGGCTTTTTCCGAAAAGGACAAATTCATCATCGACCAGTACATCATGTACGGCGGCAAGGTGCTTTGGCTCCTCGACCACGTGAAGGCCGACATGGACAGCCTTCAAAGCGCGGAGTCGATGATGGGCGTCACGCTCAACAACAACCTCGACGACCAGCTTTTCGAATACGGAGTGAAACTCAACAACAACCTGCTTTTAGCGTATCCGTGCGCGCAGATCGGCCTCGTGACCGGACAGGGCGCAAACATCCAGAGCGCGTTGCTGCCTTGGTATTACTTCCCGCTGCTGAACGCCGCCTCGCAGCATCCTATCGTCAGAAACCTCGAAGCCGTGAAAGCCGACTTCACCGGTTCGTTGGAACCTACGACATCGGCACCGGAAATACAGAAGATTCCGCTGCTGAAAACGTCCGACTACACAAAAATCTCTTCGGCTCCGGTCTATATCTCGCTAAAAATTTTGAACGACCGTCCCGACCCGAGGATGTTCCCGCAGAAAGGGCAGGTCACGGCATATCTCCTCAACGGGAAATTCACCTCGCTTTACGAAAACCGGCTTCCGGAAGCGATTGTGGAGTCAAACGAAATAGCCTTCAGAAACGAGAGCGTCCCGACCTCCATGATCGTGGTTGCCGACGGCGACATCGTCAGAAACCAGCTCGCGCAACTCGATTATGCGAAGAAAAACAATAAACGCGTCGGCTCGCCGTTACCTTTAGGTTACGACCAATACACGAACAACACATACGGAAACAAGCATTTTGTTGAAAACGCAATAAGCTATCTCGTTGACGGTGAAGGTCTTATAAGCATCAACGCACGTGAGTTGAAGATCAGGATGCTTGACATGAGCAAGATCAACAAGAGCCAGACGACATGGCAGGTCGTGAACGTCGTCCTGCCGAGTGCGATAATGGTTCTGTTCGGATTTGTTTTGGCATACATAAGGAAAAAGAAATATAACAAATAAATGAAAAAGAATACTTTAGCAATCATCATCACAATCGCCTTGATAGTCATCGCCGGCGTTTTGGTTTGGAACAACCGTTACCTCTCCACCATCCACGGCGAGGCGTCAGAATTCACGGTCTATGACACGGCATCTATCACGAAACTTTTCTTCGCCGACAAAAGCGACCGGCAGGTCCTGCTTCAAAGAAACGGAAACGGCTGGACTGTTGACGACAAATATCCGGCTTCGCAACGTCTTGTCAACGACATGCTTTACACACTTAACAGATTGAGAGTCAGGATGCCGGTGTCGTTGAAGAAGTCCGACAACGTGATTACCAGAATGGCCGCCAACAACGTGAAAGTGGAGGTTTACCAGATTGTCCCGCGCATCAATTTGTTCAACAAAGTGAAACTTTTCAACCACGAGGCACGCACGAAGGTGTTTTACATTGGCGACGACACGCAAGACAACAACGGGACTTTCGTCCTGAAAGAAGGCGCCGACAAAGCCTATATCGTTCATTTACATGGATTCAGAGGCTTTATAAGCTCACGTTTCTCGGCAAATTGCATGGATTGGCGCGACCATATCGTCTTTAACAGCAAAATGGCCGACATCCAATCTGTCAAACTTGAAATAAACAACGACCCCGCCAACAGTTTTGAAATCACGGAAAACGGCAGGTATCAGTTCTTGATGAAAGATTTGAACGGCAACAGCATTGAATATGATACACTTAGGATTTTGAACCTCATGTCATCTTTCGGTGACGTGCGTTTCGAGTCGTTCCTTTCAGATGTCGAGCAGCACCGCCGCGACTCAATCATCAACTCGCCATTCCAGCAACGGCTCTCCTTGACGACAAAAGACGGCCAGACACGCACAATCACGACGTTCAGGCTGCTCGCAAACGCCGACATGTACGACTACGACCACAGCGAGCTGGAGGAAAACCCTGAAGTTGAGAAGATTGTCACCGACCCCGACCATCAATATGCCCTGCTCAGCGATGGCAACGAGTTCGTCATGATCCAGAAATTCGTCTTCGGCAAACTCTTGAAACCGGCGGAATATTACAGGCACGACAACATCCAGCCTGTCAAAATCACAACTTTCAAGGAACTTGAAACAATCGAATCAAGATAAGCATGATTTACGACAAAATTGAAAATTTGGAGAGATACAAAGGACTTCCCGACATCTATGAAGGACTTGTGTTTTTAAAAAATGCGACCGCCGAAACCGAAAAAGGCAAACACCTTATTAATATTAATGTGATTGCGAATGTGTCGGAAGTATCGACAGCCGAGACCAATCCTCTTGATTTTGAAGCACATAAAGAACATCTCGACATTCATTTCCCGTTAAACGGTGAAGAACGGATTTTGGTTTGCCCTGTCGAAAATCTTGAGCAATATTCAGAATACAACGCCGAGACTGATGCTGTCTTCTACAAAAATCCGGGAGCGAAAGCTGTGGAAATCACAGTCGGGAACGGATATTTCGCGGTCCTGTTCCCGAACGACGGGCACGAGCCGCTGCTTTGTGCAGGCAAGCCGGAAAAGATGAAAAAAGTCGTTGTAAAAGTGAAGATTTAATTCACACTTTGGATAGTGAAAATTCTGGTTTTCAATAATATAGACACACTTGGCGAGGATTTCATAAATCGTTGCGAGGATTTTCTTCCGAAGTGGAGAAAAGACCAGATGCTTAAATATAAATTTCAGAAAGGACGGATTCAAAACGGGTTGGCGTATGTTCTGTTGGTCAAGCTGCTATGCGATGAATGCGGAAACAATGTTTTGAAAAATCTCCCGGAATTTTCATATAACGACCATGAAAAACCATTTTTGAAAAACTATCCTGAACGCTTTTTCAGCATCAGTCATTGCAAGACAGCGGTTGCCGTTGCGTTGGCAGATTCGCCGGTAGGCATTGATATTGAAGACATTACAAGATATAAGGAAAATGTCGCCACTTACGTCTCCAATGATTCGGAGTTGAAAAAAATCAAAGAAGACTCACATCCCGAAGAAGTTTTCATCAGACTCTGGACGCAGAAAGAGGCGGTTTTCAAATACAACGGGACGGGCATCACCGATGACATGAAAAATATCTTAAATAACATTGACTGTCAATTGTTTAGCTATAAATTCGGCAACAAGTTCATATCAGTTGCAACCAACGAAATCTGTACGGAGGACGTTTTCAGCAACATTGTTGTGAACATTGACGACATTGATTTCATATAATTCAAGTTTTTTCATAAATTGTTGATTTTGGCGTAATTTTATGTTTTTTTGAGGGTTTTTGTATTCAACATTACAATTTTTAAACTCTTGAAAAAGTCTGTTTTGTAAACATTTATTCACATTGTGACAGACACGTAATTGTGTTATTTACAGCATTTTAACTTCTTGTTTTTTCCATATTATTGATTTTTTATTTTCCTAAAACTCAAAATGTTAAAATTTTATTAAATAATTATTAACATTTTATTTTTGCAAAAATGCATAATAAAATTTTATAAAATACCTATTATCAATATTTTAACAAAGTGTAAAAAGATTATCCGTTTTTATTACGGATAGTTTTTCAGGTTGTGATACCTTTGCATCGTTCAAAGAAATAAAAAGAATAAATTATGGGAACTTTAAGAAATTCGGTACAATTAATTGGTCGTCCTGGTAGCGACCCGGAGATTAAGGTATTTGGCGGTGAAGGCCGCAAGATGGCGAGATTCAGTTTAGCCACAAACGACAGACACTATAACGAGAAGCATGAGCTTGTTGAGGAGACGCAGTGGCACAACATCGTGGCGTGGGGCGCGACAGCTGAAATGGTTGAGAAATTTGTGCGCAAGGGCAAGCGGATTGCGTTAGACGGGCACATTCAGACCAGGCTGTACGAGGACAAGAATGAAAAGACGAAGAAATATTACACAGACATCGTCATTGACGAATTCATGATCATCGACTGGGCGAGCACAGACGAGGAGCAACAGTCTGCGGAATAGAATAATTGAAGACATGTCATGGACCGTTTGTGGATTCTCCGTCCATCCATAAGCAATAATGTTTCATAAATGACAATATCATTGGTTTATTGGTTTTTATCGTAATTTTAATACAGTTTTAATTTTTCATGTTCTGGATTTATTGCCCGAAGCAATATAACTTATCCCCTTCCTACTTACATTTCATCCTTGTTTTTTATGGTTGAAACGGTCCTGGCATGTCAAAAAAAGACTATTTTTGCAATTTGAAACATTAAAAAAGTAGAATATGAAAATAGTCTTTTTGGAGCCGCTCGGACTTTCTGTAGAAGCCATTGAGAATGAATGTGTTAATTTAAAGAAACAAGGTCATGAGGTTGTGGTTTATCCAGACAGGAGACCTGAACTGAACATAGAACGTGCCGACGGAGCCGACATCATAGTGGAGAGCAACATGCCGTTGCGCAAGGATTTCTTCGATGCCTGCCCGAATCTCAAAATGCTGTCGATAGCCTTTACAGGTCTCGACCACATCGACATGGACGAATGCAGACGCCGCAACATCTTGGTGAAAAACGCCGCCGGTTATTCGACCGAAGCCGTTGCGGAAGAGACAATCTGCATGATGATTGGTCTTTACCGTCACGTCATTGAAAATGACAGGGTGACACGCAGCTGCCAAGGCCCGGCCATACTTCCGGGACGCGAAATCGCAGGAAAGACCGTCGGCATCATCGGGATGGGAGCCATCGGACAACGCACTGCAGCGTTGGCGCAGGCCTTCGGATGCCGCGTCATAGCATGGAACCGCACCGCAAAACAAGTTCCGGGCGTGACGTTCGTCGATAAAGAAACGTTGCTCAAAGAGTCAGACATTGTGGCATTGCACATCGCGCTCAACAACGAGACCCGCGACTTCCTGACAGCCAAGGATTTCGCCTTGATGAAGAAATCAGCTGTCATCGTGAACGCCGCCCGCGGACCGGTCGTCAACACGAACGACCTCGCTGAAGCCCTGAAAAACGGAACAATTGCCGGAGCAGCACTCGATGTCTATGACGGCGAGCCGCCACTCAAAAACGACAACCCGCTTTTGACGGCACCTAACACAATGCTGCTGCCGCACATCGGATTCGCAACACGCGAGGCATTCGAGCTTCGACTCGGCATCGTGGTTAGAAACGTTGAGGAGTTTTTAAGCTAACTAAATGAACAGCAAGGTTAAAGGCACTATTGCAGGTGTCGTGGCGGCGGTGTGTTACGGCACCAACCCGCTGGGAGCGAAGTTTTTATACGCCGACGGAATAAACACAAACACCGTTTTGGCACACCGTTTCGGAATAGCGATGATTATTTTGGGCATGATAATGCTCGTTAAAAAGATGTCATTTAAAATCACAAAAAGAGAATTCGGGATCTTGGCATCGCTCGGAATTTTATTCGCCGCATCGTCTATGACATTGTATTCCAGCTTCTTACACATGGATGCCGGAATCGCATCAACGCTTCTGTTTGTCTATCCGATGATGGTCGCTCTCATCATGACAGTATGTTTCAAGGAGAAACTGACTTGGGTGACGGTTTCATCGATACTTCTTGCTTTCGCCGGAATATTCATGCTGAACGGAGCGAACGGGAAAGGGACGCTCAACGCCGTCGGTGTCATTTTGGTTATGGTCTCATCGCTGACATACGCCATTTACATAGTGATTATCAACAGAACACAAATAAAAATGCCGTCGATAAAACTGACATTTTACGTGCTTTTGTTCTGCGTTTCCTGCATAATAATTCATTCGTTCTTCAAGCCGGAGACGCACCTGATGCTGTTGACGACACCTCGGCAATACGGGTTCGCTTTGATGCTCGCCATCGTCCCGTCAATCATGGCATTGATGCTGCTGACGGTCTCAATCCGTGACATAGGCTCGACACCGTCGGCAATCCTCGGCGCCCTTGAACCGTTGACAGCTGTCATGATCGGCATCTTCGTCTTCAAGGAGGCTTTCACGCTTCGACTTGCCGGCGGCATCGTTTTGATTCTTTCCGGTGTAATGTTGATCATCCTTGGCAAGAAGAGTAATTCTTCTCAACAAAACTCCAATTGATGATGTGCCAGAATTCTTTGAGGTAGTCGGCTCTTACATTCTGATAATCAAGATAATAGGCATGTTCCCACACATCGCAGCACAGCAGAGGGGTCGTGTTCTCCATTGTTAATGGATTCTTTGCGTTGTCGGTGCGAAGTATCGACAGCTTTCCGTTGTCATCGCTGACAAGCCATGTCCAGCCGGAACCGAAAAGCGACACGCTTTGTTTCATGAAACTCTCCTTGAAGTCGTCGAAGCCGCCGAAATCGCGTTCGATGACTTTCATCAGCTTGCCCGACGGCTTCGTCTTCGCCTTGTCAGCCGGGACGAGACAGTTCCAATAAAAAGTGTGATTCCACACCTGCGCTGCATTGTTGAAAATTGCGCCATCGGAATTTCTCACGATTCCTTCGAGATTCATCTTTTCAAATTGAGTATTGGCAATCAATGCATTAAGATTTTTAACGTAAGCAGCATGGTGCTTCCCGTAATGAAATTCAACGGTTTTTTTAGAAATATGCGGTTCCAACGCATCATTCTGATAAGGTAATTTAGGTAATTCAAACATAGTATTGTTGTTTTTTGTAACGGTAAAACAAAAAAAGAATGGTTTTGTTCGAGATTATTTCAATCCTTTCGTATAAAAATCTTTCACCATTGATATTTCGGGCGAAACCGATAAAAAATTCCATCGATTTCGCCCCAAAACGTGTATTTGTATGGTGAAATTGAATATTTTTGCAGGTCGGCTGTTGCCCAAAACATCACCACAATGGACGATTTATTTAATTGATTATTAACTTGATAAATATATGCTCAAAAACATTCTTCTCGTTTTCCTCGGCGGCGGCTTCGGCTGCACAGGACGATATTTGGTTTCACAACTTCTGTCGAAATGCAAAGACAGCCTCGGCGGTTTCCCCATTCACACAATGACCGCAAACCTCATCGGCTGCCTTTGTATCGGATTGATTATCGGTTACTTAAGCAGAAATCCGAACAACACAATACAACTGCTGCTCGTCACAGGGTTCTGCGGCGGCTTCACCACATTCTCGACATTCTCCTCCGAAATACTAAAACTGTTCCAAGGCGGACAAACGGGAATTGCGGTGCTTTACATGGGAATCTCACTTGTAATCTGCATCGCCGCAACTCTCGTCGGCACACTGCTGACACGCTGACGGGAACTTCACACCGAAAAAACGTCACCTTTGCACTAACCGTTCCGCATGAAATCTCAATCAGATGTTCCGGTTGAGATAATCTGAATAATCATGCAATTCGGGCGTGTATTCATTGCCGAAAAGCATGGATGAGATCATGAAATCGGCGGAAGCGCGGTTGCAGGCAGACGGGATGTCGTATAACACACTGAGTCTCAACAACGCTTTCACATCGACATCGTGCGGCTGGCTCGTCATCGGATCCCAGAAGAAAATCAAGTAATCGATCTTCCCTTCGGAAATCAACGCGCCGAGTTGCTGGTCGCCGCCAAGCGGACCGCTCTTCAGGCAATGGATGTCGCCAAGAACCGATGACAACATCTTGCCTGTTGTTCCCGTCGCATAAAATTCATTTCCGCGAAGCTTGTCAGCATGCTTCGTGACCCAGTCCAAAAGGTCTTTTTTCTTGGCATCGTGCGCCACTAACGCTATAGTCTTCATTTTCATATATTTATATCATATTATAAAAACGACAGAAATAACGGAAAAATCAAATTCCGTTATTTCTGCTTGTAATTCATTCTGCGTGATTACTTCACCGCTTCTCCAATCTCTTTGCCGAGACTGTACAATCTTTCTATGTCTTCGGCTTTTATCGGAGCACCTTTCACCTCGACGTTCTCGCCGATGACGTTCCATTTACAGCTCTCGGCTGTCTCTTTCAAGACCTTCAAGCCGCCGCCGCTCCATGTCGCGCCGCCGAACAGACCGTAAATTTTGTTCTGCGGCTTGAACTCGGCGAGTTCGTGGAGAAGAAGCATCATGTTCGGAAAAATGCTACCGTAATGCGAACAAGCACCGAGAACCACACCTTTGTATTTCCAGATGTCACTGATAATGAACGATGTTTCTGTCTTTGAGACATCATAAACCTTGATATCTCTGACTCCGGCTTCCGCCACGCCGCGGGCGATGATGTCGGCCATGCGACCAGTGTTGCCGTACATCGAGCCATAAACGATGACGACGCCTTCCTTGCTGTCGTGCTTGCTCCATGCGACGTAACGGTCGAGAACCCATGCGAGGTTCTTTCTCCAGACAAGACCGTGCGACGGAGCTAACATCTTGATATCCAACGGCCCTACTTTTTGAATCGCCTTCAAAGCAGAGACGGCGACCTTACCGACAATGTTGGCGTAGTAACGGCGCATGTCGTCTTCGTAGAAACCGAGGTTCGCCTCATCGTCGAAGATGCAGCCGTTCAACGCCCCGAAACCACCGAAAGCGTCGTTGGAGAAAACGATTTTCGTCGTCTGTTCGTATGTCACCATCGACTCCGGCCAGTGACACATCGGGGTGGTGAAAAACTGAAAATTGTGTTTCCCCGTGTTCAGTATTTCGCCGTCGGCTACGATTTTCTTGTTGGCGATCGGACCGTAATAATTCTCCAAAGGCCCGAAAGTCCTGGCGTTGCCGACGACCGTCACTTCAGGCCACTCTCTGATGACGACACCGACGGAGCCGCTGTGGTCAGGCTCATCGTGGTTCACAATGAGATAATCGACTTTCCGGTCGCCGATGATATTTTTTATCTGGCAAAGATACTGCGCCATGAATCCCGATTCGACAGGGTCGATGAGCGTAACCTTTTCGTCAACAATGAGATATGAGTTATATGAAACGCCGTTGGGCAGTTCCATGTGGTTCTCAAAAAGTTCCGTGCGACGGTCGTTCACACCGACATAAAAGATGTTTTCAGCTAAATTAATATTCATTTTGTGTTATTTTATCCTATCTATTCTTTCCTGTCAAAGGCTTCTTTGCCATGCTTGCAAATCGGGCAGATGAAGTCGTCGGGCAGCGGGTCGCCTTCATAGACGTAACCGCAGATGCGGCACACCCAGCAGCCTTTCTTAACCTCTTTTTTCGGCTTGATGTTCTTCTGATAATAGTCGTAGGTGACAGATTCCTTATCGTTAATCGTCTGAGCATCAATAATATCCGCAATGAACATCGTATGAGTTCCAAGGTCAATTGTCTTCACAACATGGCAGGCATAATATGCGTTTATGTATTTCGGAAGATACAAGACATGGTTCACCGCACGAAGTTCTTCTTTGCAATCGGCGAATTTGTTTACATTTTTCCCTGACTGAAATCCAAAATGCTTGAACACCTCAAACGGGGTCTCGGTGGTCAGCACATTGACGTTAAACACGCACGAGTCAAAGATGAGGTCGTGCGTGTGGTTGTTTTTGTTCACGACAATCGAAAGACGAAGCGGGTTGTCTGTCACCTGCTGCACCGTGTTGATGATGCAGCCGTTGTCCTTGTTGTCGTAGTTTGTCGTCAGGACATACAAACCGTATCCAATTTTGAAAAGGGCATTTGTGTCCATAATGCGTTGATTTACTTATTCTTTTGAAAATTGATCTTTACTTACGCCGCACAGCGGGCAGCTCCAGTCTTCCGGCAATTTTTCAAAAGGTGTTCCTGGTGCGATACCGTTGTCCGGATCGCCGATTTGCGGGTCATAAACGTAACCGCAGACATCACATACGTACTTTTCCATAATTTTTATATTTTAAGATTAAAAAGTTCAAAGATTCAAATCGTTGTTTCTTCTTAAATATTGCAATCTTTCAAAAATTTTTATGTCTTCAGGCGCACTGCATTTCCCTTTGAACTCATCGATGCTGTTGAAGTTATGTTTTTTCATCCATGCTTCAAGTCCGTTGACAAGTTCCGAAATGTAACCTACTCCGTTTTTATACAACGTACTGCAGACCTGCACCGTCGCGGCTCCTGCGAGCAGCTGACGGACGACATCTTCGCTTGTATGAACACCTGTCGAGGCGGAAAGTTCACAAGAAATGCCATCTGATGACAAAATTTTTATCAAACGCAGTGTGTCGCTGTTTTCCTCTTCGACAGAAAGCGCAGTGCCAGACACGACTTTCATCGTCTCGATGTCGATTGTCGGATTGTAGTAACGGTTGAAAAGCACGAGTCCGGCCGCACCCGCCATCGACAGGCGGAACGCAAGGTTCCCGATGTTCGTGAAATGATTTCCGAGCTTTACCGAAACCGGTATCCTTACATTTTTCTTGACCTCGCTGAAAATCGCAACAACTTCATCTTCAATGTCTTTTGAAGTAATCTCCCTGTTGAACGGAGAGACTGCGATGTTCAGTTCGAGAGCGTCGGCACCGGCATTTTCAAACTCCTTCGCAAAAGAGATCCATTCGCCCTTGTCGGTGCAGTTGATACTTGCAATGATCGGAATATCAACGGTTTCCTTTGCTTCACGGATAAGTTTTTCATAAATTGAAATCTCATTCCCGCGAAGGAAAGTCTTCATGTAAACGTCAGCGTCGGGATTCGACATATAAAGGTCGGTATATCCCTCCTCCTTTTTAATATCTGCGAGAATCTGCTCCTCGAAAATTGATTTCAGCACGACAGCACCGGCGCCGGCTTCCGCACAGCGCTTTATGCCATCCACTGTTCCAGTAAATGTTGAACTTCCCACAACAATCGGGTTCTTCAATTTAAGTCCAAGATATGATACAGCTGTGTCCATAATTTATTTTTTTAATTTTAAAAATTAGAATCTGTTTTCGGATAAAAAAGTTCAAACAATATATTTTTTAAATTCAAAATAATTCTAAAACGCGTTGGCGGAATTAATCCCATTAGGGATTTGACATGGCAGCCAGCCACTCTCAACTCTCAACTCTCAAAGAAAAGGTCCCACTCCGGAAACGAAGTGAGACCTTTTCTTTCGTTGTGATTTCCGTCCCCCCCCTCGGGGGAAGGTAATTCATGCAAGAGAACTACTTGACGTCTCGCACGAGGCGAACGGCGCTCCCGCTGTACCGAGAGACGTTGTCCGTGTACACATCGCCCGAATCGAAGTACATGCCGTACGCGAAGTCCTCGTAGGCCTCGTTGGGAGTACTCGACCAGTAGTTGCCGCCCGAGCCGACAGCGTTCACGTCCGTACCGTAGCGGCAGCCTGCGGCAGGGAGGAAGACAGCGCCGTGGGTGGCGAGGTCTGACGTCTCCGTTATGCTTTCCATCACCGAGGCGTCCGCGTCGTCAGGAAGGATGACAAAGCCGCTTACACCGCCGCCAAGATCCTTCCACGCGCTCTTGGCCTTGGCGCCTGGCCTGCCGTAATCGTCAGTCTGTCCCCATTGCTCAGGGTCAAAGCCCAAAAGGTAGTTCCACTCGGCTCTGCTGAGTGTGCGCCATGCGCCGGCATCCTCGCCTTCCACCTGGAAGCCAGGGGCCTCCGTGAAGAACACGTCATCCGTTTTCTGCGTACTAAATGAATAATTCGCCGCGTACGGCTCCTTGTCTGGTGTCTGCCAGTCCGTCGTATTGCTCCAGTAGAAGTGAATCACGTGAGAGGGTTCCCATTCACCAGAACCCCACTCATCTACATTTTTTACACCAAGCTGGAAATCCCACTGGTTCGCCTCGAACCTGAACTTTCTTTCCGTGCCGTCCCAGTACAGGTTGCCCGGCGAGAACTCCACCGTTTTGCCGTCTGCGACGGTGAACTTCGGTGTCGGCTTGATCACCGCAGCTCCGCCGTTGCCGCCCG
>JAKSMW010000035.1 GCA_024400395.1 Bacteroidales bacterium
GGAGTCGCCGGAGCTGATTCACTCGAAAGACAAGAACCGCAAGACGCGGGCGGAAATCATCGCGACACCTTATTACTGTTATCTCTCGAACATCATGGCGAAGTTCGCCGAAATGTCAGGTTTCACTGACGATGTCGAGTATTTCAGGAATGAAGTCGCCGCCTCGACGGAGGCTTACAACGCAAAATATCTGAACCATCAAATCTGGAGATACGCCAACAACACCGTCACCGCCAACATCCTGCCTTTGTATTTCGGGATGGTGCCGGAAGGCCGTGAAGACGATGTGTTCGAGAACCTCGTGGAGCGCACCGAAGACATGCACGACGGTCACGTCTCGACAGGCGTTGTCGGCATTCAATTCCTCATGCGTACCCTCACCGAACACGGCCGCGGCGACCTCGCCTTGAAGATAGCCACCAACGACACCTATCCGAGCTGGGGTTACATGGTGCGCAACGGCGCCACCACCATCTGGGAACTGTGGAACGGCAACACCGCCGACCCCGCGATGAACTCCGGCAACCACGTGATGCTCCTCGGCGACCTGATAATCTGGGAATACGAATGCCTCGGCGGCCTCAAAGCACTCGAGCCGGGTTACAAAAAGATTCAGCTGAAACCTTATCCTATTGACGGACTTGACTTTGTGAACTGTTCATACGAATCAGTCTCGGGCCGTATCGAAAGCAACTGGCGGCGCGACGGAAACCGTTTCGAGTGGGGCATCACCATCCCTGCCAACACCGAAGCCGAGGTCTGGATTCCGAACAAGAACGGACACAAAATCAAGACGTTGGGAAGCGGGAGATACAGATTTTGCACATCATTTTGAAAACTGATGTAATGATTTATAAATGATAAAAAATTCTAATTAAACTATTACAATTTAATAATTAACTAATTAAAATTCAAAAAGTTATAAAGACTTGTAACAAATTCTTCGCCGAATTGTTCGGCACGTTCGTTCTCGTCCTCGGCGGTTGCGGCACAGCTGTTTTCGCCGGCAGGGCTTTTGGATTCCTTGGTGTCTCCATCGCTTTTGGTTTAACCGTCATCGCCATGGCTTACGGCATCGGCCACATCTCGGACGCACATCTCAACCCGGCGGTCAGCTTTGGTGTATGGGCTAATGGTCGCATGACATTCAAGGAGATGCTCACTTATTGGGTGGCTCAGGTCGCCGGTGCCATCATCGCCGTCGCAATCATCGCCGCCATCGGCAGCTGCGGCAACATCGACCTCGGCACTTTCGCCGCCAACGACTACGGTCAGGATTTGGCGAATTGCGGTGCCAACTACTGGAACATCAACGCCTGCGGCGCTTTCATCACTGAAGCCGTCATGACGTTCATCTTCCTGATGGTCATCCTCGGTGTCACCGACAGCCGTCACGAAAACGGTAAGTTCGCCGGTCTCGCCATCGGTCTGACCCTCGTTCTCATCCACCTCATCAGCATCCCGCTGACCAACACGTCGGTCAACCCGGCCCGTTCCATCGCTCCGGCCATCTTCGCCGGCGGTTCGGCACTCAGCCATCTCTGGCTCTTCATCGTCGCACCGCTCGTCGGCGCCGGTCTCGCCGGTCTCGCTTACAAAGCCATCACCTGCGAATGCAAGAAGTGCAACAAGTAATCGCACTGTAACGACGTTTTAAGAACGTGATTGAAAAAATGCGGAGCGACGATGGATTTTCGTCGCTCCGCTTTCTCTTTTAACTTTTCTCTTTTAACTTTTCTCTTTTAACTTTTCTCTTTTAACTTTCCTCTCTTATCTCACAACGACTTTCGCCGCTCTGTCGCCGACTCTCACGACGTAAGCTCCAGCGTTGAGCATGATGTCGCAGCTTTCGACGTTGGTGCGTGTCGCCACGCAGCGTCCTGTCATGTCGAAAACGCCGATGTTGGCGGCTTCGCCGTTGTAGCGGATCTTGCCTTCAAGACCGCTGACGTTGAGGTTTTCAAGTTCGATTTCGTTCTCTGAAACAGAACTCCAGTTGATGTAAAACGCCTCGCAGACCGTCGCGCCGTCTTCGGTCTCGTATGAATATCTGTCCCATCTGTTGTAAACAGGAATGGTCATCTCAAGCGAATTATACATCGGTGTACATCCGAATCTGTTCCATACATAGTCGTGACCGAGGACCTCGCCGGCGGCGATCTCGTTGTCATATTCCCATGTCATCAGAGTGGTCTCATCCCAGTCGGAGAGAGAAGCGTTCCATACGAAGTTGTCAACGGTCTCGCGGTTGCCGTTTGCGTCGTATGAATAAACGGCCTTGATGTACGGTTCGAGGACCTCGTTCATCCAGTAGTCTTCAATGAGATATTCGCTCATTGTCAGGCCGTCTTCGAGGAAGGTGGCTGTGTATCTTTGTGTCTCGACCAATCCTTTTGATTCGACATTGTTGAAATAATGATATACCTCAACAGCTCCCTGTTCGTTGAAATCCTTCACGATCTTGCTGTCAATCAACGGCTCGCCGGTATAATACGAATAGCTCGTATATTCCGAATAGTCGCCGTTTGGCATACGGACGTATTCCGTCCTTGAGCTGAGGACCCAGTCGTTTGTCTCGTATGAGTCGAAATACCAGCTTTCCATCGCCGTCACAAAATTGTTCTCGTCATATTCGTAAACCTCCTTGCCTTCAACGAAATAGCCTGAACCAGTCCACATGTCGAACATATATGAAATGTTTGTGAGCATGTTGTGATTCTCATCGTAAGTCATTTCGTTGTAATATGTCACGTTCCACCAGACGCTGTCCATTGTCTGTTTGTCAAGTTGTTGCCACAAGATGGCGTCGCCGTTTTCGTCAAAAGTATAGACTTCTTTCCATCCTTCGGTCCATTCGCCGTTTTCCCAATAGTAGCCGTAGAGGTTTGGCAACGCTTCGCTCGTCTCATAATCCATGACGGCCTTTTCCGTCGCCTGCATCGGGAAGTCTTCAAATTCCTGATATTGGATTTCTGAATGCACGCGGCCTTTCCAGTCCATCTCGTATTTGTAGCACATCTTCGACCAGACATCGATGTTGGCGATGGAGTCAACCTGCTGATTGAAAGATTGGTCTCCTGATGTCTCATTTCTGGAAGCCATCACTTTCTCGATGATTTCCTTCTGTGTTTTCCTCTGTTTGATGGTCCTGCCATCTTGCGCCGCCGCCCCTAATGTGAAGCCGGCCAGCAACATCATAAGTAAAAGTTTCTTCATAGACGTTTAATTTTTAAAATTTCAGCAAAGTTAGTAATAAATATCAATACATTGAACAAACTTTTTAAAAAAGCCGGAACAGATTTCTCCGCTCCGGCTTGGCAATTTGTTTATAATTTATCAACTATTTAAATTTGTTCGTCAACTGTTGCCTCCGCCGGTGTCTCTTCGACAGGTGTGACTTCCTCTGCAACAGGTTCTTCGGCTGGTGCTTCGACAGGTGTCTCCACCACCACTTCGGGCTGTGGCCAGAACGGGCGTTTCTCCTTCGGGATGCAGAAATACACTATGCCTGCTACGACGACGATGGCCGCCAACCAGAGCAATATCTTCTTCCAGACCGGCATCTTTTTCACGAACGGGTCTTTCATTTTCACGATAGGATATTTGGCGATGTGCGTCAGGGTCTCGCCGAAGCGCACGTTGACAAGCACTTTCGCGTTGACAGCCCAGCCGTTGGCGTTGAGCAGCGGCGAGAGATTGCGTTTGCGGAGCTTGAGCCACGCCTTTATCATGGCAGGGCCGGAGATGACCAACAATATTCCGACAATGGCGATAATCAACTGCCACCAATGAAGTTTCTGGATTGAATCAACCAACAAGGCCAAGGCGCCGCCCACAGCGCCTACCGCCACGCCGACCATTGCGAACATGCTCACGTATTTTGTCATGTCGAAAGGCTGTTTCGGTGCGGAAGCGTCGCCGGTGCCTTCCACCTTTGCGGTGAGGTTGCCCATCACCTCGGCGTCTTTGGCCTCCGCATTCTTGTTGATGGTCTTCTCGATGAAGTCACCGAGCTTGCGGTACGGTGTCCAGAACGCCTGGCGCACGCTGATAGGGTTGTCGATGATGCTGATGATGGTGGCGTCCCAGTCCAAACCGTCGCGGTCGTAGAAGATGGCGTTCTTGCCGACCCTGATGTTTCCGATGTCGCCGTCAGTGATGACAACTCCGATGGTCATCTTGGCAGGCTTGCTCTTGCATGTGCAGTCGCAATAGACGATAAACATGTTGCTCAGACCCGCACCCGCCGTCTGCTTGCCCATGTCAGTGACCTTGAAGCAGAGGTCGCAGCTGCGCTGGTCGATGTAAAGCGTTCCGGCCTGGAAGATGGCTTTCCTGTCGCGTGAATAAAAGTCAGAGAATGTCACGAAGTTCTTCAGAACAGTGAAGAAATCTCTGTAGAGATGCATGAATTTGTTTACCGTGTCGATGGAGTTGGCTGTCGATTCGAGAGCCAGGTCTTGTGCGACGATTTCAAGAAGCTCGGCCTTGCGGTTGTTGTCGAGCAACGCCTTGGCTGCGTCGTAGCCGAGGCCTTCGACGTTTTCGCCTTTCTTCGCCGCCATGTAAGCTCTGTAAGCCCCGACTTTAGCTTGCACCGCATCCCATTGTTCCTCGGTGATGAACTCTGCTTCGGGATATTCGACGTTGAATACCAATGTCTTGAGGTTGTTGAAAGCGGCTTTCCATGCCGGGTTGATTCCGGCGTTGAGCATGAGTTTCATCTCGGCATTGACGTGAGTGAGCGGATATGTCGAGATCTCGTCGTTGCATTCCGAGAGGTTTTTGTTGCTTATCTCGCCGATTTTCGCTGTTGAGACATCAAGTGCGGTGGTGCTGCCGGCGTCGAAGGCTGCGAGTTTGCAGCGCATGAAGTAGTCGTCGAGTTTTGTCTTGATGGCGTCGATGGCGGCTGTCGCGGCGGCGGTGTTGTCGCCATAGACGAAGATGCCGTCTTTTCCTGCTTCACCCGCTTCTTTCCATGCCGTGAAGTCGGCGAGGTCGGCGTAGAATTTCTCGATGTGGCCGGTGTTGACGCCGGGGTCGCCGCTGCGGTCGGTGGCACTGCCCGCCATGCCGATGATATTGCCGATGATGGCTTTCAGACCGTCGTCATCGGTGGAGTTGGCGGTGATGATGCCGTCGCCGTTGAAGCGTGTCTTCGCGAAGATGGCCAGGCTGTCGGAGACGTCGGCGACAGTGATCTTGTCTTTGCCGTGTCCGAGATTCTCAACGATTTGCAAGGCTGACTCGTAAAGTTTCTTGCCTTCTTCTGTCTCCTGGTTAAAGTCGGAAAGGTTGAATTCCGACTCGCGCTTTGTCAGGACATCAGGATTCTTGACGATTTTGATGAGCCATTTAGAGGCCTCAATCACCTCGTTGACGTGGATTTTCCCGTCGCCGTTGGTGTCGAGCATCTGCATGGTCTTGGCGTCTATTTCAAGATCGTTTATCGGGCAACTCAATGTTGTCCACAGTTTCTGGTCGAGTTCGTCGAGGTGAGCGATGTCTTCACCGCAGTCGATGTTCACGCGTGTCACGCCGCCGATGGTCGAGAACTTCCAATCGTAATTACCGTTTGACTTCATATTTCAACATTTAAATTTTTGCAAATTTACTATATTATTTATTCGACTTTCAAATATTTAAAAAAAATTAATTCACTCTCACAAAATCGTATTCAATTTTGTCGCCGACAGTGAGAATTGTGTAAAATGCCTTTTCCGCCGGGTCTTCAATTGCGTCAACACGCAGATATTCAACGCCTTTGAAGGTGGTGAAGTCGCGGCTGTGCGAATGCCCCTGCAAAACTATGCTGACGTGATATTTTGAAAACAGCTCCGTCAGGTCGTATGTCTCCTCCATCGTGAAGTTGCTCGTGTGGCCTTGCGATGTGTCTTTCTTGAAGAAATGAGTGTGCGTGTAAATGATGATATTTCTGTAACCTGACTGTGATTTCTCTTTCAGAAGTTCTTCGAGCCAGTCGCGCTGGTCGGTGCCGAGCGTCCCGTTGGCCGAATCAAGACAGATGAAAATGTCTTTCATTCCGGAAGGTGTAATCACCTCAAACCAGTAAGTGGCTGTGTGCCAGCGGTTTCTGAATTCATTCCATTGGTCATAGTAAATGTCGTGGTTGCCGAGTGCGTGATATAGCGTCCTGTCGGCATCAAAGATTGGCTGCACGTGTTCCGCATAGTAATTCCAGTGTTTTGAAGCGTTTATCTGGTCGCCGAGATGCAGCGCGAACGGTGCGGCGCCGGCATCCGACAGATACGTTTCGACAAAGGCGTCAAGGTTGTTGGTTGAGAAATCTATATGCGAGTCGCTCATCACGTAAAGTCTGTAATCATCTTGATTTACAATGACTTTGTCGTATCCGTGACTTTCATTATATTCCTTCGATTGTTTGAAACGTTCGTTTGACGAGGCGGAAATTGAGGTGAACATTCCGAGCATGTCGAGGTTGTTGTCTTTGCTGCATGAGGTCATCAGAAACATGATGGCTGCCAAGAGTATGGTTTTGTTTTTCATTTCGGTCAGTTTTGTTTTAAAGATTAGAATTTGTATTTGACGCCGGCTTTGAGCCAGGCAGCGTAGAATGTGGCGTCGAGGTGGAACATTCCTGTCGGTTTCAGTGTGGCTTCGGCGACGATGCTGAGTTTTTCGTTCAACGAGGCGCGGCCGCCAACAGTGAATATCGGCTGCCAGACGCGCTCGTATTCAAACTCGTTGTAGTTCGCCCCGACGAAGTAAACGTCCCACGGGTTGCCGAAACCTTTTATGCTTGCGGCCACACGCCAAAGCACGTTGAAAGGTTCAACTATGTAATTGTCAACGGAATGCCAGTCGCGGCCGATGGCATCGATGATTTTAGCGAAGATGCCGACTTGCACGGAAAAATGCCTCATCCTGTAACCCGCGCTTCCGGAATAAACAAATTCGTATGCCTTGTCCCTCGAAAAAATCCTCGAATGAAGCGTCCCGTCAAGGAAGACCTGTCCGTTTTCACACACGTCGAAATACGGACTTGCGGTGAGTCCTATTGAGAACACGTTTGACGAAAGTCCTTCAAAATCAAGATGAAAATCGATTTTGTCAAGATGCAGCGCACCTTTGATGTCGCCGCCGCCGTACCATCTCCATGTGGTGTTGTAGCCTAAAACGCCTTGCGCAGTGATGTCGCCGCTCACTTTGCGTTGTTTCTCCTGCGCCGAAATCATCAGAGGCAGGACGCATATTAATAAGAGGAGTAATTTCTTTTTCATGCGGAAATGAATTTTTTAAATGCGCAAATTTACGAAAAAAAGAATTTCTCAAACAAGATTTATTTCAGGAAAAACAAAGAAGGCCATCCGTTCCCGAATGACCTTCAATGTTTTGTCGGAGCAGCCCGACTCGAACGGGCGACCGCTTGCACCCCATGCAAGAATGCTAGCCAACTGCACCATGCCCCGATGCTTCGAAAAGCGGCGCAAAGATACAAAATTTTTCATTCAAACTGAATAAAATGTAAAAAAATGTTCTCTGAAATTAAAATGCAAAAGTCTGAAGCTGATTATATGTCGCGGTTTTTGACTTAATGTCCTGATATTAAATCATTTTCAAGATTATTTTCTTGATTTCCTCAGCCACATCCACGTCTTTTTTGAATACTATCTGTAGGGTGTATTCAAGTCTCTGGTATTTGATATCAAGCGTCTTCGCCAATTTTCTGATTATGTTTTTGCTTCTGCCACTTCTGATGAAATGGTCTTTCTGGCAAAGGAAAATAACCAATTCCCCAGTCTCGGTGAAAGCGAACATTATCTCGAAAACTGTTCCGGCAAATGCGACCTCAATAACCAATTTTTATTCATTATCAACGGAAACCTTGTCGGAACAGCCTTTTTCTTCAATTAATTTCTTGATCTGTTTTAAAATTTTTTTCAAAAATAATAAAAAGGTGCGCCTTGTGCTGACATGGGCGACAAAAAATATTTTTATTTTTGCAGCGAAAAATGTCATGTATGAATAACGTACCGACTTTAATACCGTTTTCCGACGAATCCAACGATTACTACTGCAACAAGTTCATTGCGGAAGCGTCTGAGTTTTATGAGGATAAGATGCTCGAACTCGGCACGCGCGAAGAGTTGCACGCCTCCGTTCCTTGTGTCGATTTGCCCGAACATCTGTGCTATAATCCGTTCTCGATAAAAAGCGACGACGGCCATCGGATGTATCAGTTTCTCATTGAATATCACACACGCAGGCCAAGCGAGGGCATTTATTACGGTTGCCGCGGAATAACTCTCAAAGGACACGACCATTCCGAGGAGATCAAACAGTTCCGCGATGACTGGCGCAATGTGAAAGCCGAACTCTGCACCGTCCTCAACAACACTTTCCCGAAAAAAGACTTCTCTCACCGTTTCAAAATGACCGACAACGCCAACGACCAGACCTATTGGCTTTTCTGGATTTCGCTCGGCGAAGACGAAGACATCAGGGAGGTCGGTGTCCGCGCCATTACCATTATAAGAAATGTGTTCGGGCGTTACCTGAAAGGGGAGAAGTTCGTTTCAAAAAACATGCCATGCAAGAAACTGAACGACGAGACCGCTTTTACAAATGAATGTTATGATGAACTTGTCAGCAAGATAAGATTCTCAAGGTCGGGCAACGACGTCAAGACTGAAATTTCCCGTATGATGTTTCGTCGTTTCATGGAAAACGCCGAGAAACAGAAGTTTATCACAAGGAATGAGAATTATGAAAAGGCGTGGCAGACATCGTTGTCGAACGTGGAGTTCGCGCGGATGTTAGGTGCGCTGTTTGTGTTTCTGAATGACATGAAAGTCGAAGGTCGTGAGAAAAAGAAAATTGAAAATAAAACGCCAATTCCTTGGAGTTCAATAGATAAGGTGTTTCTAAATAAGGATGGACTCGCATTCAATGGCAATATCCTGAAGACTCAGCTCAACACATTTTACGGCGACAAAGACGGCAGCAGGAAGTCGTTTTGGGAGGAGAAAATGAAGGAGATGCTCGCCGGATAATTTTCAGAAAAACTGCTATATACGTATATAGATTAGTCAGAAAACAAGCAGTAATTTTGCCACGGAAAAGCAGAGTTGCTGCTTGTTTCGTTATTGTTGGAGCAGATTATGGTTTTGTGTTGCTGTTTGCAACCGTTTCGCCTGTGGCTGTGAAAACAAGTATGAGAAAGAGAAAATTTAAATGATTTAATATGTCAGAAAGATTACTAAAACAACCCGTTGGCGGAATTAAAAAGAACATAAAATCAACAAGATAAATGGATAAAAAGTTGACCTATAGGTCTATATTTTTGCAACTTAATTTCAAAATCATAAAGTAATGGAAAACAAACAAATGAATTTGAGCCAAGCTGTAGCAATTGTTCTGCTCGTACTGTTGCAGGCGATGGCCTCTGCCGCTTTTGCGCAGAAAAAGGAATCTTATACGGGCACAATGACTTTGCCGGACGATATTCCGGTGATAGTCTTGGAACATACCGGCGATTATAAGCCTGGTGAAACCAATGGTGATGCAACCTATGAATATTACTTGAACCCGCAAGGTGACCGTGTGAAGGATGGAAAATTTGATTTCACTTGTGTGGGATACACAGGCGGAATTTATAAATATATCATCGAAGGTGATTATAAGGACGGAAAAAAGAACGGCTTTTGGACTTTTACCAATGGCGGTGGCATAATGTTGAATAATAAAGGACAATTAGTTGAAAATCCTGCGTATAACACCAAATATGCTATATTTAAATATGTGGATGATGTCAGAACTGGCGATTTTTTGTGTGCTGTCTGCTGTGATGAATGTTATGTGGATATTGCTGGTCAAGTGGAAAATGACCACATGGTCGGTAAATCGGTGTTTAATTTCAGGAGTTCTTACAGACCGGAAAATGTTTTTCTGATTCTTGAAGCCTATTTTGACAAGGATGGCAATCCCGAAAAGGAATGGACATTTGAATCGACAACGGGAAAGCGGATGAAGCATTACCTGAAATATGAAAATGGAACTTTGGTAAAGGTGGAACAATATGATGAATCAACGGGGCAAAAAAAGGTTTTGGTTGATGCCAAGGCTGATGCATCACAAAATGAATATCTGACGGATTTCTCGTTGGACGATTATGTCTTGGAACAAGTTGATGGCATCGATTTCTATTTGTCGAAAAATGAGGTTCCATATAAAAAGGAAAAAAAGACCATCGAATATCGTTTAACTTGCAAAGACTTTAATGATAGCTTTTTGAGAATGATTGTCAAAGTGTTCAAGAATTTGAGTTTCAACGTGATTGATAGGGAATGTGAAGTTCTTGTTCCTTCAGAAAAGGAATATTTGGGATGTAAGGTCGATGCTGTGGCTTCTTCGGTTGTGGCTGACTATAATGCTTTGGTGTCTAAAATCGAGCCATTGCAGGAATCCGAACAAATGTATTATGTGCCTGCGGGTAAAAGACACGATTTGTTTAATGATGCGGATGTCATAGTGCGGGATTATCTTGGAATCATGGAAGACTATCTTCATTTTTACAGTTTTTCACATTTTTACAGTTTTTCACGGAAATTGGATGACTATCTTGGCGTATATGGAGAAGGTAACAGCTTGAAGTTTAATGCACACACATATCAAAATAATCACTATTTAGATGTCGCTGCCATGAAGGAATGGATGGCCACTTGGACTAATGCAAGGGCCGAATTGGCAGGGTTGAGCGAGGAAGCCGACAAGCAAATTGAAGCGCGTGCCAAGATGGATGAAGTGACGCAAAACATGATTCGTGTGGATGCCGATATGAGCGGCAAGCAAAAGAAATATTTCACGAAACTTGTCAAGAAAAGAGATGCAGCCGGCATTATCGAGTTTTTTGCAAATCCAGAAATCGCTACACAGAAATGATATTAAAAGTTGTGCCCGACACGAAATAGGGTAACGGAAAATGAAGAAAATGCTTTTGTTATTGGTGATTGCAGCCATGTTTGGCTCATGCGGGAATTCGCCAAAACGTGCTGAAAAAAGCGGGCAGCAGAAAGAGACTGCCGAATTGGTGGAAGAGCCAGAGCAGCCAGCTGTTGACGTTGATGATTTGATGAAGCAAATCGAAACGGCGGGCAGGAACGGCGATGCCGCGACCGTCATGGCTTTGGACAGACAGATTGCTGAGGAATGTTTGCTGACGGTTGACCAATCGTCGCGTTTCTTCGAATTGCGCAGGCATTATCAGTCGCTGCTGTCGTCGAATTGCGCAAGTGATGGCTGGTGGGTCGAAAATCCCGATGCAAAGCCGAAAGTTGCCGAAACGCCAAAGCCTAAGACATCGCAACCGAAGCCAGCGCAAAACGACTATTCGGAGCCAGAGCTGTATTATTTTTATTGCCGCAACTGCCATGCCTTGGCAAAAACGACTTACGAAAACCAGCCGAGGCCTAATTCGGGACAATGCACCAAAGCCTATCATTCGTGGGACAAAATCTGCGAGGTAGGCACTGCGCACGTTTTTTATTGTTCGAAATGTGGCTTGAAAGTTCATGCCGACAGCAAGCCGTTAAGTGGCAACAGTTGCGTAAATGCAAGTATGCACAATTGGGTGCAGAGCTATTGAATTTAAGTGTAATAAAGCAGTCCACAAAAAAATATGTGCGTTTGTCTCGCGAACGGAAATATTTCATATCTTTGCCGCGTTGCTTTAGCGACGTACATATTAAAAGGTCGTTTTTCTGACGCCCATACCGATTTGGCGAAATCTGGTAAATTTTTCAAATCAGGGTATGATAAGCAGAAAAGCGTTCCGCCCCTATGGGCGTGGACTGCTTTTTCCCTATCCCCTGATTGCGGTTTACCAGAGCCTGCCAAACGAGATACGGAAACAGACACGCTCTTTTTTTGTGTGCCAACACGAAGCAATTGGGGCAGCCGAAAAACAGGAAGAGTAGGCAAAGAATATTCAATAAAAGTATAATTATATGAGTGAACAAGAAGTAATTAATTATCAATCTATTAAAGAGTTCTTGAGTAAGAAAGGAACAAGTGTCCCAACTTCGCTTAATACTGAAGTCGTAGTTTCCATGCCAGGAAAACCTTCTTTTGACAGACATGTTGATGTACTTTTTTCGGAAGATACATCAGCAATTAAAGTCTTCATTAATGACCTAACTCCAACTCCATTTTACACGGAATATTCCACAATGTATCAAAAATTCATGTATAATGAAGGTGTTGATTCTTTGATTATTACCGATAACCATGAAACATATAAAGTGATAATAAAATGAAGAAAATATTTCTGTTACTTATTCTTATTCAGTGTGTTGTGTTTTCGTTTGCCCAACAGGCAAAAAAGCCAACGCTAATGATTTTGCCAAGCGACAATTGGTGTGTCATGAGGTATTTCACTACTACTTTTGAAGACCAAGGAAGCAAGGTTAGGGTTTCCGATTATCAAAGGGCATTTCAAGAAGATTTGGAACTTGGTCCTGCAATAAGTCAGGTCGGACAATTGCTGACAGATTTGGGCTATAGTGTGAAGGATAGCGAGCAAGAACTGAAAAATCTTGCTGTCCGAAATGCTGAAGACGAAAACACTTACAGCAAGTCGGGTGATGTCATAGCCGAAAGTCCTTTGGATGTTTTAAAAAGAAAGTCAAAATCGGATATAATAATTCAATTGGGTTGGGTTGTGAATAAGGAAGGAAGAGGTAATTCCGTGTCTTTCACTATGGAGGCTTTTGATTCATACACAAGTAAAAGAATAGCTACGGCTACTGGAATCAGCAAACCATCTGGCGAAATCGTTCCGCGAATTTTGGCTGATGCAATTGGAAAACAGGTGAAAGATTTTGACTCTCAACTTACGAAGTATTTTGCCAATTTGACAAAGGAAGGAAGGGAAATCGTGCTTACGGTCAGATGTTGGAGCGGCTGGGATGAAGATTTGAAGTCGGAATATGATGGCGATGAACTGTTAGATTGTATCCAATCGTGGTTACAAAAGAATACGGTCAATGGTAACTATAATCTTTCAGATGCAACTGAAAATGTGGCATATTTTGAACAAGTCAGGATTCCTCTTTTGAATGACAAAGGTGCCGCTGTGGATGCTCGTTCTTTCGCAACCCAATTAAGGAAGTATCTTCAAAAAACTTACGGTATTTATTCTAAGGTTTTGACAAAAGGTTTAGGTGAAACTATTTTAATATTAGGAGAAAAGTAAGATGAAAAGATTATTATTTGTTGCTTTATTGGTGCTTCCGTTATTTGCGTTTGCCCAACAACCAGTTGAATCAATCGCCATGTATTCTGTAGTTATAGGTCAAGATGTCCCCACTGAAGCTTGTAACATTTTGAAAAACAAAATGAGAACCATCGCTGCGGGCAATGGTTATGGTGCAATGAATTATATGGATAGGTTTGTCCTTTCTGTGAATGTTGATGTTGTAAGTAATACAGTAGTTCCAGCAAATCCTCCCAAAGTTTCAAAGAAGATAGATTTGACTTTCATTGTAGGTGATATCTTTGAGAATATGACTTTCGCTTCGTGTGTGTTATCAGTCAATGGAGTTGGGAAAAATGACAGCAAAGCATTGATTTCAGCTTTTTCATCACTAAAGACAAATGACGAGACATTGGGGCAAATGTTGTCTGATGCTTCTGAAAAAATAGTTTCTTTTTATGATGACGAAACGATGTTTATCAACAAGGCAAAATCATTGTCAATGGAAGGAAATTATGATGAAGCAATAGCCTATCTGATGTCTATCCCTCAAATAAACGAACAATGTTATCGTGAATGTCAGGATTATGCTTTAGTTCTGTATAAGGAAAATGTTAATGCCGAAAGCCAGTCTAATTTTTTGAGTGCTAAAGCTGAGTGGACGAGTGACAAGTCGCAGAATGGAGCAGCCAAGGCGTTAGCTGTTTTAAAAAGAGTTGATCCTGCTTCAGATTACTATTCAGCAGCACTTCAGCTTTGGGATGAAATTAGTGATAAGTTGTCTGAGGACGAGAAAGAAGCAAAAGAAATAGCAAAAACAAAGTATGAAGATAAGCAACGTTTTAGAGAAGGTGTTTTGAATGCATGTAAATCTGTTGGAATTGCATTTGGAGAACACAGACCCAAAAGTGTTACAAAACTTATTCGTAGTTGGTTTTAATAAAATACGGTGATATGCAAAGGAAATTATTATTATTTTTATTCATTGCAATTTGTTCCTTTTGTAGCGCAAAGGGACATAAGGCTACAGTGATAGTTGTCGGCACAGGAAACACGAAAGATATTGCTACAATGGCAGCACTTCGAAGTGCTATTGAGCAAGTGTGTGGTACATTCATTTTTTCGACAACTGAGATTTCGGATAGACGATTAGTCGTAGATAAATTATGTTCTATTTCTGGCGGGAAAATTGCGTCGTACAATGTTTTGTCATGTTTGCAGGACAAAAATGGCCAATTTATGGTCACATTGGAAGCAAAGATTGGTGTATCAGAGTTGTGCTCAAATGTTGCAAAATATGTCCCAGAAAACAAGTCTATTGAAATGGATTTGTCAGATTTGAAGGAAACTTATATATTTAATTTTAAGTTGAAAGAATTACATAAGAATAGTGAATCTGAAGCAATTGAAGCTATGCTATACCAAGTTATGTCTATGATAGATAAAGACATCTTTTATGTTGATAAGTTTTCGTGTAGTGATCCAATATTTAATAATGATAGAAGTAAGGTAAAGTATAAATTGAAAGCCACATTGAAATATTCTGACAAATATAAAGATATTGATAAGATCGTATATTCGACTTTGGATGGATTGTCAAAAATCAACTTAGATGATTTAAGACAAATGGATGAAGGAACGGAATATGAAATCAAGAGCAAAGCGTCAGTCTATCATGGGTTAAAGAAACGTTGTAAAGTTTATTTGCTTTCAACGGATTTGAATGCCATTATGAGTAAGTTGTCGCCTTTGCTCCTTGAAGCTGCGGCAGACTATTCATTCTATGAAAACAATGTTCCTGTTAGTTCTTCTGATGTTAATTATACTTATTCATATTCGGAACTTGCTTCAGAGATTTTTTTAAATGGTCAGCATATTATAGAAAAAGTTCATGGGAAAATACCTAAGTCTGTTGATTTCAAGGTGACTATAATTAAACCATTAGAAACAGCTTCGAAAGTCAAATACACATTTAATTAATAGTAATAAAAAATTGGATTATGACAAAAAAATCCTTCATTGTAAAACTATTTTGCATTTTGGTCCTATTAGGTTCTGTCAAGAAGTCAAATGCTCAGTTCGTGTCGTTATCATTAGGAGCTTTAGATCAGTTGTTGGGGTCGGTGGGAATTGGTTACGATATTAAAATGACAGATAAATTTGTCTTGCCAATAGAAATAGGCTTTCAGGATGCATCTGAATCTATTTTTGTTGAAAAAATCGAGACATATTCCTATGATTATAATGTATATGAATGTCATTCTCATTATTTGTGTTATTTATCCGCGCTTCTAGAATATAATAGATTTATAAGGGCAAAAAATCGAAGTTCGGTCTTTTTGTATGGAGGACCAAGTTTCTCTTATAATTTCAAAAGTCTTATGAACTATAATTCGGAGCATGTTTATGCAAACGTTTCGGCTCCTCATCTCGATTTAGCAGAATATGGATATTTTGAGGATGCTGTCGAAGATCAAAGAAAGGGATTAGGAGTTAGTGTTTGTGGCGGTATCGGCATTAAATTTTTCTATGGAACTTTTGCCATTAGTGTGGAATATCAGCATGTTTTTGGAATAACATATTCGGCACAATACAATGTAATTGGAGCAAAAGTTAAGATGAATTTCTTGCCTTTAATAAAGTATATTAGAGGTGATTATGAGGATTTCTAATTAATATGAAATACAAATTGCGTTATATATTATCAATGATTGTGAGTGTGCTATTCTCTGCCATTTGCAATGCTCAAGGATATAATTCTGATAAAGTTGCCATGTCGAATTATCTTATTAGGATGTATGAACAATCGCCGTTTGATGGCGTAAAATTGATAGATGACTATTATTCTCAGTATTTGATATCGGTTGTTGTACTTGAACAATCAGATTGTCAGAGTGCTAATATAATGGATAGAGTTTCGGAAGTTGAGGCTCAATCTCAAGCTAATAGTTTTTTTAATGGTTCAGCTATCACAGAAACGGATATTGTTAGAATTAATGAAAAGTGTGATGGTAAAAATGATGCTAAAGTTATAAAAAAAGTCCGTAAACAGTCTTTCGGGTTTGTTAAGGCATTGGAGTTGTTGACTAAATTCGAAAAGGATGGTCAAGTGATATATTTTTATTCTGTTGAAGTTTTTTCAGATAAAAAGCATTCGCATTAAATTGTATATTTTTCCCCGATATGTAAGTGCTTTTAATGATAGTAATATAATCAAGAACAAGCTAGGTTTTATTAAAATGAATACGAATAAGTATCGAGGTCAAGCAGCATTAGATGTGCTGGAAAAGAACAAGCCAAATCTTAAAAAAATAATGGATGGTTTTATGAGGCCGAGTGAAAATTATTTTGTTTTGGAAGAGCTATATGTTTTGATCGAGGATGAGAAAACAATAATTGGATTTGGAGCAAAACCTACTAGAATTGAAATGGTCGGTAATACTATTTATGCAAAAGGTGGTAGTGCATCAAACAAAATAGGAGATTTGAATGAATTTTTAAATAATCCTTTGCCCAATACGGTTTATATTGTGGATTCATATCTCAATTATGAAACTGATGATTTGTGTAGAACGATTTCAGTTAAGGGAGATTTGACACATTTGTCCAAGATGGTTAGCAGGACGGATATAGACAAGAAAACGCAAAAAAAAGTTTGCGAGAACAGCGAATTAAATTCTATTAAATATAATGCAGGACATATAATTCAACGCTCTATTGGTGGGCTAAATGAATGGATTAATTTGCTTTGTATGTCCGCCCAATTTAATAATGGTAAAAATAGTCCTTGGAGAAAACTTGAAGTTTATGAAAGCAAAGAAATTGCTCAAGGTAAGGATGTGAAAGTTGAAATTCGAATTGAATATTATGATCAAAGTCGTGATAATTATGGCATTACTAAGACGCTTTTTATTAATGGTTCGAAAAAAACCCATTGTTTTGAACAACGTATAAGATAGATGTCGGTTTTATTGTCGTGGTTTTGGGCTTGTATACTCCTTTCTATAACGGCGCCAAAGAAATTCAGGAAATGTACATGAACATCTACGGCTTCGACTACCGAAAAGCCTATTGCACAAAAAATGATTTCACTTTTGTGGCTTTGGGATGATTTTCTTCCATCCCCATATCGGCCCCAACTACCATCAGCCGGCAATGCTTCCCAAGAGGATTCTGGTGCTTGGCGAAAGTCATTATTGTGGCGACGCTTGCGCCGATTGTGGTTCTTCGGCTCATCCAGAGTGCGCTGGTTTCACCCGAAAGGTCGTGGCAGACTATCTCAATCCTGCCAACGAGCGCGAAGGCTGGATGAACACCTACCTGAAATTCGAGCGGTCTTTGGTGGGCCGTGAAACCACGCCCGCCGAAAGCCGCCGGATTTGGGACGACATCGCTTTCTACAATTATCTGCAAGTGGCCATGGGCGGTCCGCGCAAGGCTGGCACGGCGGAACAGTATCAGGCGGCAGCCGAGCCGTTTTTCTCCGTCCTCAACCAGTTGCACCCCGATTTGCTCATCGTGTGGGGCAAGAGGCTTTGGGACAATCTGCCTTCCGAGAGGTGGCAGGATGGCGAAGCCGTCAATGTGGAAGGCTATTCCGTTCAAAACGGCTATTATCTGCTTCAGGATGGCGGACGCGTCCGCGCCTTTTGCGTCTATCATCCCTCAACGGGCTACGACTGGGCCTATTGGCACAAAGTGATAAAAAAGGTGGCGGGTGACGGATCAGCAGCTCGTTGAGCTTGTCGGAACGGCGGTTGACTGGTGAATGGTGACGAGCAAACTTATAATGCCACCAAAAATTGACATAGCTACGTCCTGTTTTTAACCATAGGTTTAACATATACAGACTCAATTTCAGATTTTCCCTTGTTGGTTATTCTATAACGTTGATTTCTGTGATTTGGATTTTCAGGGTGTGTCATTTCAACATAACCACCTGTCAACAAATCATTTAGCAAGGCTTTTCTTATACTCTCACGCTTCTTATAACCAAAAAATTCCATCAGATCAGTTATTGATTTGTCATCCTCCATCAGCATGGCAAGCAGCTTTCGTTGTTGTCCGTTTGTTGTCCGTTTGTTGTCCGTTTGTTGTCCGTTTGTGATACATTCTTCATTCTGATTAGCGGTTATGTCAACCCTATATAACGTGGTCATGAAATGACTCACTGTGGATTTGAACTCCGGCTTTAAATTGTCGCTGTAACCATCAAGTTCACGAGTGGCCTTGCAGATGCGGTTAAGGCCGCTGCCACGCTTTTCCATGTAGTCGAGTTGTGCCATCACATCGGCAAGAACCGGGTTGCGACGGTCAGAAGGCACATCGCTGATATCCAAATCCTGAATCATCAATCCGCTATACATGCCACCAGGCGATGTCAATGTCAAACGGTCATTGTAGATGTCAAGATGAACCTCGCCGCCGATGACAGTGTAATCGCGATGAATGAAATGGTTTACAAGCCCTTCCAACACAGCACGTTCGGCATATTCGTGATGATTTTTCCGTCCGTTCGGGATTTTCTCCCAGCCGTTTATTGTGTTTGATTTCACAAAGTTCAATGCTTCGCGGAGAAGCATAAGAATATTGCCTGTGTATTCAGCATCGTTGATGGCATCGTCCTTCTCGTTGCTGTTCCACCTGGTGCAGTACAACCGCGACTGCACAATAGGGCAGTCATCCGCGAACAGCGCGCCTGCATTGGTAAGCATTCCGTCTTCATTGACAAGCCCAAATGATTTTAGAAATTTTGCATCCCATGGTTGAGCGATTCTTTTTTTGAAAGTATTAGCCAATATTGAGAAAGAATGCTCATTCTGCGGGTATGTGGTGTGCAAGGAATCGAATGTTCTGTTTGCACCTTTCAGCACTAATCTTAACATCTGCTCATCGGTTGCCGGAATACTTTCATCTCCGATTCTCACGAATGCTATTCTTTGGCTGTCACCAACATAATAATATTAAAAAATCAGATTGGAGGCCGAAGTGATTTTTTGCACAAAAATCAGAAAAGATGAACACCAGCGAGGATTTATCACCTTAACCTGGCAACAAAATGGTCTTAAGAGATGGGTGCATTATATCCCTCTTTATTATCAACACTTTACCGTGACCTCGCTTGCCTCATGCCCGTTTCTTCTCACCTCGATGTGAGTCTTGATTCTGTCTTTCAGGCTGTCAACGTGGCTGATGATGCCGACTTTGCGTTTGCCGCCGGCGTTGAGGTGCTCGAGGGCGTCCATCACGGTGTTGAGATGCTCGCCGCTCAAAGTGCCGAATCCCTCGTCGATGAACAAAGTCTCAACCGAGAGGCCGTTTCTGTTAAGCCCCGAAAGCGCCAACGCCAACGCCAATGAAACGAGGAAACTCTCGCCTCCCGACAGCGTGCCGACCGGACGGATTGCCCCGTTTTCGTAATCATCGATGACGGCGAGCGTCAGGTCACAGCAGTCGAGATGATAACGGTTCGACAGCTGGTTGAGGTATCCGTTTGCGCCAACTAACAGATTCTTAAGCACATAACTCTGGACGATACGCTGAAATTTCTTTCCGTCGCTGTCACCGAGTTTCCTGTTGAGGCCGTCCCATTTCTTGAAATCAGCTTCGAGTTTCTTGCAGTCCTCAAGTTGCTCGCCGATTTCCGCCCTCCGTTTTTCATCGTCGATGAGCCGCTGATTTTCCATGCCGATGGCTTCGTTCTTGATAGCAATAGTTTCGCTTAACTCTTTGATTTTCATATCTAAGGCGTCAGCTGTCTCATCTTCTGAAATATCCGGTTTCGTGTTCTGATGCTCGGTCAGATCTTTGTCGGCGTTGGCTTTCTCGCCATTTTTGCGGTTGATGTCATCGTCGATTTCTTTTATCGCGTCGCGTCTCTGCTTGATGTCGGAATCCGACAAAGCGATGAGTTCCACAATACGCTTCTCGTCGATGTCGTTGTGCCGCTCAAAGAAACCGTTCATAAAAGCCTGACATTCAACGATTTCTGAAGTAGAATCGGCCACGGTTTTCTTCGCCGTCACTGTCTCGGTGTAAAGCTCGTTAAATTTGGCGACGAGGTTTTTGTCGTTTGTCGTCGTCTCGGCGGAAATGTTTTTCCATTCTTTTTGAATTTCAACAATTTTCCCAATCGTCTCTTTTGAAAGATTTAAATCATTGATATTCAATTCAATATTTTTACCAAGCTCCGATTGTTCCGACAATTTGCTTTGATACGTCAAGGCATCTTTTTTCAATTTTTCGATGAAAGATGTTCTGTCGGCGTTCCATTCCTGCTCCCAATTTTGGTATTTTATCTGTTCTTTCGCCTTCGCGAATGCATCCAAAGCAAGGTCAGTGAAGACTTTCTGTTGATTAGTGAGATTTTTAATGTTTGTATTGCAAATGTTTACAGAATTTTCCGCCTTAGTCATTTCGTCAGAAGCCTTGTCAAGTTCTTTCTGCGTGATGTTGTCTTTCTCTCTTTGAAGATCTAACATGCTTTGATTCAATGAGTTATAATCAAGAATCTTGTCGGATATTTCTTTTTTTCTGTTGTTTGTTTTATCTAAAAGATTTTTCAGCAGTTCGCCGACATCAGGCAGGTTGCCGTCGATTTTGCATTTAGAGCAATTGATAATGAATGTGTTATATCTTTCGTTGTACGAGTTCTTCAGTCCGCTTAAATCATTTTCTTCTTTTTCGGCGGCTATCACGAGAGCCTTGACGGAAGTCTGTTTTTCATTCTTCGATGTTTCCGCCTTCTCTTTTATCTCTTCCTTTGCAAGTAATTCATTTTCAAAAGGTTGAAGCATTTTCGCAAATTCTTCGTCTTTGATGATGTCGTGGATTTTCTGACCGCAGACGGGGCAGACATCGCCTGCCGAAAGATTGTGTCTCAATGCTTTGGCAAAATCGCCGGTTGATTGTTTCAGTTTTTCGAGGCGTTTTTTTGCTTCTTGATATTCGGTGTCGGCTTTTTCAAAATCCGATTGCAGATCTGTCAATATTTGTTGATTATCAGACAAATTTCTTTTTGTTTCTGCAATTTTTTGTTCTTTGTTTGCAATTTCAGACCGTTTTTCATTCAGGTTGTCAAGAAGAATAAAGGTTTCATTGAGAAGATTCAAACCATTCTGAAGTTTTCTCCCTTCTGTATCTAAAGCGTTGATATCTATTGTGTTAAGAATTTTCTGCTTTTCATCAATGGAGGATTGTTTTTTCTGGTTTTCATCAAAGGCGTTCTGATGTTTCTTTTTCGCCTCTGCCAGATTTTCCTGAAGTTGCGGCAATTTAACGTTCTCATTTTCAAGAGAATTGGCGTTTTTAATCGCCTCGGCTTCGTTGTTGATGAAAGTACGAAGGTCGGAGATTATAGTCTGATGATTTTCAAACATTTGCGTTAAATGGATTTGCTTTGCGAGAAAGTCATCGATTTCCGATTTCCGCGTTTTAATCTTGTCGATATTTGCTTTGAGCCATTCAAAGTTACCGAGCAGAATCTTGTAAGTCGCTTCGAGATCATTCAGTTTTTTTGAAGCAATATCACGTTTTGAAATATTGAAAATCAATGATTTATATGTCTCTCGTGCCTTCCCCGACCTGTCCCAGTCATCAATCAGTTTTTTATTCGACTTATATGTTTCAGACTCAATTTTTTGCATGACTGAGGAAAGTTCTTCGTTGATGCATCTGAGTTTGTCTTCTTTTAACTTATTGTTTTTCAGCCAATTAGATTTGCTTTCCGATTCTTTCTTTTGATTTGAGCAATTCTCAATCTCTTCTTTGAGAATGTTAATATTGTTATTTAACTCTGTAATTTCTTGATTGTCAAGGAGTTCTTTTGATTTGCTTTCAATAAGTTTGTTTAAATCCTCGAATGTTTTCTTTTTTTGGCCGCATGTCTCAAAAATTCGCTGTCCGATGAGTTTGAATTTCTCGGTTTTCGTAAGTTTTTCAAGGATGGCGGCTTTCTCGTCGTCGGTGCTGAAAAGGAATTTCGTGAACTCGCCTTGTGCGAGCATGGTGGTGCGGCAGAATTGTTCGAAGGTCAGTCCGATGAGGTCAACGACTTGTTTTTCAACCTCTTTTGTTTCGGTTTTATCATTGATTGTCAGAGAGTTTTGAGCCTTGAGATTGCCGTTTGTTTTTCCTCTTGCGCGGTTGCCTTCCCATCTCGCGACGCAGTTTTTCCCGTCGTGTAGGAAAGTGAGTTCAGCGAAAGCCGAGGCGGTGTTGCGGCGCATGATCTGTTCGACTTTGTCGTACGCGCTTCCCGCAAACTCCACCGCGTCTTTAGTTGAACGGTTTTTTGAAAAGCGCGGCGTCCTGCCGTATAACGCAATGCAGATGGCATCGAGAATCGTGGTCTTGCCGGTGCCGGTGTCACCGCAGATGAGAAATAAGTCGCTGTCAGACAATGGTTTGCACGAAAAATCAATAGTCGCATCAGCGATTGAGGCGATGTTTTTGATGACCAATTTCTGAATTTTCATAATCCTATATATTATAAGGTGTCGTTTTCTTTTTCAATCTGCCCGATGATTTCGATGAGCATTTCCTGCTGATTGTCGTCCAAATCTTTGACCTGTTTGGCAATCTCAACTATTTGATTAGCAGTCATTTCCTTTATCTCATCGAGTGAAAGACTCTGGCTATCAATGGCTTGAATGAAATTGTCTTCTCTGATTGGATTTATCGAACAATACCTGCATTTATGGCAGTCTTTGTCGCCTAAAGCATTGATAATACGTTCGTTGATTTCGGCGGCGTTGTCGTTTCTGCCAATTTTGATGTTCAATCTCAAATAGACATCATCATTTCTTACTTTTTCGAGAAGAGGCATGATATTTTCAACGGTTTCGCCTTTTGGCTCGAAAGTGTCTTCTTCCGGCAAAGTGCGAACCGGTCTCAACTCATTGATTGGCAATATTTTAATGTCAGGAATATCATTATGTTTGTCAATGTCAATGATTGTGACGGAATGTTCGTATTCTTCGTTGAAGGTGATTGCTATCGGCGTGCCGCTGTAGCGGATGCGTTTCCCGCCGCCGACGTATTGCGGATGATGAATGTGACCGAGCGCGACGTAATCGTAGTAATCGCCGAGCTGTTTGGCATCAGAATACTCCAAACCGCCTATAATCTCCTGACCGTCAGAGCCTTTCTCAATTTTATGACCTCTCACATTGCTGCCGAAGACCGCGAGATGAGCGGAGAGTATCACAGGCAGGTTTTCGGTATTAAGTTCCTTCGCTTTTTCCTGTAAGGCATTGAAATACAATGTTTGACGGTCGAAAGTCTCATCTTCCGAAAGTTGCGGGAAGTTTCTGCCGGAAGAGTAGGGGACTGCCGCAATCCAGCCTTTGCTGCGTATATTAATAAGGTGTTCCTCGACATTGCTCGAAACGTTACCTATTACATATATATGGAGCTTGTCCCAGAGTTTTTTGTCGATTTCGAGTCGCGAATAACTGTCGTGGTTGCCGGCGGTGACAACGATTGTCATTGTATCGCATTGATTATGAATGTTTAATAATTCATCCACAAACATTGTTTGTGTTTCAATATTAGGAGTGGCGACGTGAAAAATATCGCCGCTGACAATCATTGCATCTGGTTTTTCGTTCTTTACGATGTCGGCGATTTGACGCAAAAAGTGAATTTGTTCGTCTTTGCGGTCGAAATCGTATAGTTTCTGTCCCAAATGCCAGTCGCTTGTGTGAAGTGTTTTCATAATTTTTAAAAATGCAAAGGTACTATTAATAATCGTGAATTTATGTTTTCTTTGAGGTAAAAATTTTTTATAGATGGAATGTTGGCAGTTATTAACAATTGGGTGTGTTGAAAAATACAAAAGGAAAGAAAAGTTTGAAATAGGTACTTTTTAAAAAAACTAATATGCTTGGATTATTTAGAAGACTGTTCAGACCATTTTTTTGTTGTAAAATCCATCAAAAATCTTTTATTTTTCCCTGTTTTGGCGTGGAATTGGCGTAATTTTCGTTTTAAAAAAGTGCGGGAAAGCGCAAAAA
>JAKSMW010000036.1 GCA_024400395.1 Bacteroidales bacterium
CTAAAGTAGCCGCAATAAATTGCGGGGTTTTAACCACACATTAGATAATAAAACAAAATATCAAACAATGATGGAAAACAAAATCAAACTTTTCGAGAGTAAGAAAATCCGCACTGCATGGAACGAAGATGAAGAGGAATGGTATTTTTCTGTTGTGGATGTGGTTGATGTACTGACCGATAGCACTAATCCTTCTACATATTGGAGAAAGCTGAAACAGCGATTAAAACAAGAAGGAAATGAAACCGTGACAAATTGTCACGGTTTGAAAATGCAAGCTATTGATGGGAAAATGCGTATGACAGATGTAGTTAGTACATCCAATCTTTTGCGTCTCATCCAATCCATACCCTCGCCCAAAGCAGAACCTTTCAAGATGTGGTTGGCACAAGTAGGCAGCGAACGCCTCGATGAAATTGCCGACCCCGAAAAAGCCATCTTGCGCGGTGCCGACTTTTATCGTGCAAAAGGCTACACAGAAGGTTGGATCAACCAACGTCTGCAGACCATTGAAATGCGCAAGGAACTGACCGATGAATGGAAAGCGCGTGGCATTGAACAAGAGCAGGAGTACGCCATCCTGACCAACGAGATGCCCAAGGCTTGGAGCGGATTCTCGGTGAAGCAGTACAAGCAATTCAAGAATCTGAAAAAGGAAAATCTGCGCGACAATATGACCAACGTGGAGTTGGTGTTGAATATGTTGGCTGAGGTTACCACTACCGCCATTTCCAAATCGCGCGATCCTGAAACTTTTGAAGAAAGCCGACAGATAGCGATTGAAGGTGGCAGCGTGGCAAAAGATGCCCGAGAAAACATAGAAGCTCGAACAGGACAATCCGTTATTTCACCTTTGAACGCCAAAAACAAGAATGCCCTTGAGATCAAGGGAGATAATGAAGCGACAAACGCTCATCATTATCTCAAATCGCGAAGAGAATAATGACAATATAAAACTCGAAATATTCATCAATCCAACATAAGTGCGCCCACATTTGGCACACCTCTGTTTTAGTTTTGCAACCGAAATTAACGCGATAAACTTATGATAAAACAAGATAACAGAAAACGCAATCGCCACAACGATGACTTGCTGTTTGAAGAACTCAGCGAAGCTGTTGAGACCATCGATGCCGTAGCCCATGCCACGGGGAAAACCTTCAACCAAGTGTCAAGCGTATATCACTCGCAAGCCATCAACCGCCTCACTGAGATTCTGATCGATGCCGGAGATGCTTTCGACTGGAATATGGACGGCATCAAGACATTCATTTCCGAACAGATGTCAAATCATCGCGAATGGTGCTACGACAATCAACCGCTGAAGGTACAAATAGAGAAACAAGAGTGATTTTTCGCAAAAGAATGTAAAAAAAACAGAAATATGATGTATATTTGCAGTTCGCATTTTCCCACCGACTTTCGTTAAAGGACTTCGCGGAAGAGAGTGTCGGAGAATAAAAAGTAAATGTCTAATAAAAATATTTATCTAAAAATGGAAAATTTAAAAATGGAAATCAACAATGGGATATATTCCTGCGAACTAAACATCTCAAAAGAAGAGTGGTTAAGCGTGTTGAGTTCTCCATCTTGCAAACAAGATTACATTGACAAATTACTGCTATTTTGCGACGAACCTGATTATACAGCCTCTTGCAAACATTTAGCGGAAAAACACAACATAAATGCACAAGCAATAAATAGTCAGATAACTCATTTTGGAATGCTTGCATCCGACGTTCTAAACATACACATTGAAAGATTTGAGGGCATGAAAGAAACCTATTGGCCATTGCCTATGGCAAAAGGTCGAGATACATCCGATGGACTATTTGAATGGACATTGCGAAGCGAATTGGCAGAAGCATTGAGAGATTATGAAATTCCAAGATTCAAACATCTGTTGGAATATTTTGTGGCACACTTGGAATATTGTGATAGTGGCATAGAGTCTAATCACGGATATTCAACTTACATAAAACCATTGTTGGATAGTAAAGATTTTAAATATACTGGTCGAGGATATAAAGGAAATGCTATTCAAAATCAAATTAAAAATTGGTCGGAATATTCAATATGCGATATTTGTATAAATATTCAACCCAATTATGGTGATTATCGAACAAAAAAATGTTATTTGAATTGGCCAGATACTGGAATTAATATTTATGCCAAATGGTATAAATCAAATGTTAAATCGTTGATTATAGGATATTGTTATTGGTGGAATGAGCCACGCCTATATGAAGATGTTATTGAAAAACGAATTGATGATTTAGGATTGTTCGACGATAATTATCCTAATGATGAATTAAAAGATTTCTATAATCATTTTAAAGGTGAATTAGAACAATACAATAACGAAGAAGGGAAATATTTTGAGAAAGAGAAAAAACATAACGAAAATCAAAAATTGAAACAAATTATGGCAGACATTCAACCTAAAGTTAATCTATTAACAACCAACTACAATCTCATCCTCACCGGCGCTCCCGGTACTGGAAAAACCTATCTTGCAAAGCAAATTGCGCAGCAAATGATTTTTGGCTCTATAAAAGAGGAAAAGGATTTTACTGAAGCAGAAAAGCAACAATTCAAAGAACAATGTAGCTTTGTTCAGTTCCACCCTTCATACGATTACACCGATTTTGTTGAAGGCCTTCGCCCTATTCAAGACGACAATGGAAATGTTGGATTTGAAAGGAAGGATGGTGTTTTCAAGGAGTTCTGCAAGAAAGCTGAAAAAAACTGGATTGACAGCAAAAAATCCATCGATGTGTTACAAAAAGAATTTTACAATAAAGAATTGATAGATTCTTTTCTCTCTAATGCCATAAATGAAGAAACTGTTTATAGAACAAAAACAGGTACGGAATTTAATATTACAGACTTTGACGACGATATAATAAGCATAAAAATTTTGCGCAATAAAATACGAGGTGATATTGACATCGACATCAACATAAATAAGCACAAATTAGTTAAATTATTAGAAAACGACTTACAATTAAACAATGTCAGGGATATTAAGCAATTTTTCGGCTATACCAATACACAGCATCGTGATTCGTACATTTTCACAATTTGCAATGAAATACGCAATCTTCCCAAAGTGAAAAGTGTACAAATTGATCCTATTGTGTGCCAGAACTTCGTCTTCATCATCGATGAAATCAACCGTGGCGAAATTTCAAAAATTTTCGGCGAACTTTTCTTCTCCATCGACCCTGGATATCGTGGCAAAAACGGCAAAGTGAAAACGCAATATCAGAATCTGGTGGAAGTCGGCGACGAGTTCTATGATGGTTTCTTTGTTCCCGAAAATCTCTATATCATCGGCACGATGAACGACATCGACCGCAGCGTGGAAAGTATGGACTTTGCTTTTCGTCGTCGTTTTGCGTTCAAGGAAATCAAGGCAGATGAAAGTATGAAAATGCTTGACGATGAAAATGCATGGAAAGACGAGCAAGACAACATCGTCAAACCTTCAACAGACGTTCTTGGGAAATTAAAGAACCGAATGAACAATCTAAACAATAAGATTTGGCACAAAGCTAAGACAGATGAAAAAGAGGAAGAAAAATGTATTGATGGACTTTCTTCGGCTTACCACATCGGGGCTGCCTATTTCTTGAAATTGAAGAATTATTTAGGCGATACTGATGGCGGATTCGAAAATCTTTGGAACAATCATCTTGAAGGTTTACTTCGCGAATACCTCCGTGGTTCGTTGAACATTGAAGAAAGTATTGCTAAATTGAAAGCTGCGTACAACAATGAATCGCCTGAGAATAACGGATAACCACGATTGGATTCATTTTCAAAAGGTCGGAAAAGATGCTTCTAAAACCGACCTGAAAAATTTGGAACAGATTGCCAATGTGCCAATCTCAGAGTTGTCACTTGACGACAATCCCAATTTGTTGTTGTTCCCCCGCAACTTTTCTTCATGTGAGGATAAAATCAGCGAGTCGCAAATCATTTCACTTCAAAACGAAAATATCAAAACCGGAAACATTATGGGTTTTGTTGGCGTGAACGAAACTCAATTGGACATCTATTCTCGTTTTGACAAGCAGAATACCGACGACTATTTTCTTCATTATATGTTGCAGAAAGTGTTTAGTATCAATATTTTCGATATTAAACATTCACTGTCAAAAGAACCTGTTTTTGACTTTCTGCTTTACCTTTTTCCTTACTTTCTTAAAAAGGCTTTGGCACAAGGGCTTTTCAAGAAATACAAGCGGAACGAGTACAACGACGCCAATCTCAAAGGGCCTATCGACATTAGCCGGCATTTGCGCCAGAACATTCCTTTCCACGGAACCATTGCCTATTCCGCCCGCGAACACAGTTACGACAATGAAGTGACGCAACTCGTCCGACACACCATTGAATACATAAAACAGAAAGAACAAGGCCGTATCATTCTGACCAACGATGATGAAACCCGGAATTGCGTTTCTCAAATAACGATGGCGACACCTTCCTACTCGTGCCAAAATAGGCAACGTGTCATTAACGATAATTTACGGCCACTCAAACATCCTTACTTCACAGAATACACTCATCTGCAAAGACTTTGCTTGCAGATTTTGCGTCACGAAGCCATCAAATTCGGACAGGAAAAGGATAAAGTATATGGGGTTCTGTTTGATGGAGCTTGGCTTTGGGAAGAATATTTGAGCACAATACTTAAACCTTTGAATTTCAATCATCCTCAAAATAAAAAGTCGGAAGGTGGTTTCCCAATGTTTGAGAAACCTAAAGCTGGCGACATGTTTGATGATGGCGAGCAGATTGATAGAAATTCTCGAAAGTTATATCCTGATTTCTGGAAAGACAATTACATCATTGATGCGAAATACAAACATCTAAATCAAGGAGTTAGTCGCGAAGATTTGTATCAGGTGGTGACCTATATGTATTGTAAACGTGCACAAAACGGCGGATATATTTATCCTTTTGAGCAACAATCCAAGCCTCAAAAGTTCAGACTAACAGGCTATGGAGGAACCTTGTCGGTCATTCCATTTTATGTGCCACAAACTGCTCAATCTTGGAAAGATTTCGCGAATGTAATACATGATTCAGAAAACCAATTAAGGAAAGAATTATGACATACCCCCACTCCGCCCACAACACCGTTTATAAACATCACTGCCCGATAAAATTGTCATTTTATCGGGCAGCCCATGCTTTTTGCTAAAGCCGTTTCACCTCTACAACCCGCCGTCGGCGACCCAGATGTTCTGGCTGTTGTCTCTCCGCAACGCGATGTGACGCTTCACGACCTTCCCGTTAGGCCTCTTCAATTCGTAAAAGACATAAACGCCCACGTAACTTTTATGCGATTTGGCGACGAAGCCATCCGCCGAACAACCTTCAAAAACCTCATGCAGCCCTTCAAATTGGTTTTTGTAACTATAAAGCGCTTCTTCTGCATTTTCAAAATCGCCAGCGATAATCGCTTCCACAATGCGACGTGCAGCCTGCTCCGCCGTTTCCTTCTGAAGCTCGGCAAGACGTTCCTCACTGACACTCTCCTCATTATTACATGGAATCCATTCCGCTTCAGGCAACGAAGTTATCTCCGCAACAGTTAGCATCACATTATATTGAATATCATCGGCATACATAATCAGAGTCTCCACACCCTTATATGTTATATAAACCTTCACCGAACGCAGCAAGCCGTCATTTTTGGAAAAAACATTTTTCATGACAACCTTGCAATCGTCCATGTCTCCAGTTGCGAGAAGCTGAGCGAGGTCAACGTATGTCTCCAAACCCTCGGTGACAATCTCAATCGTTGATTCATTTTCAGTTTTTGAAACCTTGACTTCATTTGAAAACTCGACCGCGGACTTTTGACTGGCGAGCAACTTTTCCGGAATAAGCAAGTTGGTCAAACTGCCGAGCAGACTGTATTTTGAACTGTCTTTCAGATAGTTATCCGCCCACCAAAGATATTGTTCCTTGCCATCATAAACGAGAGTCCGGCCGTTTTCCTTCTCGACCCTGTAATATGTCGATCCGTTCTGACGCATCAGTTTTATGTTGACTTTCACGAAATCGTCTTCCGGGTTCACATATTCGAAATTCTCATTCGGTTTGGTGCGCATGAAGAAATCCATCTGGAAGCTCCCGACATTCTTCACATTGCACATTGCGTTGCAAAGCTCGATGTACGCCGTGTTTTCAGCATTGGCAGTATTCTGAAACAGATGAATGCTGCCGATAATGACTCCGAAAACGAACATCGCCGCCATTGCGATGGTTTGTCTGTAACGATTGATTATCATTGGTTTGCGTTTATTCTTCTTGCTGACGGGTTCAACATTCGGGTGAATTTCCTCAAACGCCTGACGTAATTCTTTGTAATACTTTTTGCATTCCGGGCATTGTGAAACATGTTGTTCGCATTCTGATTTGGTCTTTTCATCAACATTTTTGTCGAAAAGACCGACAACTTTTTCTTTAAATTCTTCGCAGTTCATAACTATAAATTTTACGTTAATAATCCAATTTAAAACCTTTTCTGATTTTATCAAGTCCGTAAAGGAACCTCGATTTCACTGTCGGCAGCGGCACGGAGAGAATCTCGGCGATTTGGGTAAAACTGTTGCCGCCGTACATCCTCAACCTGATGACTTCCGCTTGTTCCTCTGGTATCTGATTGAGCAACAGTGAAATACGTTTGTATTCTTCACAAAAGTCATCGGTTGATTCGTCAGGCAAGTCGCAGTCCTCAACCGGAACCGCAGTGATTTTCGACCGTTTTGCGACATTCGTGTTACAGATGTTTGACAACGTTCTGAAGAAATAGCAACGCATGTTGTCAATTCCTGAAGTGCCATTCGCCTTGATTTTTGAATAGACATTCAGGTATGAGTCTTGAATTGCATCTTCCGCATCGTCAACATTACCAAGCTTGTAGCTCGCGTACCGCAGCAGATCCGGCCTTTCCGTCCGAAGCAGTCGGTTAAGTTCTGACATTACATTTTCGTTTTTCATCTTACTAATTTTTGAAAAATAGATGCATCTATATCAAAGACTTGAAAAAAACAAAAAAGATTTAATGGATAAAAATTTTCTGATGAATAATTATTTCTCACCAGAAATTTCACAAACAGCAAAGAATTATTCAATTGTTTTTCAATAAATTGGTTTTCAGACTACGCAAAGCGGAATGTTTTTTAATAAACTTGTCAACCGTCCTCTTCATGTTATACAATTGACACCATAATACTTATATAATTTTGTCCGTTTTTCCAACATAAAAAACGCCAAAATTGTCCGTTTTTCCAATGCAAAGATACACTTTTTCAACCGAATAATTTGAAAAATTTACACTTTTCCCACCGAATGCGTTTCGTGCCAACAACATTTCATTCAGTCTGCCGTATTGCGAAAAATCATTTTTGAAAAGAAAATACGCTTTCCCATTGCAAACCAAAATTTTCTATTTTTGTCACAAAATGCACGCTTCAAACGTCTTATTGCAAAATTCAAACGATGAACTCCGAATTTGAGACGACATACCGAACCTTTTACCCGATACTTTTCAGGATTGCGGCGAAAATGCTGCAAGACCCCGAAAGCGCAAAAGACGTGGTGCAGGACGTTTTCACCGCCTACTACTTCGCGATGAACAACAGGAAAGTCATCAACGACACGAAAAACTGGCTCATCAGAAGCACTATTAATAAAGGTGTGGATTTTAAACGGAAAAACTCAAAAATCGTGAGAGCTGATGACGTTTTAAAAGATTTCAGTGTTGAAAATCAATCTGATACGACAAACATTCTGAACCTGATCGGAAATCTTGACACAAAAGAGAAATCGCTGATCGTGCTGTACAGCGAAGGCTATTCATACAAGGAGATGGCCGAAATAACCGGAATAAAATTTACCTCCATCGGAAAGACATTGGAAAGAATCATTGAAAAACTTAAAAGGCTAACAAAATGAAACATCTTGATAACTCATTGATACAAAAGTATATAGACAACGAGCTTTCGGAATTTGAAGCGAAAGAAGCCGACGCTCATCTTGAAAACTGCGAACTTTGCAGACACCAGATTGAGCAACGGAAATGTTTTTCAGAAAAGATAAAATCATCATTGGATTCGATTGTTTCAGACGAAATTCCGATTCCTGAATTTGTCTTGAAAAGGCAGCACAATCAAAAGAAAAAGACTTTAAAAATAGCGATTATTTCTTCATTGTCAACAGCTTGCGCAATGATTTTGATTTTGCTGATCATTAAATTCTCAAAGCCGAAAACCAACTGCAATGAATTCATTTTCGACTATTACACTATTGACGATTACGACGCCAACAAACCGTTCCCGGAACAAGATCTTGCGGTTTTTGACACTTATCAGAATTATTAACTATTAATTATTAATTATTAAAATTTTCAAAAATGAAAAAGCACATTTTCTTATTGACATTTTTATTCGCATCAAGTTTTATCGTTGATGCACAATCGGTTACTGAAATATTTCAAAAAAACAGAATCATCAATCTCGTCGCTGACGACACTTACGGTGTGGGCAACGACTGGGAAAAAATCTTTGAAAGTTATTACGACGAATTCGACGGCACGGCCATTGGCTTGAGGAAAAAATTGGTCATTTACGATGACGGCAAGGCCATTGTCAGCCACGCAACGAGAAATCAGTATTCGCTCTTCCACTCCGACGGCAAGTTCCTGAAAGATATCTCGCTGCATTTCGCCGACCCGGACAGGGAACCGCAGAACATCAAGCAGGCGGTCGGGTATATAAACGGCTTGTTTTTCACGGAGGCGAACATGATGGGCGACATCTATTTTTTTGACAGCAACGGCTTGATTATTAAAGTTATAAGAATAGATTACGGTGCGTTGGACATGCTCGTTTTAGACGACAAACACATCGCAATTTACGGTTTGACATCATGGGGGAAAAAGCAAAGATATTTCGTCTCAATACTTGACATCAATACGGAAAAATATACAATTGTCTATGATAAATTCAGGAAGTTTAGGGAGTTCTGGGACGAAAACGCCTTCACCAACGCATCAGAATCCAGAAGAAGAGAAATGGATTTCTCGGTTAACATTTTAAAAGTTGATGACAGACTTTTGATTTCCTGCCCCACAGAACCGACAATCAAAATATTTGATTTTCAGGGAAATAAGATTTCAGAACAACAATATGACTGGAACCAGAACTATCTGTCGGTGGAAGAACAGCTGAATTATCAAAAAGAGCGGATTTCATATTTGAAAGAATGTCTGTCGGAAGTCGATGAAATGACCGACAAGAAATACCGTGAAAGAAACATTCGCAGTCTTAACGATTTGATTTCCAGATATGAAAAAGGGCTGAACGAAATAAAAGAGCCGTTCGGCATGGGATGGTTCACGATTGCGATAAGCGGCGGCGACAACATCTTTTTCTTCGACGAGGCCAAGGAAGCGGGTGAAAATTCGTTCCACGTCTTTCAGGTGAAAAACGGGAAGACGATTTCCGAGAACACCTTGAAATGCAACGACTACGACCTTGCGATAACCAGGAAACGGCTCGTGTTTCACAACGGCTATTTCTATGGCATTCAAGAACTTAAAAACTGCGGAAGGAATCCGTTGAGATTGGTGAGGTTCAAAATCGAGGCGGAATGATTCGGGCACGCTAATCTCGCAGATTGCACGCAGAATACTCCTACTCTATTCCTCGTCCTCTTCCCAGTCTTCCGGCATCGGCTCGGCCCAGTCCTCGTCGTAGAACTCTTCGCCCACCAGCTCCTTGTCGGACTTATCTTGGCCGCCGAGCATCTGACGCATTATCTTCGAGGGGATCGGCAGAATCTGCCCTTCGGGACCCGCCGGCACCGCGATGCCGATCTTGTCCTCGTCGAGTTCGCGTGTCCAGCCGATGAACTCGGCGAGGCTCATGTTGGCGACGGTGTAGTCGGTCCAGTCGTCGCTGATGCTGGCTTTCGCGTCCTCCTCGGTGGCGTAAACCGCGACGTATGAGTTCTCGTTTCCGTCTTCGAGCATCGCAAAAAGACCCGGCTTGGCTTCAAGAAGCCACAACATTCCGTTTTCGTTGATTGTCTGTAAAAATTTCTGTAGTTCTTCCATACTGATATGTGACCGCTATGCGGTTTTATTGTTATTTTTTTATTTTCATAAAGGTATCATATTATTACTCACCAACTTATAAAATGCCGAAACAATCTCTTTACGTTTGGGATTTGCAACATTTATTAGTAACGACACATATAAAACATAATCTTCCGTATCTGCCGTGGCATCATATTTTTCAATATTCTCAGTCCTCCAATTTTGATACCAACGGTCAAACTTAATGTTTCTTTTTCTTTCTTTCCCATCAATATTATCACAAACAAATATTATTGCATTTTCAACATTTTTGAAAAACAACTCCAAAATTGAAACTATTGTGTGTGAAATTCTTATGTCAATTGCATGAGGTTCACTGGTTTCTGATTCTATATTAAACGTGTAAACCGACTGGAAACCAGCCAAAACATTGGAAAAATCCATAAAATATGCATGATATACAACACCTTCATCGGTTGTGAAAGTGTAACTCATGTCACCATCCAAGGTAAAATTATATGGGTGTAGCAAACCTAATGTGTCTTTCATCTGCCAACTTCTTCAAATCTCCCTTATTCTGTATGCACTCACGTATAGCTTTTTGGTCTTCAAGAATTTTCAAAAAGACATTTTGTTGTTTATTATCTTGATTATTCATATTTAAAATTTTTATTTCGCAAAAATACAACTTTTTTATAAAACGGAGAATCAAATTTAACTTTTATATTTCATCCAATTCCAGCCATCTCAGCTCTTTCTCGTCAAGCAAGACGTTTATTTCGTTCAGACGTTTTCCGATTTTGTCAATCTGTTGATAATCAGTCTGATTTTCAAGTCTTGATGTAAGTTCTTTCTTTTCGTTTTCAAGATTATCGATGTCGATGGCGAGTTGTTCGTATTCTTTCTGTTCCTTGAACGAGCGTTTTCTGCTGCGTTCGGTCGCGGAAGGGCGGTTCTCGCGGGTGTCGGATTTCGCCGCCGCCTGAATCTTATGTTCTTCTTTAGATTTCTCGACGACCCACTCGTGATATTGCGAATAATTCCCCATGAAGCCTTTCACCTTGCCGTCGCCTTCAAAGACGAAGAGCTGATCGACGGTCTGGTCGAGGAAATAGCGGTCGTGTGAGACGACGATCAGGCAGCCTTTATAGTCTTTCAGGAAATCCTCGAGTTTCTGCAACGTCAAGATATCCAGATCGTTAGTCGGCTCGTCGAGGATGAGGAAGTTCGGGTTGCTCATCAGAATCGTGAGCAGATAGAGTCTCCGTTTCTCGCCGCCGCTCAACAGCGAGACGGGCTGGCGGTGCATGGTGTAAGGGAACATGAAATGCGCCAGGAGTTTGTCGGCGGTATAGACGCAGTCCTTTCCGTAATGAACAACCTCGGCGATGTTGCGGATCGTGTCGAGCACGGTCATGTTTTCATCGAACTTGATGCCGCCTTGGGTAAAATAGCCGTAAACGACGGTCTGTCCGGTGGTTATCGTCCCCGAGTCGCACGGCTCGTTGCCGGTGATCATATTCAGGAACGTGGATTTCCCGATGCCGTTTTTCCCGACGATGCCGATGCGTTCGCCGCGTTTGAAGATATAGTCGAAGTCTTTGAGGATAAACGTGTCATCGTATTTTTTCGTGACGTCGTGCATCTCGAGGATCTTTCCGCCGAGGCGTTGCATATCGACGCCGAACTGAATCTCGGTGTGGTCACGGATCATCTTGGCTTTCTCCTTGAGGTCGTAGAAGGCATCGATGCGGGCGCGGGCCTTGCCGGTGCGGGCCTGCGGGGTGGCGCGAATCCATTCGAGTTCATGCTTCACCATCTGTCCGGCCTTCTCCGCGGCGATGCGTTTGTTCTCCTCGCGCTCACGGCTCTTCCTGACGTAATAGTCGAAGTTCCCGTTGTGAGTATATACGACTCCGTGATACATCTCGAGAATCTTATTGCACACTCTGTCAAGGAAATAGCGGTCGTGAGTGACCATGAAAAGCGTGACGTTCGACTGTGTGAGGTAGTTTTCGAGCCATTCCACCATCTGCATGTCGAGGTGGTTTGTCGGCTCGTCCAAGAAAAGCATGTCGGGGTCATCGAGAAGTACCATGGCGAGGGCGAGGCGTTTTACCTGTCCGCCGGAGAGCGTCCCGACTTTCTGGCTTAAGTCGTTGATTTCAAAGGTGGAGAGGAGCTGTTTCAGACGGAGTTCGTAGTCCCACGCCTGGTTCGCGTCCATCGCCGCCATCGCCTTCTCAAGGTTCGTCTGATTCACGAGTGCCTCCTCGTAGTTTTTTATGACGCGCATGATGTCGGTGTGGCCTGTGGAGATGACGTCTTCGATGGTGAGATTCGGGTCGAATTGCGGAAGTTGTTCGAGATAGCCGACACGCACGCCTTCGTTGAAGGCTATTTTCCCGCCGTCAGCTTCCTCTTTCCCGACGAGGATACGCATCATCGTGCTTTTGCCGGTGCCGTTGGCGGCGATCAATGCGGTCTTGTCGCCTTTCTCGATTCCGAAAGAGAGATTTTCGAATAACAGCTTGTCGCTGAACGCTTTAGAGAGATTTTCGACTGAGAGATAGTTCATTTTTTAGCACAAGTTGCACGGGTTCAGAAACACAAGTTTCACAAGTTTTCAATTGCTTTCTTCTTCCAATGCCTCAATCAGGAAGCTGACAGGTCGGAATCCGTCGTTGCATGAAATCATCGCCGACTTCTCGTTTTTCATCCAGCCGTCATAGAAATTGCCGCCGCCGTGAGCCAATGTCATCACCCAAGGCGACATAATTTCCCATGCCATCTCACACAGGCCTTCAGGACGTTGCCAGCCGTTGGCAATGAACACTTTACCTTCAACCAAATCGCAGGCGTGCTCAATCGGTTGTTCGTATTTTTCCATCAAGTCCCTGTAGCAGGCCTTGCGTATAACGGTGATTTTTACTTTTTTCATGATAAATATTTTAAGTTGCAAAAATAATAAAAAACTGGCGAAAACATCATTGCAATTTCGGGAAAGGCATTTTCGATGACAAAATAAATTTTGATTCAGACATAAAGGCAAATCCCTTTTCTGCGATACGTCTCTATCCGCAGTCCGGCTATGCCTTTGTCTTCAAGATTCTTACGCAGCTTGCAAAGAATCACCTTCATGCTGTTCATTGCGTCAACATTATTGCCGTTTGAATTAAGACACTCATTCAGAATCACATCGAAAGAGACAATCTGTCCTTTATTTTGGAGAAGACGTTTCACTATCGAAGCCTGTGTTTTTGTCATCTGACAGACTCTTCCGTTTTCATAGATGCAATTTGAAATGAAATCAAAATGAACTCCACTGATTTGAACATATTCATTTTCACCTACTTGCAGGCTCTGCACTTTCTTTTCTGGCAATTGGTTTTTCATTCTCACCAAAAGTTCACGAAGCTCAACGGGTTTGCGGATATAATCGTTGCCACCGGCCTCAAAGCAGTTCACGACTTCGTTGACATCACCGTCAGAAGAAAAGAAAACGACGGGGGTTGTGATATTCAGTTTCCTGATTTCACGAATTATCTCACGACCGCTGACGACAGGCAACTCGCTGTTTATCAAAATCAAATCCGGTGCATTCCTGACGATCAGGTCAACACCGTCAACGCCTGTAAACCTGGCGATGACATTGTAACCACACACTTCGAGGTCTTTTTTCAGAATGACTGAAAAAGTCCTGTCGTCATCAAAAATCATCACCTTGACCATAAATAAATATTACATTATTGACAACAAACGACATTAATAAATGTTCAGCACAAGGTGCCAAAGCAGCTTAACTGAACATTTTTTCAATAAGGTCGCCATATTTCTCCATCACGACTTTTCTCTTCACTTTCAACGTAGGTGTCATGATGCCGTTAGCGATAGACCATTCGTCTGCGACGAGTTCGTATCTCTTGATTTTTTCAACTTCACCGAGGCCTTCATTAAGAAGTTTCACTTCTTTTGCATAACGTTTCATAACGAGTTCATTATGAATCATTTCCTCGTTTGTAGTATATTTTATAAGGTGTCTCTTACACCATTCCTTAAGGAAAACGAAATCAGGGCGGATCAAAGCGGCGGCGTATTTCTGGCTTTCGCCGAGCACGACGATTTGCTCAATGAACCCCGAATTGATGAATTTCCCTTCAATCACATCGGGATTGATATATTTCCCGAGAGAAGTCTTGAAGAGGTTCTTTTTTCTTCCCGTGATGAAAAGCAGTCCGTGTTCGTCGAAATGACCGAGGTCGCCGGTATGGAACCAGCCGTCTTTGTCGATGACTTCAGCCGTGAGTTCCGGCTGTTTGTAATAGCCCATCATGACGTTATGGCCGCGGCAGATAATTTCGCCGGTTTCGTCGATTTTCACTTCGATGCCCGGAAGCGGCCGGCCGACAGCTCCCACTTCCCTGCCGTATTTCCCTCTTGCGCTCACCGCGATGACAGGTGAAGTCTCGGTAAGGCCGTAGCCTTCAAAGACAGGCATTTTTATCGCCGAGAAGAAACCGCTTGTCTTCTTCGTTATTGAAGCGGCACCGGAAACGATAATATCGAAGTTTTCGGCACCGAGTTTTGCACGTATCTTACTGTAAACCAGCTTGTCAGCGATTTTCAATTTCAGATCATAAAATTTCGACCTGCCTTCGATACTGTATTTCTCGGTAAGAGCCATAGCCCAGTAGAAAAACACTTTGGACAGCCCTTTCATGCTCTTGCCGGAGCCAAGAATCTTCTCATAGAATTTTTCAAGGACACGTGGCACGGCGCACATCATCGTGGGATGAATCTCCTGCATGTTGTCGGCTATGGTCGCGATGCTTTCAGCATAATAAATTGACATACCGAGATAATGATACATATAGATTAATGCGCGCTCGTAAGCGTGGCATATCGGCAGGAAGCTGAACGCTTTCTTTGACCACGGAGCCGGGGTCTGGCAGAAATTCTTGAACTGGTTCATCAGGTTATGATGAGAAAGCATCACGCCTTTAGGGACTCCAGTCGTGCCGGAAGTATAAATTATTGTCGCACAAGACATCTCATCAACGGAGGCTTTCCTCTGTTCGATCTCTTCAGCATGAGGATGTTCCTTGCCGAGTTCGATAAGATTCGCGAAAAACGGATAATTGCCTCTCTCGACGAAAGTATAAATGCTTTTAAGCGTCGGGGTCTCAGGCTTGATTGCTTCTATTTTGTTAAGGACAGCGATGCCTTCAAGAATGCAGATCTCCGCCTCGCAATTATTCAAAATGACCTTGTAATCCTCCTCACTGATTGTCGGATAGATTGGGACCATGACCGCGCCAATCTGCGTGATTGCCATGTCGAGCATGTTCCATTCCGGACGGTTGCTGCATATAACAGCGATTTTGTCCTGTGGTTTGACACCTAATTCAATGAAAGCTCCACTGAGAATATTTGTCAGTTCAATATATTCATCAATGCTGTATTCGCGCCATTTACCATTACTTTTTCCTGCAAGGGCCACTTTCTGGTCAGGGTAATGTTCCTTGTAATAAGGCAGCAAATCAAAAACTCTTCTAACTTCCATGTCAAAAAAAATATTTCCTATTAACTAAATAATTTCACTATAACATTTTCATATCTCATCATCACGACCCTTCTCTTCACCTTAAGAGTCGGGGTAAGAACGCCGTTTTGGACCGTCCATTCGTCGGCGATGAGTTCGAATCTCTTGATTTTCTCGACTTCGCCGAGCGATTCGTTAAGATATTTCACTTCCTTGTTGAAGCGTTTGATAACATCTTCATTATGAATCATTTCCTCTGGTGTTGTAAATTTGATATTATGTTTTTTGCACCATTGTTTCAGGAAATTGAAGTCGGGATGGATTATGGCGGCGGCGAATTTCTGGTTTTCGCCGAACACCACGATGTTCTCTATGAAACCTGAATTGAGGAATTTGCTTTCGATGAGGTCGGGGTTGATGTACTTTCCGAGAGATGTCTTGAAAAGATTCTTCATCCTTCCGGTGATTTGCAGGAGGCCGTGTTCGTTGAAACGTCCGAGGTCGCCGGTATGGAGCCAGCCGTCTTTGTCGATCACCTGTTCGGTGAGTTCCGGGTGCTTGTAATAGCCCATCATGACGTTATGGCCGCGGCAGATGATCTCGCCTTCGTCGGTGATCTTCACTTCGACGCCTGGAAGCGGTTCGCCGACGTGACCGACCTCGCGACCGTATTTGTTCCTCGTGCTCACCGTGATGACCGGCGACGTCTCCGTCAAGCCGTAGCCTTCAATCAAGGTGATGCCGATGGCCGAGAAGAATCCGCTGACCTGCTTGGGTATCGCAGCAGCACCGGAGACGATGATGTCGAACTTATCCATTCCTATCTTTTCACGTATCTTTTTGAAAACAAGCTTGTTAGCGATTCTCAATTCAAGGTCATAGAATTTAGAACGGCCTTCAATCCTGTAATATTTCGTAAGATCCATCGCCCAATAGAAAATCATCCTGTTCATTCCTTTCAGGTTTCTGCCTGAATTATATATCTTATCATAAAACTTCTCAAGGATTCTCGGCACGGCACACATCATCGTCGGACGGATCTCAAGCATGTTGTCGGCAATGGTAGCCAGATTTTCAGCGTAATAGATTGACATTCCGAGATAATGATACATGTAGATAAGTGCGCGTTCGTAGGCGTGGCACATAGGAAGGAAGCTGAACGCTTTGTTTGACCACGGCTTCGGCGTGTGGCAGAAACCTTTGAACTGGCTCATGAGGTTTTTGTGCGACAACATCACGCCTTTTGGCATCCCAGTCGTACCGGAAGTGTAAATAATCGTGGCGCAATCTGTTTCCTTCACTTCCGCCTTGCGTCTCTCAATCTCTTCAGTATGAGGATGTTCCCTGCCTAATTCGATGAGATTTTCTAAATAAGGATATTTATCTCTATTGACAAACGTATATATTTTCTTCAATGAAGGTGTCTCCTGCCAAATCGATTCGATTTTGTTCATCACGGCAAGTCCTTCGACAATACATATTTCTGCTTCGCAATTATTTAGGATTATTTTGTAGTCGGCTTCGCTAATGGTAGGATATATCGGCACCATGACCGCCCCAATCTGAGTGATTGCCATGTCGAGCATGTTCCATTCAGGACGATTTCCTGAAATGACGGCGACTTTGTCCTGAGGCTTCACCCCAAGTTCAATGAATGCTCCACTGAGAATATTTGACAACTCCACATATTCATCAATGCTATATTCGCGCCATCTGCCGTTTTGTTTTGCTGCAAGGGCAACTTTCTGATTCGGAAATTTCTCCTTGTAGTGCGGCAACAAATCAAAAACTCTTTTTACTTCCATATTGTATGACTTAAGAGTATATTCAATCTAAATTTTGCAAAAATACGCAATTAGTTTTTACAAACAAAGAAAAAAAAACAAAAAAAAGGGAGATATGTTTTAACATATCCCCCGATACTTTTACTTATATAATTATCAATTACTTAAATGAGATGGAATGCGACTGTGAGACCAGCCATGACGATTGAAACCATGCTCATGAGTTTGATAAGGATGTTCAATGAAGGGCCTGATGTGTCTTTGAACGGGTCACCGACGGTATCACCTACGACTGTGGCTTTGTGATTGTCAGAGCCCTTGCCACCGAAGTTGCCTTCTTCGACATATTTCTTTGCGTTGTCCCATGCGCCGCCTGCGTTAGCCATGAAGACCGCGAGGACGAAGCCGCATGAAAGGCCGCCGATGAGGAGTCCGAGTACGCCTGGGACGCCGAGGATGAGGCCTGTTGCGATCGGGACGACGATTGCGAGGATTGACGGGACGAGCATTTCGCGCTGTGCGCCTTTTGTTGAAATCTCAACGCAACGCTCATAGTCAGGCTCTGCCTTGCCTTCAAGGATTCCCTTGATTGTGCTGAACTGGCGACGCACTTCCTCGACCATCTTCTGTGCCGCGCGGCCGACAGCGTTCATCGTCATTCCGCAGAACACGAACGCCATCATCGCACCGATGAACACGCCGACGAGAACGATTGGGTTCATGAGGTTGACGTTGTAAGCCTCCATGAAGTCAACGAGTGTGGCCTTTGCAGCCTCAACGCCGTTAGGGAGATCCTGACCGACACGAATCAAGGCTATTTTAATTTCCTCGACGTAAGAGGCGAGGAGTGCGAGAGCTGTGAGGGCCGCCGAGCCGATGGCGAAGCCCTTGCCTGTAGCCGCCGTCGTGTTTCCGAGGGCGTCGAGGGCATCGGTGCGCTGACGCACTTCAGGGTCGAGTCCGCTCATCTCAGCGTTGCCGCCAGCGTTGTCGGCGATGGGGCCGTAAGCGTCGGTCGCGAGTGTGATGCCAAGCGTCGAGAGCATGCCGACAGCGGCAATGCCGATGCCATAGAGACCCATTGAAAGGTTGGCAGCGTTGAACTCAACATTGAAGCCGTTCGCGCAAAGGTAAGCGAGGATGATTGCCACGCCGACCGTCACCACCGGGATCGCTGTCGAAAGCATTCCGAGGCCGAGGCCGGAGATGATGACTGTCGCAGGGCCAGTCTTTGAACTTTCAGCGACTTTCTGAGTCGGCTTGAAAGTCTGTGACGTATAGTATTCCGTTGATTTTCCGATGATCACGCCAGCGAGAAGACCGACGACGACGGAGAATGAGATGCCGACCCAGTTCTCGATACCGAGTGCCCAGAAGATCACGAATGTCGCGATTGCGATGAGTATAGAACTTGTGTTAGTGCCGCGGCTCAAAGCGCCGAGAAGCTGTTTCATGCCGGCGCCTTCTTTCGTCTTTACCAAGAAGATACCGATGAGCGAGAGCAGCACGCCGACCGCCGCGATGAGCATCGGGGCGAACACGGCCTTGAGCTGCATTGCCTGGTTTGCCGCGAAAGCTGATGCGCCGAGAGCCGCTGTCGCGAGGATTGAACCTGCGTATGACTCATAAAGGTCGGCACCCATGCCGGCGACGTCACCGACGTTGTCACCGACGTTGTCAGCGATTGTCGCAGGATTGCGCGGGTCGTCTTCAGGAATGTTGTACTCTGTCTTTCCGACGAGGTCGGCACCGACATCAGCGGCTTTCGTGTAGATACCGCCGCCCACACGGGCGAACAAAGCCTGCGTTGAAGCACCCATGCCGAATGTCAACATTGTCGTTGTTATTATAATAAGGTGATTTTCCGCCGGGATGAAATGGTCGAGGACCAAGAACCACAAACTGATGTCGAGCAATGCGAGACCGACAACGGTGAGACCCATGACAGCGCCGGAGCGGAATGCGACCTGAAGGCCGTCGTTCAACGACTTACGGGCTGCGTTAGCTGTACGGGCTGAAGCATAAGTGGCGGTTTTCATTCCGAAGAAACCTGCCAGGCCGGAGAAGAAACCGCCGGTGAGGAATGCGAACCACACCCAGCCGTTCTGAAGGCCGAATATCGACATCACGCCAAAAATGGCCGCCAAGATGACAAACACGATGATCACCACCTTGTATTGCTGTTTCAAATAAGCCATTGCACCTTTTCTCACGTACAATGCAATCTTTTTCATTAAATCCGTTCCCTCATCTTCCTTAAGCATCCGCTTGTAGAAATAAAAAGCGAATCCCAAAGCCAATACAGATGCTGCGAGAACCAAGTAAATCACATTTTCCATAAAGTTAATTTTGAGTTAATAAATGTTTAATTTTATTTATAATTTCGCATCGTTAATTTAGGCTGCAAATTTCCGAAAAAAAGCTTTTCAGTCAGTAAAAAAAATGAATTTTTATTAAAAATTATTTTTCGATGAATACATATAACTATTTTGCCTATTTTTGTAGAATGAATAAGATTGTACTTGAAGTAATCGGATTAACGCATTCTTTGTCGCTGAATGAGGCGTTTGCGCTTGTTTTGGCTGATAAAAAATCCAATCTAAAACTCCCGATTATCATCGGAAGCGTTGAAGCTCAATCAATTGCATTGGCATTGGAAAAATACGAAAGTCGAAGGCCGCTCACACACGACCTTTTCAAGAATTTCGCCGACAATTACAACATCAACGTAAAAGAAGTGGTGATCGACCGATTCAGGGAGGGTGTTTTCTACTCGCAGCTTGTATGTGAGAAGGACGGAGAGGCCTCTGTTTTTGATGCCAGAACGTCAGATTCCGTCGCCTTGGCGTTAAGGTTCGGCTGCCCGATTTACACAAACCAGCAGGTCTTGGACGAGGCCGGCGTGATGATCGAGGAAGATGAAAACGACGATGAAAATCACCAAGATTCTGATTTCGAGGAACGCAGCATCGAAGAGTTGAAAAACATGATGGAGGAAGCCGTCGAGGAAGAAGACTACGAACTGGCTTCGATCCTCAGGGATGAAATAAAATCGAAAGAAAACAAATAAAACACTTACAATCAAAAAGTTAATAAAATGAAAGGTATCAAATTCCGTTTAATTTTAATGAATTTCCTGCAATTTGCAGTATGGGGTGCTTACCTCACATGCATGGGGACTTACCTTGCGACGCACGGATTGGCATCGCACATCGGTTTGTTTTATTCAATCCAAGGCATCGTTTCCATTTTCATGCCAGCGTTGATAGGGATCCTCGCCGACAGATGGATTCCAGCACAGAAATGTCTTGGTTTCTGCCATATCATCTCCGGCATCGCGATGATTGCCGCCGCCTACTACGGTCTGACAGCCGGCGACGCAGTTCAATTCGGGCCGTTGTTCACCTTATATACCATAGGTGTGGCGTTTTACATGCCGACGCTCGCCATCTCCAACTCCGTGGCTTACAACGCTTTGGAGAAAGCAGGTCTTGATACCATCAAACATTTCCCGCCGATAAGGGTGTTCGGGACAATCGGTTTCATCTGCTCCATGTGGGCCGTTGACCTCCTCGGTTTCCAGCCGACGGCGGCACAGTTCGCGGTCAGCGGCGGACTCGGCATCATACTCGGAGTCTATTCTCTGACATTGCCGAACTGCCCGACAAGCCCGACAAGCACCGCATCTTTCGTTGACAAACTCGGACTCCGCGCTTTCACCTTATTTAAAGATAAAAGAATGGCGTTTTTCTTCATTTTCTCAATGCTCCTCGGTGTCTCCTTGCAGATTACAAACGGCTTCGCGAACCCGTTCATCACAAGTTTCGGTGATATAGAAATCTACAAAGGCACCTTCGGCGTTGAACACGCCAACATCCTTATTTCGTTGTCACAAGTATCAGAAACGTTATGTATCTTATTGATTCCGTTCTTCTTACGTAAATTAGGCATCAAGAAGGTCATGCTTATCGCCATGTTCGCATGGGTTCTCCGTTTTGCATTCTTCGGACTCGGCAACCCAGGCAGCGGCGTATGGCTCTTCGTCCTTTCCTGCATCGTTTACGGTGTCGCTTTCGATTTCTTCAACATCAGCGGTTCGCTCTTCGTTGACAAGGAAACCGACACAAGCATCCGTTCGTCGGCGCAGGGACTTTTCTTTCTCATGACTAACGGCATCGGCGCGACAATCGGCACATTAGGTGCACAAGCCATTGTAAATCATTTCGTTTACAACCCACAGGCAAGCGGTGCGACACCAGAAATGGTGGCTCAAGGCTGGCAAAGCGCATGGTATGTGTTCGCAGCATACGCATTCGTGGTGGCAGTCGTTTTCGCCATTGTTTTCAAATACAAACACAATCCTGAAGCGGCAAAATGAGACAATATTTAGATTTGCTTCAAAAGATATTGGACGACGGCGTTCAGAAAGGTGACCGCACCGGCACCGGTACGAAGAGCATCTTCGGCTACCAGATGCGTTTCAACCTTTCTGAAGGCTTTCCGCTCATCACGACAAAAAAAGTCCATTTGAAATCAATCATTTACGAACTTCTTTGGTTGATAAGCGGCGACACCAACATCAAATATCTCCACGACAACAAAGTGAGTATCTGGGACGAATGGGCCGACGGAAACGGCGACCTCGGTCCCGTATATGGCGCACAGTGGCGTAACTGGAACAACGAAGGCATCGACCAGATTCAGGATGTCATCGACAGCATCAAAGGCAATCCGAACAGCCGCCGCCATATCGTAACGGCTTGGAATCCAAGTGTCTTGCCCGACGAGAGAGAGAAAGACTTCTCAAAAAACGTCGCCGCCGGCAAAGCGGCACTGCCTCCCTGCCACGCTTTCTTCCAGTTCTACGTAGCCGACGGGAAACTCTCGTGCCAGCTCTACCAACGCTCCGCCGACGTTTTCCTCGGCGTGCCGTTCAACATCGCATCGTATTCGCTGCTCACATTGATGATGGCGCAGGTGTGCGGACTTAAGCCGGGCGATTTCGTCCACACCTTCGGCGACGTCCACATCTACAACAATCATGTTGAACAAGTGAAACTGCAACTTTCGCGCGAGCCGCGTCAGCTCCCGACAATGAGACTGAACCCGGATGTCAAAAGTCTTTTTGACTTCAGATATGAAGATTTCACTTTGGAAAACTACAACCCGTACGATGCCATCAAAGCGGAGGTTTCGGTTTAACAAACGCACATCCAATCACCTAATTATCTCAAACACTAACTGATGAAACTATCGATAATAGCAGCGGTGGCAAAGAACCGCGCAATAGGCAAAGGCGGCGACCTCATCTGGCACATTTCCAACGACTTGAAACATTTCAAGGAAATCACTACCGGCGGCTGCGTGCTGATGGGTTACAACACATACGCTTCTCTTCCAGGCAAAAAAGCACTTCCGAAACGCCGCAACATAATACTTTCAAGCCGCATCGCCACTGCGCCTGAAGGATTTGAAGTGGCATCGTCAATACCACAGGCTCTTGAGCTTCTCAAAGATGTCCCCGAAGTTTTCGTTATCGGCGGCGGCGTAATCTACGAGCAGTTCCTGCCTGTCGCCGACAAACTTTATCTGACAAGGATTGACAAGAGATACGAAGCTGACACCTTCTTCCCTATCGTTAATTTTGACGATTGGGAATTGACAGAGCTCAAAGTCATCGACGATGACCAGCAAATTGACTGCGAATACAGATTCGAGACCTGGGAAAGGAAAAGATAAAAACGTCAAACAGATTCCGCATTTTTTCTCACCACGAATTTCACGAATCGCACGAATATTTTCACGCAGAAACAACTGAAATAACAAAACAGGCTGGTGTCTCTTGCGACGCACCAGCCTGTTATCGTTACAGTTTCTCGTC
>JAKSMW010000037.1 GCA_024400395.1 Bacteroidales bacterium
GCGTGAGCCAGACCGTCCCGTCTTCAAAAACGACCTCGATTTTCTTGGAGTCGTTCGTCTGAAAAATAATTGTCTCCTTCTCCATAATGATGATTTTTAACCATTTACGAAAAAATGGCCACCAAACGACCGCCGCGAGGCGACATCATTTGATAACCATTTCATCCGAGCCGCAAAAATACGGATTATTTTTCAGATGCAGGCGAGAAATCCGTGAAAAATATAAATAATATGCTTCCTATTTTTCATGTGATGCTTCGTAGTCGGCCTTGGCCTTTAGAAGCTCGGAGTAGTCGCCTAAATCTCCTGTCTCGAAAATTATTTCCTTTGTGGGTGAAAGCAGATAAAAATAACCGATGTACGGTATTTTGATAAATTCCCCCATGCCTTTGGCTGAATATACAATATCTTGAATATCATACTTTTCAGCTGTTTCAGCGATAAGTTCCATATTATTCGACCAATAGTTTATCGCCATAATCTTAATACCTTCCTTTTCAAGAATGCGGTAGCCGAGCGAGTCTGTCTGCTTCTTGTAACGCTGGAGGTTTTTCATGCACGGCGGGCAGCCGAAGCCCCAGAAATTCAACAATATAAAACCTTCTTCTTCATTGAAAGTTGTGGTGTCGCCGTTGAGGCTCACTATCGGGAACTTAAGCAATTCCAGATTGACAGTGTCAGCACGCGTTCCCCTCATGCTGTAAGGGATGAAAGACTCTGTATGCCTCGAATATGATTTGTATTTTGGATTTTCAAAATTGAAGATTGAATCTAAATATTGGCTTCGGTCATCGAAACTGATATTGCTCACATAATATGAATATTTTCGTGTAAAATCATTTTCCGTGATATTCTGGACTATGACACTGTCAATCTGTTGTGTCTCTGAATTTATCCAAATCTGGCTTCCGTATTGCAGCGGGATGTCGAATTCATTTGTTTCATGGTTGTACATCAAGCGGTTCCGATGTTCTGCCACATATTTGCGACATTGTTTCCCGTCAATTACTGTATCAACAATATTTGTAATTTTCGGGGCAAATTCAATCCACATTTTTTGCGGCAATCCGACAAAATTATACAAAAAGTATTCAACTAAATATTCATACTGAGCTTTGGCAGAATAATACATAATATTGTCATCATTTTTTTTAAAATTTGTCTGTCATCGCCTCTGCAACTGACATTGCAGCCATCAACCGTTGCAGAGGCTCCACCCAATGAACTTGTTCATGCCATCCTCAACAACGACCAATTTCAAAATTACACGGCAAAAATAATGATTATTTCCGGAAACCGCAACATTCAGCACAAATTTTTTGGAAATGTTTCCATTTCCTTCAAAACGTCTTGCTATGTGCTTTGGATTCAACATAATAATGATGTATTGTTTCCAAACACAAAGTTAAAGACGTGGTTTTTATCTTCGACAAACGACGCAATCTATTTTATAAGTGAGGGCTTTTCGGCTGTAACTGCGTTGTTTTCTCCGATAAGTGCAAAACTGTTTTTTAAACTTTCCTTCAGGTTTTTCCATTTCCGCTGCGAAATATGCAACGTTTGCTTGCTGTTCATCGTCGCCGTATGGTTTCGTTTGCCGTCACTCGTAATCTCGGCAATCTCTTCGATACTATCGCAAATGACATGAGTTATCTTTTCAACGCGAACATGTTTAATCTTGCGATTCGACTTTAAGATTATCAATTTGTCAGAGTCCAAAACAACAAAGCTTTTACAAGTCGCCGAACGACCTTCTCCCGACTCCCCAAGGCAATATCTTAAAAGAAAAACGTGGGAATCTTGTCACTCGCTACAGTAAACGTCTTTATATCAATAAGTTGGTTTTGAAATATCATCTCAAAACCGAGTGCAAAGATACAGAATTATATTGAATGAAGTGAAAAAATTTCGTGTTATTCGTGCCATTCGTGGTGGTTGATTTGTGAGATTCGCAAAATTCGTGGTGACAAAAAGAGAGGCCAGCTTACCGCCGACCTCTCTTAACTCTACTCTCTACTCTCTTAACTATCAGAAGAAGAGGATTCCGTTGTTTTCAACCTTGGTGTCGTCGTAGAGTGCTGAATACGCTGACCCGTTGAGGATTGCGTTGTTGAACACCGACTGTTTCTCACGTTTTATTGCGCTGTAGTCGGTCGTCGCAGCCGCTTTTGTCTCGCCGGTGACTTTGATGACGAACATCGCATTGCCGCCCTTGATGATTGGTGAATAGACGTTTTCGCTCATCGCCATTGCTGTTCCGATGGCTTTGTCTTCGAGGCCGAAGCTGCCGAACGAACGGCCTTCCAACGTGATGTTTTCAACGTTGGTCTTCTCGCCGCCGAGTTCGTTGATCATCTTTTCGTAGTCGGTGCCGTAAGCTGCGGCCTTCTGTACGAGCATGTCACCTTTCTTTTCTTTCTTTATGAGATATGAATAGCGTTCCGCGACTTCTTCCATTGGTGTGACACCTTCCGGAATGGCTTTTGTGACCATGGCGATGACGTACATGTTTTCGAGGTCGAAGATTGTTGAGATGTCACCGACTTTCGTCTCTTCCTTGAATGCCCAGCGGACGATCTCACGTGGGTTGCTGAGTCCTGTGATGCGGTTGGTATTTTTTCTCATTGTCGGGAAAGTGCGTTTGCTAAGGCCTTGTTCTTCAACGGCTTTGTTGAACTGTTCGGCGTTTCTGACTTCTGTGCTGAACTTGTTAGCCTGTGAGAACACGTCCTGGAACGTGGCTGTGCTTGCTGAGATTTCGCGTGCGATGACGGCGATGCGTGCCATCGGTTTCGGCTCGTTCTTGTCGGTGACCTTGATGATGTGGAATCCGAATGGTGTCTCAACCATGCCGATTGTGCCGACTTTGTTGTCCTGAACGAACTCGTTGAAGTCCGTGACCATCTGTCCGTCGGTGAACCATCCGAGGTCGCCGTTGTTTGTCTTTGCTGACGGGTCGTCGCTGAATTCCGTTGCGAGTGCCTCAAAGTCGTTGGCTTTCTTCGCGACGTTCAAGAGGCTGTCGGCCAATTTGTTGGCTTCGTCTTTTGTGCGTGTGGCCTGTGAACGGAGTGCGCCTTCATAACCTATTAATATATGTGAAGCCATCAATGAGTCTGAACGGTCTTCTTTTGCCATGATTCTGCCGACGTTGAAGTAGCCGTTGTTTTCGTATGGTCCGAAGACATGACCGACTTCATTTTCCACGATTTCGTTTTCAACCGCGACAGGGAGGTCTTTCGATGATTTCCATGTGCTGTCGTAAGGCATGTCGGAGTTGTAAGCGACGAAGTTAGCCACGTTTGTCGTCTCGGCCAGACCTGCTTTTGTATCTGCGACGAACTGCATTGCATCCTGTCTGTCGGCCTGTGAAGGTTTCACGTCGAAGATGATGTAGTCGATGCTGCGTGTTTCGTCTGTCTGGTATTTGTTCTTGTTGGCTTCGTAGAATGCCTTGTTGTCCTGCGCTGTCAAAACGATTGTCGAGTCCGGGACGGTCGTGTAACGCACTGCATAGACTTCGGCGGTTCTCTTGTCGTTCTTGTTGGCATAGTAATGTTCGGCCAATTTCGCCGGCATGTAGAAGCTCTTCTTGAGGAGGTTGTCGTATTTCTCGTTCATTCTCTCTTCCTTGATGGCGTCTTCAAACTTGAGCCATTGCGCCTGATATGCCGGGTCGAGGTTCTGAAGCTCTCTCATGCTGTTGAGAACTGCTTCCCTGTCGAAATTGCCGTTTGCGTCTGTGAAGCTCTGACGGACGTACTGATTAGGATTCTCGCCTGTGAACTGGTCGAAGAGTTCGTCAGACGACACTGCGAGTCCGAGTGATTTGAACTCCTTGTCCATGATGATTTTTCTGATCATCTGGTCGAGTGTCTGGTTGCGGAGCGTGAATGTGTCGTCATTTGAGAGAGTGCCGTTTCTCTTTGCGTTCTCGATGTTGGCATCCACAAGATTTGAATAGTCCTGGTAAGAGATTTTCTCGCCATTGACCACTGCAACGTTGTTCGTTCGGCCTTTGCCTGTGCTTCTGAAAAGGTCACCCAATACGAAGGCCAAAAGTGCCAGGCCTATGATGATAACCAAAAGGCCGTAGTGTTTTCTGATTGTTCCAATTGCTGCCATAGCTTTATTTTCTTTCTATTTATTTATTTTTCCGTTTAGTTATAATTTTAAGCGTGCAAATTTACAAAAATCATCAATATGAATGACATTAATGGAATATTTTTTAAATTAAAGCATAACTTATTGATTGTTTTTGATTTCCACTTCTTCAAGACGGGTGTTTGAAGCCTTGATTATCTTGAAAAGGTAGTCGCCGATGACGATTTCTTCACCTGTTTTCGGAATACTTTCGTGATAATGTATGATGTAGCCGGCGAGGGTTTCGTAGTCGTCAGATTCCGGGAAATCGTATTTGTAGGTCTTGTTCAGGTAGTCGATTTCCAACCTGGCGGAGAAGATTCTGTCGTTTTCGCTGATGGTCTTTTCAACGTCATCGTCTTCGTCGTATTCGTCTTCGATCTCTCCGAAAATCTCCTCGATCAGGTCTTCGATGGTGATGATTCCGGCGGTGCCTCCGAACTCGTCAACGACGACGGCGATGCTCTGCCGCGTCTTTGAGAGGTGCTGGAGAAGGTCCTGCGCGCCGTATGTCTCCGGATAAAACTCAATCGGCCTGACTTTCTGCTTCACGTCGTTGCCTTTCAGCAGCAGGTCGTTGATGTGGATGTAACCCACGATGTTGTCGAGATTGCCTTCAAAGACAAGAAGTTTTGAATGCTTCGTCTCTTCAATCACGGCTTTCGCTTCTTCGATGCTGTCGTTTATGTCAATGGCAATCAGTTCATTGCGTGGCTGCATGCATTCGCGCAGCTTCACTGTCGGGAAGTCAATGGCGTTCTGGAACAGCTCGATGCCCTGCTGGATGTCTTCGTTTTTCTTATCCTGGTCGGCGTATTCCTTCAGGTAATCGTTGAGGTCAACCGTGCTTAACTTGTAGTCCTCCGGGCTGATTTTTATTCTGAAAAAATATTTAATGATAAATTCAGAAATGGTTATGTATATGAATGTCAATGGGAAAAGCAGGATGTAAAGCACCATCATCGGGATCGCGAAGATGCTCATGAGCCTGTTCGGGTTCAGGCGGCACAGCGCTTTCGGTATGAACTCGCCCATCGTCATAACGATGAATGCTGAAATCAGCGTCTGGCAGAGAAGTATTGTGAATTCATTCGTGATGGATTGAGGCAGAATGTTTTCCACAAAAGGTTCAAGGATTCTTGCTATCGCGATGCCATAGACGACGTTTGCGATGTTGTTGCAAAGCAAAATCAACCCGATGAAATACGACTGGTGTTTTAAGAAATGCGTGGTGAGCTTCGCCGTGAAACTGTTTTTCTTCAGTTCCAGTTCAAGTTTCAGGCGGTTCGAGCTTAAAAATGAGATCTCAACGCCCGACGACATGGCTGACGCCAAAAGTGATATTATGACAATAAGATAGTCATCCATTTGACAATCAATATATTAGTTTTCGTTGTCATCTTCAATGTCGATGGTGGCCCTTATGCCGTGAATGACTCTTTTGCTGAAGTCTTCGTTGGCGGTGAGGCTGTCGCCGTAGATGATCCTGTCCGGGCCTTTGATGGTGACAAAGGCGCGGGTGTGTATTTTCTTGTTTTTCTGGTCCCAGAAGAGGTTGTCGGTCTCGAGGGTCTCGCCCGTCTCTATGTTTTCGATTACGACATTGCGTTTTGCGATGATATATTGTTTTCTCTCGTTGTCGATGCCGTAGTCGCCTCTTATTTTCATTGTCGGGACGGTGTCGCCGTTGAAGGCTATTGCGTTGAAGCCTTTCGGAAATTCAAGGAGTGTGCTGTCGCCCTGGTCGATGCTTATCATGAGCGGTGCCGCGAGACGGGCCACCAACGTGCCGGAGTCGCTTCTCTCAATGACGATGTCGTACGCCATGAGGCCGTTGATGGTGTCGTTGTCGATGAACATCTTGACTTTGTCCATCGAATTTTCACAAGAAAACAACATCATAACCATGTTGGCTATGATGTTGATTCCTAACAATATGTTTATTATTCGTTTCAATTCTTTGAGAATCTTGCTTTTGTGTCTTCGTTGATCCAGCAGCCGACGTGGTATGTGTCGCCTTCAAAAACGTTGTAGAAGAATGCGTCTTCGGCTGTCGGGAACATTTTTGAATATTCTCTGATCATCTCGTTGGCCTTTGCCGCCATTTCGGGGTCAACCTCTTTGGCTCTCTGGAACTTATCGACTGCGGCCCAGAGCACTGCCTTTGAGTGGAGCGGGTTTTCGTTGCAGACCTTGCTGCTTGTGGCGTAGAGGTATCCGATGATCATGTAAGGCTCGCCGTCTGTCTTGTCAAGGGCGATGGCTCTGTTCGCATAGATGCGTCCCTGCTCGAAGTTGCCTTCCTTGAGCATGATCTGTGCGAGGTATTTGTAAGCCTGCTCGGTCTGGATTGCATTGTCCGACTTCGTGGCTTCAAGAAGGTATGTCGCCGCTTTGTTGTATTCCTGGTCGGCGAGGTATCTCTTTCCGATGAAATATGCCGATTCGGCAGACGGGTTGAGGCTGTGCAACTTGATTGCCACTGCGAGGTAGAGGTCTGACTTGTCGCAGTTTCTGTTTGAAAGGACAGTGGCGATTTTGTTGAGAAGCTCCACGTTGTCAGGGTCGGCGTCATACTTCTTCTGATAGATGCGGATGAGGTCTTCGCAGTTTGCGTATGGCTGCACCGCGCCTTCGAGGTTGTTCCTGGTGTTCATGTAGCCGTCGGCGAGTTTCTCGTAGCCGTATTCTTCAAGGTTGTTCATGACGTTGTCAACGATGTCCATGAGGCGGCTGTATTCCTCGATGATTTCGGATTCTTCAAGTTTGCCGGCTTTCACCATGTTTATCACTGTCTTGAAATAGCAGTCGATGAACAGGTTGTTGGCGAGTTTGCCTTCAAGCTCGATTGCCTGTTTGAGTGATGCGTAAGCCGTTTCCAAACGTGAAGGATAAGCCATCAGGTCAACACCCTTGCGGCCTATGATATTGCTGACGTTGGTGCCTGGGCCTTTCGGACCGTCAGGGAAATATTGCACGCGCTGGTCGTAAACCATGCAGAGCGTGTCGATGTAAGCTTCCCTTTCCTTTTCGTTCTTTGCATTCTTGATGAATGCGTTGGTGACGATTTTCGCGCCGTCGGTGAATGTGCTCTGTCTCATTTCAGGGCAATTCAAAAAGACTGTCCTCCAGGAATCCACCATGACGGGGTTCACATTCTGAGGGTTGCATTTCGGAGAAGCGGCTTCCCATTGCTTGAACGCCTCTCTGTAGAGAGAGTAGGCTGTTTCACAATCTACATCCTGTGCAAATGCCACTGATGACAGGCATAAAACTGCACAAATTAACAAAGTCTTTCTTAATTTCATTTTGCTTGATATTTTAGTTTTACCTATATTTTCTCTTTACAAACCACGTGTCGTGAATCGATATCCCTATGGCTATGTTGAAATATGTCTCCTTTACGAGTTCGTTTCTTGTCGTGCCCATTTTCCCGAATTCAAACGCGAAGTTGAATGCCGACAGCGACCTCGGAATAGGAAGACTGACTCCCAGCGTGATTCCGAACTTGTCTATGGAGGTGTCGTAGATTCTGAAGTACGTCTGGTCGTAATGCAGTCCGAAACGGTAGGTCATCTTCGTGAAATATCTCGACACCGAAGTCGATTTCGGTTTGTAGCTTCCTCCGACGACGACGTTCCACGAATTTTGGAGCGAGTCGTTGACGCCGTTCATTGTGAAACCTTTCCAGTTGTCCCAGTTGAAGTCGGCTCCGAGCATCAAGCCACCTTTTTTATATGTCACACCCACGCCGAAACCTTGCGGATAGTCGAGATCCACATTCTCGTCCTTCACGTATTTCAGTGTGTCAATTGGGAGTTCCGTAGTCGTTGTATATGAGGTGATTGAACGGATAAACACGTTTCTGTCGCACTTTAACTTCATCGGGAGGTTATATGTCAGGCCGATGACGAGCGATGCGTTGTTTTTCAGGTTCACGGTGTATATTGCGCCGAGGTCGAACTTGAAGTTCTTGAGATGTGTGCTGATGGTGCTTCTTCCGGCTGTCATATACGTTGAGTCGGGGAAGTAAATCGTTGTCTCGTCTGATATCGTGCCGAACAGGAACGACCCGGTGACGCCGAGGAAGAGGTTCTTCGTGGCCTTGAAGCCGTTGGCCCAGTACAGTTCATTTATGCCGCCGTTACCTTCAAAGCCTTGCTCGAAGGAGACAGGGTCGATGCTGCTTATAAGGGCCGTGTAGTCTTTGTTTGAATACGGCACGATGCCGAGGCCTGTCTTCCACCATTTCGTGATTCCGAAGCCGAGGTTGGCGTAGTCGAAGGATGAGTTCGCGCCTTTCTCGGAAAGTTGGTTGGTGCGGTATGTGACCGTCTTGATGTAGAATCCGGCGTCAAAGAGGAACGTGAGCGTGTCCATGGCGGCATACGACGCCGGGTTTGACTTGTTGAGAATCGAACCTCCGTAAACGGCGTTGCTCAGGCCTCCCATGCCTTGCATGAAGGTGCTCGTCTGGTTCTGATTAATTACACCAAGGCCGAATCTTGAATACGGAGAACTGATGTCAGACTGCGCAAAAACGCCGCCCATCACCATGAATAGTAATGCAGTCGAAAACAGTATTTTATTTAAGTTATTGAATTTCATTGTATTCAAGAATATATCTTAAGCCATTGAACAAGAAATTTGAGTTTGCAAATATGCAATTTTTTAACTTATTTTCCAAGAAAATATTGTCTCCGCCTGAAATAAAAACATTTAAGTCGTTGTAAATGTTGGAGAAAGCGGCGATAAATTCTTTTATTTCGCCTACGACTCCCTGTATTACGCCTGATTGCAGACACTCGACGGTGTTGTCGCAAAGCAGTTTCAGCGCGGCGTTCGACGGGTCGAGGAGAGGGAGGAGCGAGGTGTGCTCGTGCATCGTCCTGAACCTCAGTTTCATCCCCGGACTGATGGGGCCGCAGAATTGCCTGTCGTCTTGGGTCAGTATGTCGTAGGTGATGCACGTCCCGGTGTCTATGATGAGGTTGTTCTTGTGAGGGTTCAGCTCAAACGCTGCGGCGACCAAGGCGAGACGGTCGGCGCCGATCTGACCGCGTGCCTCGGGCTGCACCTTGAACGGCAACGGTGTCTCCGATGTCAGGACAATCGTCTCAATGCTTTTCAGCTGCGCGAGACAGTAGTCAACCTTGCCGCCCACACTCGACAATATACCTCTTTTAATAGTCGGATATTTGTAAAGAAGTCTTGACAAATCATCGCCGAGAGGGTTAAATAACCCGCTGTTTATGATGTTTTTGCCGTCAAAAATGGCAAACTTCGAGCGAGTGTTGCCGATGTCAATCGTTAAAATGTTGTTCATCTAAAAAAAATTGCGCTGCAAAGATATTGAAAATGAGCGTATTATTTGACAAAATTTTAAAAAAATAAAAAAAATATTTTTTTGTTGTGATATTAAAAAAAGTTGTATCTTTGCACCGCAAAACAGAGGTACCATAGCTCAGTTGGTAGAGCAACGGACTGAAAATCCGTGTGTCGCTGGTTCAACTCCCGCTGGTACCACAGAAAACGCTGATTCACAATGAGTCGGCGTTTTTCTTTTTATGGCATACCATAATGAAATAAAAAAAGAGTGGAATAAAAATTCCACTCTTCACTCTCAAAACTCCACTCTGAAATCAGAATCCCGTCCAGAAACTCTCCCAGAACTTGTGCTCCATCTCCTTCCATGTCTCCGCTGCTGCGGCCTCGAAGTCGGAGGTGTATCTGTTGAGTTCCTTCTTGACCTCGTCGTTCTTGCCTTCTTTGATCAGTGCTTGGATTCTCGCTTCGAGCTGCGGTATCTCTGTGAACGCTTTGTCTTCGTAGCGTTTGATGTTCCCGTACATCAGGTCTTTGCACAAACCCCAGTTGACCTGCGCGAGCTTGTTCGCCTTTCTGTAACGCCACAAGGCTGTCGTCTCGTCGAAATGGTCGTGTCCGCATCTGTCGAAGCAGACGGGCATTCTCGACGCTCCGCTGAACACCGGGATTCTCGGGCTTTGTCCCGGGTTTTCCACGCCGATCCAGCAGATGCCGCCGATCTCGTCGGGCATCCAGTCGCGGAGCTGTGCGACGAATGAATACGAGCACCACGACATCGCGACGCCGCGCTTGAACTCTATCGTGCCGGGTTTCAGCATGTTATATACTTTCTGTTCGTTGCCGCCCATCCACGGGTTGGCGGTGGGGGAGACGATGGTGTCGCCTTTTCTGTTCGTGATTTTCAGGTTGCGTGTGAGGTCCATGTCGGTGCCTTCGTAATAGCTGCGCAGCAACGCCATCACGTCTCTGACATCGACTTTTTTCTCCGGTTTCACCGAGAATGGAAGGTCTTCCGCGTCTTGGCTCAGTCCGAGTGACGGTGCTAACTCGTTGAGGATGAACCATTCGCGCTCGCGGAAGTTCTTGCCGTTGGAGTAGCTGTTGCCGAAAGCCTTGTACCAGATGAAGTCGCCTTCGCCGTCCCACAGGCCGTATTTCTTCGCCACTTTCTCGATGTTGTCGGAACACATGAAATAATTGGGGTTGTTCCTGTCGATGTATTTGATTCTCGGTATGTTGGCTGAAACGCCGACTTCGCCGTCAGGCACGCGTTGCGCCGCCCAGATGCCGCCGATTTTCTTCGGGCCTTCACCCATAATCTCCATGAGCCACACTTCCTTTGTGTCGGCTATGGTGATGGCCTCGCCGCCGTCGCCGTAACCGTATTCTTTGACGAGCTCGCCGATGAGACGGATGGCGTCGCGGGCGTTGTCGCAGCGTTGGAGCGCGATGCGTTCAAGTTCTTCTATCATGAACATTCCTTTCGGATTTACGAGGGTGTCAGGCCCCGAGAACGTCGTCTCGCCGATTGCTAACTGTTTCTCGTTGAAGCATGGATAAGCCGTGTTGAGGTATGCGTATGTGTGCGCCGCCTGCGGTATCTCGCCTTTGAGTTCGATGCCGCGGCTGTCGTACGGGTCGGCGGTGTGCATCGTGCCGTTCTGTATCTTCACGGTCTCGCCTTTCTCGTGGTCGGCGGCGGCTTCCCAGCGCATCCAGGTGCGGTAACGGCTGTCGCACGTGTGCGAGGTCATCACCGAACCGTCTGTCGAGGCGGCTTTGCCAACCATGATGCTGGTGCAGTTCGCGCCTTCAAAATCGTTTTCAACTTCAATAGTCTGAGCCTTCAAGCTCCACGCCGCCATTAATATTAATAAGGTGGCGATTGTTCTGAATGTGGTTTTCATATTTCTGATGTTGTTATTTGTCGTCTTCTTTGTTTTCTTCGTCTTCTGCGAGTTCCGCCGTGAAAAAGGTGAAATTCACCTTGCCGTATTTCCTGTGGTCGAAGAAATGCGGGTGTTTTGAGAAATCCAAGGTCCTGTCGTGCTCCACAACCAATATCCCGTCTTCTTTCAGAAGCTGCCTCTCAAAAACCAATTCAACCAACTCGTCATAATGCTGGCATTCGTACGGCGGGTCGGCGAAAATAAAGTCATATTTCGCTGAATGCATCGGCAGAAAACGGAACACATCTGATCTCACAACCGATAACTCGTTCATGTTCAGTTTTGTAGCTGTCTCTCTGATGAATCTTACGCAGTTGTTGTTCTCGTCAACGGCGGTGACATGCGGGCAGCCTCTCGAAACAAGCTCGTATGAGATGTTGCCGGTGCCGGCGAAAAGGTCGAGGGCTGTGACATCCTCGAAATAGAAAAGGTTCTCAAGGATGTTGAACAGACTTTCCTTCGCCATGTCGGTGGTGGGGCGTGTCGGCAGGTTGTCGGGCGCCGAAATCTGTCTGCGTTGATGTTTTCCTCTTATAATTCGCATGTTATTGAATTGAATAGTAAGTAGTTGTGAAAATATGGTGTTTTTTCTATCTCCTCTGTGAACGTCATGTCGTTGTCGCGTCTCACAAAACGTATGTCGCGGATGTATCTCGATGCAAGCTCCACCAACTGCGATTTCTCCTCAATCAGGCCGAGGAAATAAACGGGGACGGTGCCTGCGTCGAGATGAAGCTGGTCAATAGTGAAAAGCAGGAAATATAGGAAGTCTTCTTTTGTCTTGAAATTGAAGACGTTGTGAAACAGCAGATTGCATCCTTTTGTGACAATCACGTCGAACTGCGGGCTTTTCATGTTGATGTGGATGACCGGCTCGTTGGAATGACGTACGTTGTTTTTTATGAGACTGGCGACAAGCACGCTCGCGGCGTGATGGAATTGCGTGTCTCCCTGCAATTCCGACAAGGTGGCTGCGTCATCGTTTGTGATTGAGAACACGTTGTTTGCCTCGGCCACGTTTAAAAAATCCGATGCCGCCGTTCTGCCGTCACCGCCGATTCCGAGGAAATCAAGGTATTTGCCTTTGGCTCGGTTCTGGAATATCGCCGCCGGAACGAATGTGTTCGGGCAGTTGTCGAACAAAACAACGGTTCTGCCGAAGCCGGCGATCTCGCATGAATGTGCCGACTCGATTTTTTTGATGGCGGTCTTCAATGACGGACTTTGCTCGCTAACACGTTCAAGATGAATGTATCTGCGTCTCGGCTTGTTATAAATAACATACGAAAAACCATCCAACGAAAGCTGGATGGTTATCTCGTTATCATTCAAAGCCACTGCTTCAGGAAACATGTTATTCCCAGTTTCCGTTTAATGAAGCCTCGTCCATTGAACCGACCTTCAGGCCTGCGTATTTGCCGAGGTCTTCCTGTTCTGCCCTGAGGTTGTTGACTCTCTGGCGGAATTTCTTGTCGTCGTCATTGAGGTATGATTTGTAAGGTGCCTTGGCTTCGAAAACGGCAACTCTTAAACCGCCTCTGACGATGAAACCTGCCTGCATCTCAAACTCCTCGTTGTTTGAATAAGGGATGTAACGGAGGTCGTTGACGTTGAAATTGGCTCTGTTCCTGAACAATGAGTCGGAAACTTTCACATAACCAACTGTATCGTTGATTGTCTTCGTGAATGTCGTGTCTTCCGGGTCCGGGACGATGTTGACAACAGGAAGCTCACCGGTCTTGATGTATTCGATGAGTGAATCAAAGTCAGCGGTGTATCTGTTGTAAGTCTGCTTGAACAAAGTCTGCGAACTTCTGATATCTTTAAGATTCTGAACGACTTTGACTTCTCTTTCACTACGTGTGTTTTCAAAAGCTACAGGTTGTCTGATGCTGTCGAATACCAAATAAACCAAGAGGACTGCTACTAATGCTAATGCAATGTTGATGATTGTGAGTTTTTTATTCATGATTTTTTAATTTATTTTCGTGCGGCAAAGGTACTTATTTTTTCGATAGGTGCGCAAAAAAAAGTAAATATTTTATGTTATGCGTAAAAATTTGCTTTTTGTCCTATGTTTTCAACTTTTTCGGCTATTTTTCTCATCTCCTCGACACCGATTTTTTCGAGGTTTTTCTCCGGCGTCTCCCTGTCGATGACGTAAATCATCGTTTTTCTCGGCTTTATTTTTTTCAAATGTCCGAGCCAAAGGTTGATTTCCTCTTCCGTGGTGTTGTCGATGACTTCTCCGTTGTGGTTTCCGCGAAGGAAAATGGTCTGTATAACAACCTGACCGTCAAAGCGTTGCAAATCGCTGATATATTGGTCGAGGTTTATTTTCACGTTCGGGAGGTTGATTTTTTCGATGACATCGAGGCTTCCGCCGTCGAGTTTGCAGATGTTGTTATCGACTTTTTTCAATGCGTTGAAAATCTTCTCGTCGTGGATGCGGGTGCCGTTGGTAAGCACGCTGATGACGGCTTTCGGGACGTATTTGTCTCTTAATCTTATAGTTATGTCGATGATTTCCGGGAAGTCGGGGTGCAATGTCGGCTCGCCGTTGCCCGAAAACGTGATGCTGTCGGGTTCTTTCGGTGTCCCCGCGAGTTCCTTCAATGCGTTTTCAAGCGTCTCCTCGTATTCTTCCGGCGTCGCGAGATGTGCGTTTTCATTCCTGTGTTCTGGGTTCCAGCCGCATTCGCAATATATGCAGTTGAACGTGCAGATCTTGCCTATCGTCGGCATCAGATTGACACCCAATGAGTTGCCGAGACGACGGCTGTGAATGGGACCGAAAACCAAATTTTCAAACAATATCGCCATATCTTTTCAAAATTTTTGCAAAAATAGTAAATGTCACGCAGACTATGAAGATATTTTTAAATAAAAATATGCGGAATATGCTGGAAAAAATCATATCTTTGCAAAATTTTTCATCGTTATGAAAACAAAATTGGAAATAACTCAGAATTGGCTGCCGCGTTACACTGGTCAGAATCTTGAGGATTTTGGAGAATATATTCTGCTTACGAATTTCAAAAAATATCTTGAGCTTTTCGCTGAATGGAATTTTGTCCCGATTGTCGGCGAAGACCGTTCGATGCCTTGTGCGACAGCCGGCAACATCACGATGATAAATTTCGGCATGGGAAGCCCTAACGCCGCTACGGTCATGGACTTGCTGAGCGGGATAAAGCCGAAAGCGGTGCTGTTCCTCGGCAAATGCGGCGCCGTCCGTGCGAAATACACCGTCGGGACGATGATGCTCCCGATAGCGGCGATACGCGGCGAGGGTACTTCCAACGACTACATGCCGCCCGAGGTGCCGGCACTCCCTTCGTTCATGCTGCAAAAGGCAATCTCCACCACAATCCGCGACAACGGCTGCGACTACTGGACAGGAACGGTCTATACCACAAACCGCCGCGTGTGGGAACATGACGACAACTTCAAGGAATACCTCTCAAAGACACGCTGCATGGCCGTCGATATGGAAACAGCCACGATATTCACCTGCGGCTTCGCAAACGAAATCCCCACCGGCGCACTGCTGCTCATCTCCGACCAACCCATGACACCGGAAGGCGTCAAGACCGAAGAGAGCGACAGACGCGTCAACAGCCTCTTCGTCGAAAACCATATCAAAATAGGTATAAAAGCCTTGCAGCAAATCATAAATAACGGATTGACACTCAAACACTTGAAGTTCTGATGACTTACGAACAGATTCTTGGCGAGATAAAAAACAGGATTTATCATCCGGTCTATTTCCTGATGGGCGAGGAGCCTTATTTCATCGACTCAATAAGCGACGCCATCGAAAGCACCGTCCTCGATGAAGCCGACAAGGCGTTCAACCAGGTCATCCTTTACGGAAAAGATGTCAACGTACACGACATCGTGACACAGGCGAGAAACTACCCGATGATGGGTAACTACTTGGTAATCATCGTTAAAGAAGCGCAGGACGTGAAAAACATCGAGTCGATTGAGTCTTTCCTCGAACTGATTCCGCAGACCACGATCCTCGTCATCGATTACAAATACAAGAAACTCGACAAGCGTCTGAAACTTGCCAAGACTTTAGACAAGAAACATGTTCTTTTTGAGTCTAAGAAACTGTACGACAACGACATACCGAAGTGGATCGTCAATTATCTCGGCGGCCGTAATTACAGGATTTCGCAGAAAGCGTGCCAGATGCTCGCCGACTTCCTCGGCACAGACCTGCACAAGATAAAGAATGAACTCGAAAAGCTGATTGTCGCCGTGCCGCAAAAGAAGGAGATTGACGACAACGACGTTGAATATAATATAGGTATATCGAAGGACTTCAACATTTTCGAGCTTCAGAAAGCCATCAGCTACGGCGACTTCGCCAAGGCGGTGCAAATAGTAAACTATTTCGGCGACAATACTAAAGACAATCCGTTAATCGCTTCGGTGATAATACTTTACGGATATTACTGCAAGCTCCTGAAGCTTCATTACTCATCCGACAAAAGCAGAAACGGAGCCGCCAGCGTCCTCGGTGTTAATCCGTTTTTTGTGAACGACTACCTTGAAGCTACGCGTCGTTATTCGATAAAGAAATGTGTCGAAAACATCGCTGTCTTGCGCGAGTTCGACTTGAAATCAAAGGGTTACGGTGTCGGCGACGTTGACCAGAAGGAGCTTTACCGCGAGATGATTTACAAGCTGATGATGTAAAAGCGAGTTTTATCATGTAACTTTTTTCTATTATCTTTGCAACCTGAATAAAATCACAGACAAATGAGAAAACTTACAATCTTTTTTATAACGCTAATCGCGATTCTTTTCGCAAACAACAACATCATTGCACAAATCAAAGTTTACAAAGGCAACTCGTCATACTCAAGTGATGTGATCTGCAACCTGAAAGATGGTAAAGTCTATAAGAAAAATTCTTCTTATACAAAGGATGTCCTGTTCAACATCCGCGACAACAAGATTTACAGAGGGAACTCATCTCTTTCGAGCGACATAGTAGTAAACATCAAGGACAGCAAGATTTACAAGGGCAATTCATCATACAGCAGCGACATACTGATGAACATCTCAGACGGGAAAATATACAAGGGGAAATCATCATACTCCAATGATGTATTGGCTAACATCAGCAACGGCAAGGTCAGAAAAGGAAACTCCACCTATTCATGCGATATACAGTTCACAATTGCCGGCGACGTTACCATTGAAGAGTTCGTGGCGATATGGTGGGCGGTGAAATATTGCTACTAACCCGTTGGCGGAATAAAATCAGCCAACATAGTGAAATTTTTATAAAAGTTTGATTTGCAATAAAATAATTTGTATTCTTGCGGTTCGAAAAGTGCTGAGTAAAATGCAAGAAATTAATTATTAAAATCACATTGTAGGCAAGATGCTTGCCGAACAACTTGAAGCCTCTGGTTTTGTTCTGATACATGGCCTCAAATGAAGTGAAAAACGACCGCAGTTCAGCGGACTCGGAAATATAAAGGAGTGACATTCGCATCAATGTCATGCGACGGCGTATGAAATATGACCGAAAAGCATAAAAACTTTCGCTCTCACTCCGAAAAAATCCTGCCTATCTCTGCGGCGTGCCTCTCAATGATGACATTGCGCTTCAACTTCAGACTCGGCGTCATCTCACCCGCCTCGATGCTCCATTCATGGTCAATCAACTCAAACCTCTTGATCTGCTCGTAATCGCCGAACTCCTTGTTGTATTTCGCTATCTCATTGCGGAAACAATTTATAACCTCATGATTCTTAATCATCTCCTTGTTCGACTTACAGGCGATGCCGTTCTCCTCGCACCACGCCTTCACATAATCGAAGCTGGGGACGATGAGCGCGCCGGCGAACTTCTGGTTCTCGCCTACGATGAGCATCTGCGACACGAACGGCGACTCGCAGACCTTGCTCTCAAGCAGTGCCGGGCTGACGTATTTGCCCATCGAAGTCTTGAAAATGTCCTTGATCCTGCCGGTGATTTTCAACATCCCGTCTTCGTCAAACTCACCGATGTCGCCGGTGTGGAAGAACCCGTCGGCATCGATGGCCTCACGCGTCTTCTCTTCGTCTTTGTAATAACCGGCAAAGACATTGTCGCCTTTTACAAGAATCTCGCCGTTTTCCGCAATTCTGACTGTCTGGGCTGAAAGCGGTTCGCCGACGGTCCCGGCTTTGAGTTTGCCGGTGACGATGCTGTTTGTCGCTACAACCGGAGATGTCTCTGTGAGTCCGTAGCCTTCGATGAGAGGGATGCCGATGGCGCCGAAGATTTTCACCAAACGTGGCTGTATCGCCGCGCCGCCGACAATTATGAGTTCGAGTCTGCCGCCGAACATCTGCCGTATCTTGCCGTAAACCAACATGTCGGCAAGCCGTAATTTTTTTCTGTAAAAGAATCCGTTGCTGCGTCTTGTCTCGTCAAATCTTTCAGCAAGCGACATCGCCCATTTGAAAATATTGCGCTGTAAGCCCTTTTGCATCAAGCCTTTGCGCATGATTCCCGAATAGATCTTCTCAATCATACGTGGCACTGATGAAAACGATTTCGGCTTGATTTCCTGAATGTCCTGAAGTATCCTCCCTATGTTTTCGACGTAATACGTTGCGGTGCCGAGGAAAATTCGGCCGTAGTTGATGGTCCTTTCGTAGATGTGGCTCAACGGCAGGTAGCAGATTTGGTCGTGCGTCTCATCGATAGGGTAAACAGGGTGCAGTTGCCGTATCATCGAGAGGATGTTCTTGTGCGAAAGCATAACGCCCTTGGGCTGTCCGAGCGTGCCTGAAGTGTAGATGATTGTCGCGATATCGTCGGTTTTGATTGATGCCTCGATTGCGTCGAGTGCGGCTCTGTCCTGGTTCGCTTTGCCCAATTCGATGAGTTCATCAAGATGTCGCACACCTTCGACTGGCTTTATTGAGAATAATGAGCCAATCGAAGATGTGTCTTTGGTCATTGATGTTATCTTGTTGTAAATCAATCTGCCGGATATGAAAATAATCTTCGCTTCGGAATGGTTGAAGATGTATTCGTAGTCGCTCTGGCTGATTGTCGGGTATATCGGGACGCAGATTGCGCCGATTTGTTGGGCGGCGAGGTCGATCATGTTCCATTCAGGACAGTTGTTGGCAATCAAGGCGATTTTGTCGTCACGTTTCACGCCGAGTTTCAGAAGCCCGAAGCTGATGTTGTCGGTGACTTCTTTTACGGTCTTGCCGTCGTACTTCATCCATTTGCCGTTCACCTTGCCTCCGAAGAGGCAGTCGTGCCGTCCGCTATACCTATTAATATATAGGGGTATCAGGTCGAACAGCCGTGGCGGGACGTCTGTCAGTGTCTTGGGAATGCCGCCCTGAAAATCCCGTTTCATTTGTTTTTCTTAATCCAGTTGAGTGCGTTGACGAATGCCTCGATCCACGGGCTGACCTCGTCGTTCTTTCTGTCTTCAGGGTAATAAGGCCACTGCCACGGCAGGAACGCTCTTTCGAGATGAGGCATCATGGCGAGATGACGGCCGTCGTTGGAGCATATCGCAGCCACCGACCAGTCACTGCCGTTAGGGTTGCCCGGATATTCGTCGAAGCTGTAGTTCATCGCGATGTTGTACTTGTCCTTGTAATACGGGAAGTTGAACTTGCCTTCGCCGTGGGCAATCCACACGCCGAGACGACGACCCTTCAGGCTCGAAAGCATGATGCTGTTGCTGTAACCTATATTGACATTCACGAAGTCAGACTCGAATTTATGCGAATCGTTGTGAAGCATCTTGATGTGTTCGTCGTGGTTCGGATAGACGAGATGCAGCTCTGTCATGAGCTGGCAGCCGTTGCAGACGCCGAGGCTCATGGTGTCGTGACGTTTGTAGAAGTTCATGATGGCGTTGCGTGCCTTCTCGTTGAAAAGCAGCGCGCCCGCCCAGCCTTTTGCCGAGCCGAGGACGTCGGAGTTGCTGAAGCCGCCGACGAACACGATCATGTTGACGTCGGTGAGGTCTTCTCTCCCGCTGATGAGGTCGGTGGTGTGAACGTCTTTCACGTCGAAGCCGGCGAGGTAAAGGGCATATGCCATCTCACGGTCGCCGTTGACACCTTTCTCGCGGATGATGGCCGCCTTGACGCCAGAAGGGGTGCGACGGTGCATGTCGATGCCGAGGTCTGCCGCCTTGCCGGTGAAATGACCGAAGTCGTAACGCAAATCTTGCTTCTTGTAGTTCTTGAAACGCTCACGTGCTTTCTGCTCGCCGCTCTGTTTTGCGTCAAGCAGATATGAACTCTTGTACCAAAGGTCGCGTAATGAGTTGATATCCAATTCGTATGTCTCGCCGCCTTTGTTGAGCTCGATGACACGTCTGCTGATTGGTCTTGCTATAATCTGATATTCGATGTTGTTGTCATCGAGAACTTTCTCAACGATGCTGTCTTTTATTTGGATGACGACTGCGGGTTTCTCGCTGAACGCCACGTTGACTATATCGCTGTCCTTGAATGCGCTGAAGTCAACTTTGAGGCCGCCTTCGCAGTTCGCGAATGTCATTTCCAACAGCGTGGTGATGAGGCCGCCGGCTGATACATCGTGTCCGGCAAGAACCAAACCTTTTTCGATGAGTTGCTGTAAAGTGTTGAAACACAGTTTGAAATATTCCGTGTCGTTGATGTCAGGAGTTTGGTCGCCGATTTTGCTCAATGTTTGGGCGAAGCTGCTGCCGCCGAGTTTGAAGCTGTCTTTTGAGAAGTCGATGTAAAGCAGCTTGGTGTCGTTGTCGTTGCACAAGACCGGTTTGACGGCTTTCTTGATGTCGGTCACTTCGCCGGCCGCCGTCACGATGACTGTTCCGGGGGCGAGGACTTTCTGTCCGTTTGGATATTTCTGTGTCATTGAAAGCGAGTCTTTTCCTGTCGGGACGTTGACGCCGAGGTCAAGGCAGAAGTCGCTCAACGCTTTGACTGCTCTGTAGAGACGTGCGTTCTCGCCTGTGTTCTTGGCCGGCCACATCCAGTTCGCGCTCAACGAGACACCTTTGAGGTTCTCTTCGATTGGTGCCCAGACGAGGTTGGTAAGTGCTTCGGCGACAGAGAGACGTGAACCTGATTCAGGTGAAATCAACGCCGCTGCGGGAGCGTGTCCCAACGCCGTGCCGATGCCGCGAACGCCTTGGTAGTCCAACGCCATGATGCCTAAATCGTTGAGAGGCAGCTGGATGGCGCCGGCGCACTGCTGCATGGCGACGCGTCCGGTGACGGAACGGTCAACCTTGTTGG
>JAKSMW010000038.1 GCA_024400395.1 Bacteroidales bacterium
AACACGAGTTGCACGAGTTTTTTTGACACGAGTTGCACGGGTTTTTTGAACACGAGTTGCACGAGTTTTTTTGACACGAGTTGCACGGGTTTTTTGAACACGAGTTGCACGGGTTTTTTGAACACGAGTTGCACGAGTTTTTTTGATCGGAATATTTTTAAAATGTGTTGTGGTTTGGCAAAAAATGTTATCTTTGTAAAATTTTTTAAGTCATTAAAAGTTGTTTGTAATTATTGTTAAAATATTGTAAATTAAATATATAGCCATGAAAAGAAAAGAATTTCTGACTGCGATGGGTGGCTTCGCTCTTTTCAGCATCGTGCCGAGCAAGGTGCTTGGTGGCGAACGTCATATCGCACCGAGTGACCAGCTGACAAAGGGAATCATTGGCGTAGGCGGCATCGGACGCTCGTCGTTGCATTTTACTAATGATGAATCGTGCCGTCTGACAGCGATTTGCGATGTGGATTCAAAACATCTTGATGCGGCGAGGCTGCAGGCAAAAGACCAACTCGGCATTGAAGTCAAGACATATCATAACTACCGTGACCTGATTCAAGATCCGAATGTTGACATAGTGCATATCGCGACGCCTCCGCATTGGCATGGCATCATGGCGGTTGAGGCAGCAAATGCTGGCAAAGACGTGATGTGCGAGAAACCGATGACGCGCACCATCGGTGAAGGCAAGAAAGTGATGGAAGCCATGAAACAAAACGGAAGGATTTTCCGTCTCAACACGTGGTTCCGCTTCAAAGATACATTCTACGGACTCGGCACGACAGTGGAACCACTTAAGAAACTCGTTGACAGCGGACTGCTCGGTTGGCCGCTTAAAGTGACAATCTCCGGACATACAGGCTTCAACTGGAAATTCTTCTGGGTCGGAAAGGAAAATCTTGAGACTCAGATAGTCCCGTCGAACCTCGACTACGATATGTGGCTCGGACCGGCTCCTTACAAACCATATAACGAGCATCGCACGCATCAGACTTTCCGCGGATACTGGGATTACGACGGCGGCGGGTTGGCCGACATGGGACAGCACTACATCGATCCGGTTCAGTACATCTTGGGCAAGGACAACACATCGCCGGTGCTGGTCGAAGTCGATGCGCCACAACAGCATCCTGATGCCGTAGGTACTTGGCGTTCAATAAAATACACCTACGACGACGGCTGTCAGATTATTCTCGAAGGCGAAGACAATGGCGACCCGAAAGCACCTTATATCGAAGGCCCGAAGGGAAAAGTGTATAAAGGCTTTGAATGCACGATCCCTAATGTCATGCAACGGCTTCTCGACTTCCCGAATCCGGAACTGCAACGCACCGACTTCCTCGAATGCGTCCGCACCCGCCAGAAATTCGCACTCAACGAGGAAAACGGATTCCGCTCCTCAACGATAGTGAACATGGGCGTTTGCGCTCTTCGACTCGGAAGAAACCTGAAATTCGACCCCGCCAGCCTCCGCTTTGTCGGCGATGACGCTGCTAATCAACTGATTAACCAACCGATGAGAAATCCGTGGAAAATCTAATGATTCAAAGATTTAATGATTCAAAGATTTAAAGATTCAAGTGAAATTTAAAATTTATTGAAAATGAATAAAATCGTGAAAAATATATTGGCTGTTGCCGTTTTGTTACTGATGACACCTTATTTAATTAATGCGCAGACTGATGAAAGAAACCGCGTCGCTTCCACGATAATCGCGGATGCTCTTAATTCGCTGCCAGCCAGTGACAAAGACACTGAAAATAAATTGATGTTGGAAATCATTGAAATTGGTCCTGAAAGTATCTCGGATTTGGCGAAAATGCTGAAACCTGCTTCTATAGGCGGAAACGCGAAAATCGAATACGCTCTTGACGGACTCTGCGATTTCGTTTCAGACCCACAAAACAGATTTTATAAGAAAATCCTTTCAGACGGATTGTTTGAAGCGTTAGATGTAGTTGAAAATGAAGAAGTTAAAGCATATCTTATATCTTTGTTCCGGAATTTCGGTGACACCAGGGACGCTGACAGATTGATGAAATATGCTGAAAGCAACGACCTCTTTGAAGTGACGGTGCAGACATTGGCATCGATTCTGGGAACAAGACAAAATGTTGAGGAAATCGCAAAGAATTGTGATGCGAATCAAAGGTGTATTGTCGCATATGCCATTGCAAATCAGAGAGTTGGAAATTGTGAAGATATGTTGATTCAGTGGCTTGACGGTGCTGATGCCAAGACCCAAGAGGCCATTTATTACGCTCTGTCAATCATTGGAACTGAAAAATCTCTGACATTGCTCTCCGGCAAAGCGAAGTCCGCGAAATTCAATTACGAACCGACTGATGTCACCGCATCTTACATCAGGTTGCTCGACAAATTTGCGAACATGGGAAAAACTGAACTTGTTGAGCCTGCCGCGAAGATTTTTTTGAAATCAAAAAATGCAAACATTAAAATTGAGGGATTTAATCTACTTTCCAAAATTGGTGGGGATAATTATACTGATGTATTCTGCAATGCATTGAAAGATAAGAATATACAGGTGAGAATGGCCGCTCTCGAAGTCTTGAAACCAATAGCAGATTCTATGGTTTGCGCAACGGTTGTGAAAAACATGAATGGGAAACATGACGTTGAAGCGATAAACTGGTTGGGTGAAGTCGGTGACAAAACTCAATTGGAATATGTTGTAAATCAATTGAATTCAAAAGATTCACTTGCGGTTTGTGAGGCTATTCAATCTATTGTGAAGATTGGCGATAATGATGCAATGCTGAAACTCGTGCCGTTTTTCGGAACAAATTATCAGCCTGTTCTGAAATCGGCTTTGATTTCCACGAAAAACAATTGCGATGTCATGATTGCTGAAGCGTTGAAAGGTACAAATGAGCAAATCGTCGGTGCCTTGAATGTGCTTGAATCTCGTACATATATCAATCAAGTTTATACTGTCAGAAGACTTTTAAGTAATGATAATCAGCAAGTTAAGGGTGCTGCTTATAAGGCTTTGAAGGGTGTTTCAAATGCCGGTACTTCTGAATATCTACGTGACTTGCTTGTGAAAGTTGACGAAAAATATGTGAAGGATGTCCAAGATGCGATAATGAAGTCAATGGCATACGCCAATGATAAATCAAAGGCAAATTTCGTTTATCTTCTTAAAAACGTCGAACCTGCGAAACTCACGAGATTTTACAGGGTCTTTGCTTATTTCGGAGATGATCTGAGCATTATGAAACTGAAAGATGGATATAAGTCTAAAGCAACTCGTAATCAGGCACTTGAGGCATTGCTGACGGTTGATAATCCATCGATTGCCCCGACATTGTTCGACATCGCAATGAATGATGTCGCGAATCGTGATGAGATCCTGACTCGTTATATCGTTCTGATAAATAAGTCAGATATATCTCCTGTTGATAAACTCACCGCCTACAGAAATGTACTTGGACTGAATCCGAATGATGACATTAAAAACTTGATACTCAAGAATATAGAAGCAACACAGACTTATCAGGGCATCATTTTGGCATCATATTATCTCGAAGAGGAAGAAACGGCTCAATGTGCCGCGAACACGATTTTGAATATTGCCACAAAACATCCGGAGTTGAACGGTGCAGAAATCACTGAATTGTTGTTGAAAATCAAAGATATACTCAATGACGGTGATGCGATGTACAAACGCACGCAGATTGACGAGCATCTGAAAAAGATAGCTAAAGCTCCGAAGTTCGAGCTTTCTGATGAAGAGAAAGCCGAGGGATTCGTGGTTTTGTTTGACGGAACGAATCTCGACCAGTGGGTCGGCGACAAGACCGATTACGTTGTTCAGAATGGAAATATCTATGTTTCAGCGGATTATGGTGACGAAGGCAATCTTTATACAGAAAAAGAATACGGCGATTTCGTGTATCGTTTCGAGTTCTGTTTTACACGTCCCGGTGTCAACAACGGAGTCGGAATCAGAACCCCAATGCACGCCGACGCAGCGTATTATGGTATGGAAATCCAGATTCTTGACCACGATGACCCGATTTATGCCGGTCTCCGCGAATATCAGGTTCACGGTTCTGTCTATGGCGTGATTCCTGCAAAACGTATCGTGTTTCCTGAACTCGGCACCTGGAACACCGAAGAAATCTATGCTAAAGGCGATCATATCCGCGTGACTGTCAATGGGGAGGTGATCGTTGACGGCGACATCAGAAAAGCTTGCAACGGACGAAACGTCGCTCCGGAAGGGAAGAAAGGCGCAACGTCAGGGACAATCGATCAGAACAACCATCCGGGTCTGTTCAACAAATCCGGAAAAATCAGTTTCTGCGGACATGGCGAAGGTCTCCTCATTAGAAACGTGAGAATAAAGGAACTTTAGTTTGAAACTTAAATATTTGATAATCACATTGTTTCTGTCTGTCTGTTCAATTGCGAACGGACAGACAGAAGCTGATTTGCTTGATGCGATTGACTCCAATGACACAACGTTAATCGGGAGCGAAAAACTCACTTCCGGCATAATGGATTACATCGCTTCTTGCCAGGATACGACAAAATCAGATCGGGAGCAGGTTTATGATGTGATTCTGGCTGTTGACAATGTTTTGGCGCATTGTCCTGGTTTTGAAATGTATAAGTTTGTGTATCAATATCTTATATATGGTTTTTCGGAACTTGGCGTGAATCAGCTTGTCGATTACATGATGCGGCTGCCGTATGTCGAAACTCTCGGATTGAATGAAGATGAATTTGATGAACTTAATAAAATTGCAGAGTCGTATTGCAGGGTGAAAATAGGCTCTAAAGCTCCTGATATTCAAACTGTTACGATTGATGGAAATGAATTTGACCTCGAAAAAATCAATTCTGAATATACGATTCTGATGTTTTGGTCGGCAAATTGCCCTCATTGCAGGGAACTGATAAAAGAAATTGGAACGTATTTAATTGATAAACAAGATGTTGCTTTTGTGAATGTCTGCGTTCTCGGTAATGAAAAAACAGTCCGAAAGTTGATCAGGAAGTCGAAAATCAACGGATTTACAATTTTTGACGGAGAAGAATGGAATTCCAAGATTGTCAACGATTATGCCGTTGACATGATGCCTTCTGTTTTTCTGTTGGACAAAGATAAAATAATAATTGCCAAACCATTTAGTATTGAAGATGTTAAAGAAATAATAAAATAGTAATAAAAATGAAAAAGTATTTTTTATCAATAGTCATATTGAATTTTTGTTTCGCTGTTTTTTCGCAAAACGATGAAGACCGCTGGGTTGATTCGGTCTATAATTCGATGAGCGTGGAACGTAGGGTGGGGCAGCTGCTTAATGTGAGAGTGAACTATCCAAATAAAGACTGTCTTCCTGAAATTCAATCACTTATCAAAGATTATGGCATCGGCGGCGTGACTTTCTTCCGCACAAATTCGGAGTACTTGCTTGAACAGACGAATTTGTACCAGTCGATTTCGGATTTGCCGTTGATGGTCGCGATTGATGGGGAATGGGGACTTGGAATGCGTCTCAATGACGGACTTTCGTATCCGTATCAGATGACGCTTGGTGCCATTCAGAATCAAGAACTTATAACGGAGATGGGAGTCCAGATCGCCGAACAGTGCCGTCGGCTTGGAATAAATATCGACTTTGCGCCTGATGTTGATGTCAATAACGAAGCCTCAAATCCTGTCATTGGAATGAGGAGTTTTGGCGAAAACCCGAAACAGGTGGCGGAGCGCGGCGCGAGATACGCCCTGGCTCTTCAGGAAAATGGCGTGCTGCCGACAATGAAACATTTCCCAGGGCATGGTGACACTAAAACCGACTCTCATGAAACGCTTCCGAAAATCAACAAGTCGCTCGAAGAAATTAAGAAAACGGAGTTGTATCCTTTTAAATATCTGATAGATAAAGGCGTGGCCGGTGCAATGGTCGGACATCTGTATATGCCTGCTATTGAGCCGGTTCCGAATAAATCTTCGTCGCTTTCGCATACTGTCGTGACCGAACTTCTGAAAGAAAACATGCACTTCAGCGGACTCGTTTTCAGCGATGCGTTGGAAATGAAGGGTGCTTATAAGTCGATTTCTCCCGACGAGGTCGGACTTCAGGCCTTGCTTGCCGGAATCGACGTGCTGCTTATGCCCGTAAATCCTCAAAAAACAATAGAATATATCGTCGCTTCCTCTGATAATAAAGCGGTGTCGAAGAGAATCGAGGAGAGCTGCAAAAAAATTCTGCGAGTGAAATATCGCATGGGCTTGATTGACACAAAACCACAGCCTCTTAAGTCTGTGTCAAACGACATCAACCTTGCAAAATATTATACTTTCAGGCAAAGGCTTTATAATGAAGCGGTTACGATGTTGGAGAATAAAAACGAGACACTGCCTCTGAATAAGGATTCAAAGATTGCCATCGTGACTGTCGGGAATGACAATGTTATGTATAAAGCGTTGAAAAATAAAGGTTTGAATGTTTCTGAATTAATAATTGATCCTGAAATCAATTCAAAAGAAACTGATAAAATCGTCAAGAAACTGAAAAGTTTTGACTACGTGATTGTAAACATCAAAAACACGTCGATATACGCAGCAAGTAACTTCGGAATCAAAAAGGAAACTATTGAATTTGTGGAGAAAATGTCAAAAAATAATAAAATAATATTTAATTTGTATGCGTGTCCGTATGCGTATAGTAAATTCAAGTTCAAGTACGATCCGGTGGCTGTTTTGATTGGCTATGAAGACAGAAAAGAGGTCGTTAAATCGGTTTCCGATATTCTTGTCGGCACGTCAAGTCCGTCGGGTAAGCTGCCTGTCACTGTGAATAAGAAATACAAGGCTGGCTTCGGTCTGACTTACAAAGACATGCTTTCTCCTGAAACGTTGAAAACATCATTGATTAACAATAAGTTCACTCGTAAAATTGATTCTATTGCGTTGAACGGCATCGAAATCGGTGCTTATCCGGGCTGTCAGATTCTGGCGTTGAAAGACGGCAAAATAATATATGAAAAGAATTTCGGTTCGTTCACTTACGATTCAAAAATCCCGGTTCATAGTGATGATGTCTATGACATCGCTTCTCTTACAAAGATTTTTGCGACTACTTTCGCAGTCATGAAATTGTATGATGAACGCAAAATCAGTTTGGAGGCAACGCTCGGCGACTATTTGCCGTATCTGAAAAATACCGACAAAGGTGACTTGAAAATCATTGAGATAATGACTCATCAGGCGGGACTTACGCCGTGGCTGCCGTTGTATCAGTTCACGCTCAAAGACGGAAATCCTGACATGAATCTTTACAGGACGAATATTGATGAAAACCATACGGTCAGGGTGGCGAAAGGTCTGTATCTTGAAAATGACTTTGATTATCAATTGTTTGACAGTGTTTCGGTTTCGCGTCTTGGCGAGAAAAAATATAAATACAGCGATTTGGGATTCTATTATCTTCCTAAAATCGTTGAATTGTTGACGAACCAACCGTTCGAAAGTTATCTTGAGGAGAACTTTTATAAGCCGCTCAATTTGAATCATATTTTTTATAAACCATTGAATCATATTGACATAGATAAAATTGCCCCGACGGAAAACGATGTCACTTTCAGAATGCAACAGCTTCAAGGCGATGTCCATGACCAAGCGGCGGCTCTGTTCGGCGGCGTCAGCGGTCATGCCGGATTGTTCGCCAATGCCCGCGATCTCGCTGTTTTGATGCAACTTCTTATAAATCAAGGATATGCAAATGGAAAACAATTTCTCTCGGATTATACGATTGAAAAATTCACTTCGGCGCCGTTTGTCGAAAACATGAACCGACGCGGAATAGGATTCGACAAACCTGAAGTTGACCCGGAAGTGAAATTTTATACACCGGCGAAACAATCGTCGATGGCGAGTTTCGGACACACAGGTTTTACGGGTACTTTTGTGTGGGCTGATCCTGAAAATCAATTGATTATGATTTTCCTGTCGAATCGTGTCTATCCGGATGCATCAAACAACAAGCTGGCGCAAAACGACATCAGGACAAAGATTCATGAGTTGTTCTACGAGGCTGTGAAATGATTTAGTTGTCGTTGGGGTTGATGGGGAATTTGTCCCAAAACTTGTACTTTTCGCCCATTGCATTGACAAATTCGGACCACATTTTGGCCGGATTTGTCCTTAAAATCAGCTTTGATGGCATCTCGCCGACAAGCCAGGAGTTGCGTTTTAACTCTGAAACGAGCTGACCTGCGTCCCATCCGGCATATCCGATGTAAAATCTTATGTCGTGTTTCGTGACGAAACCTTCCCGAATCAACGCCTTGACGGTGTTTATGTTGCCGCTCCAGAATATTCCGTCGCGAATCTCAATTGAATCTGGAATCATCACGCCGAGGGTGTGAATGAAGAAAATATTGTCGGTTGCTACCGGACCGCCAAGGAAAACGTCGCCGTCGAATTTCGGAAAATCATCTATTATGTCGTTGATATTCAATGATAATCGTTTATTGATGATTACTCCGAGACTGCCTGTCTCTTCGTTGTGGTCAACAAGAAAGATGACCGACCGTGTGAAGTAAAAATCTGATAAAAATGGTTCGGAAATCAGTATGTCACCCGATTTCACCTCAAGTGTGTTGCTTTTTATCTCGAATAATCTGTCAAAATTCATCGTTCTATATGCGTTTTTGTGTAAAAATTTTATACAAAATTTTTGAAAATATTTGTTACATGTTAAGATTTAATTTATAACTTTGCACGTTCTGTGTATTTGATTTACAATAGATAATAACTATGTCAAACCAAGCAAAATTAGATTTTTTCAGAGAGAAATTTGCATTTTTCTGCTTCCAAAATTACGAATATTTTTGGAAGGACGGGAATTTTTTTACAAAATTTAATTTTTCACTTGAAAATTACTCATCGGAAAATAACGATTCAATTGAGTTCCATCCTTGTTTTGAGATTCCTTTCCGCTCGTTTTATGATTGGAAGTCAATACCAAAAGAGATTCTTGATGTCGTGGTTTTCAATATCGGGATGATAGAACTCGTGAGTTACTGGAAGATTGCTTGTCCGAAAAAGGTTGTGATAAAGCCGTATCATCTTGACGATGAACAGATTAGATGGTGGAAGAAACTGTATTTCAATGGTTTGGGCGAGTTTTTCTATGTAAATGGCATTGATGCCGATTTTGAAAACTTCATGAAAATGGAGTCGGATTCGATGAAGAAAGCGGAGTCGGAAGATGTCAGGTTCGGCTTTGAAGAACGTGCTTTGGTTCCTGTCGGCGGCGGCAAAGATTCGGTGGTGACTTTGGAGGCGTTGAGGAAAAAAATGACAATTACCCCGTTGATTATCAACCCGAGAGGTGCGACGCGTGACTGCGTGAAAGCCGCCGGTTTTGATGAAAACGATGTCGCAGTGATAAAACGTACCCTTGACCCGACAATGCTTGAAATGAACAGACAAGGTTATCTCAACGGCCACACTCCGTTCTCGGCGATGCTCGCTTTCTATACGATTTTAATTGGTTTCGCGACAAAAAATAAATACATCGCCCTGTCGAATGAGTCGTCGGCAAACGAACCGACCGTCCCCGACACTGAAATAAATCATCAATATAGCAAGTCGATCGCTTTTGAAAACGATTTCAGAAATTATGTATCTAAATACATAAATGCTGATATTCAATATTTTAGCTTTTTGCGACCACTGAATGAACTTCAGATTGCGAAACTTTTCAGCAAGGCGGAGGCGTATCACGATGTTTTCAGAAGCTGCAACGCCGGCTCGAAAACTGATTCATGGTGCGGGAAATGCCCGAAATGTCTTTTCACATGGCTCGCGCTGTCGCCGTTTATCTCAAGAGCAAGGCTGACGGGAATTTTTGGCAAAGATCTATTGAAAGACAAAGAGTTAAGAACAACTTTGGAGAAACTTGACGGCACGGCGGAGGTGAAACCGTTTGAATGTGTCGGCACTGTCGATGAAGTGCGTGCTTGTGTAAATAATTGTATCCAAAGTAATGATAATCTGAAAGATACGATCATCGGAGATGTTGAGTTGACGCAAAGTGTCACCGTGAAGGATTTTATCTGTCAGTTTGACAGTCAACATAATTTACCGTTTCTGTTTGAAAAAATCCTGAAGGAGGAATTATATGGTTAAAATCAATGTCATTTTCAAGAAGTTAAGGGGGAAAAGCATACTTATCCTCGGTTTTGGTCGTGAAGGTCGCTCGTCGTTGGCATTCATTCAGAAATATCAGCCTCATGCAGTTGTCGGAGTCGCTGACGGTAATGCATTGGCAATGAATGGCTTGAATACCGAAAGGATAAAAATTTATTCCGGCGAAAATTATCTTGACGCGATAAATGATTTTGACATTGTACTGAAAACACCTGGAATTTCTCTGAAAGACAAAGACGTTGACCTGTCGAAGATAACGTCACAGACCGATTTGTTCCTTGAGGAGTTTCATGACAGAATAATCGGTGTGACAGGAACGAAAGGCAAAAGCACGACCTCGACTTTGATACATCATTTGCTGAAGGAGTCGGGTAGGGATGCTTTTTTGGTCGGAAACATCGGTGTCCCGGTCTTTGATATTATTGAAAAATTAACGCAAAATTCCATTATAGTATTTGAACTTTCTGCACATCAATTGCAATACATACATCGCAGTCCTCACATCGGCATTTTGCTAAATGTCTTTGAGGAACATCTCGATCATTTCGGGACATTTGCGGCGTATCGCGATGCCAAGTTGAACATTATAAAAAAAATGGGAGACAAAGATTGGGCCGTTACCAAAGAGGATTTTTCGTTTGAGTTTGCGGATTCGTTGGCGCACACGATAAACTTTGAATATTACAATTACGACATCGATTGGGATAAAGTTGCGCTAAATGGAGAACATAACAGGTTGAATATCAATGCGGCCTTGTGCGCTTGCTACGCTTACGGCATACCCGTTGATGAGCTGATTCCGCATCTTTACACGTTTGAGCCTTTGGAACATCGGCAGGAATTGGTCGGGACTTTCGGCGGCGTTACTTTCTACAACGACAGCATTTCCACGATTCCGCAGGCGGCGATTGCAGCGCTGAACACAATTAAAGATGTCAAATTTCTGCTCCTCGGCGGCTTCGACCGTGAAATTGATTACACACCGTTGGTCGAACATCTGAAAAAAAATCCTGTCAGACATCTGCTTTTTACCGGAAATGCCGGGAAAAGAATGTTCGATATGTTGAAAAATGTTGGTTATCAAGGTGATATGAATGTTTTCTGTGACCTTCAGGAAGCGTTTTCGATAGTGAAAAACAAGGCGGAAAAAGGCGACGTTTGCCTGCTCTCCCCAGCTGCCGCAAGCTATGACCAATACAAGAATTTCGAGGAGAGAGGGAAAATGTTTAAGGAGCTTGCATCAAAATTTTAAGATTATGAAAAAATACCTGTTCGCTGTCTTGTCGATGTTTTTGTGTTTTGTTTCAAATGCAAATCATTGGGAACCAAATCCTTACCAATATGAAAATAACATGATTTCCGTTGGTGTCGTGAAATTTGACGGGGTGGAGCAACGTTCTGAAAATCTGGAGATTGGCGCTTTTTGCGACGATGAATGCCGTGGAAGTGCGATCGCGATGTACAACAGCAATTTCGATCGTTATTTCATTTTCCTGATGATCTACGGCAATGAAGGCGACGAAATCAGTTTCCGCGCTTACGACCATCAGCAAGGTGTGGAGCCGGAAATGGAATCGTTGAGTTTCATGGTGTTCCATATCAACGGGCAGGAGGGAAGTGCCGAAAGCCCGTTTGAGTTTGCGTTTTCGACAACAGAACCGACGATGTATGAGATCACCGCTTCCGTTGCTCCTGAAAATTCCGGAGAAGTCTCTGGCACAGGCACTTACGCTGAAGGTGCTACCTGCGAAATCGAGGCGAAGACGCACGAAGGCTACACTTTCGTGAACCTGATGGAAAATGGAAATGTCGTTGCAACGGAAAATGTCTATTCTTTTCAAGTGACTGAAAATCATCACTTTGTCGCTAATTTTGAATTAAATCAATATGAAGTGTCGGTTTCCGCAAGTCCGGAAAACTCGGCGTTAGTCAGTGGAGGCGGCACCTACAGTCATGGCTCGAATTGCACCGTGATCGCGGTTCCGAATGAACACTGGCACTTTGAAAACTGGACCGTAAATGGTCAGGTGGTTTCAACGGAGACTGAATATTCATTCGTCGTAACTGAAAATGTTGAGTTGACTGCGAATCTTTATTTTTATGACGACGTTGAGGAAAACGACAACGAAAATTTATTATTCATCTGCCCAAACCCGGTATGCGATTATTTTGTTGTAAGTAATATGACTTCTGAAAATAACGAATTGAAAATCTTTGACTTAAACGGAAAAATCATTTATTCAAAAGTGAATATTTCCGCAGAAGAGGAAGTGAACGTAAGCCATTTCGCGAAAGGCACTTATGTCGTTGAGCTGTCAGGTGGAAATTCCGTGAGAGTCGCAAAAATTGTTGTGCATTAGTCGTGGTTCAGATCTCTACGATTTTGTTTTTTATTGCGTATTTCACTAACTCGATGGAGTTCCTGAAACCTAATTTCTTGAAGATGTTCTCTTTGTGAAGCTCTACGGTTCGGTGCGTTATGAACAGTTTGGCTGCGATTTCCTTTGCGGAAAGTCCGTCGCAAAGCAGTTGAACTATTTCATTTTCGCGTGATGTAAGTTCAATAGTATTCTCATCAAGTTTTGCGTTATTAATCTTATACAAAAGATTTGAAAATTCATCGCCGTAATAATTGTCGCCATTGATGATGCTTGTGATTGCTTTTGCGATTTCGTTCGGTTTGGCGTTTTTGCTTATGAACCCTTCGACTCCAAGTCCGATGAGTGCTGTGATGGTTTCTTCGGTGCTTTCGGCGGAGATTATCAGTATTTTGATGTCGGAGTGTTTCTCTTTCAGTATTTTAGCCGCTTCAATACCCGACATTTCGGGCATTAAGATGTCGAGAAGCACGATGTCGGGTGTTGTGCTTTCAAGCAGTTTGAGCAGTTCCAATCCGGAAGATGCCTCGCCGACGACACAGATGTTGTCGGTGGATGTCAGCTCCATTTTGATTCCCATTCTTACCAAAGGGTGGTCGTCAACAATTATTGTTTTGATTTTTTCCATTGCGTTGTCATTTTTGTTTTTTGTTCAAAGTGAATGAGAAAGTGCTGCCTTTACCGTGCGTCTCGCGACAAAGGTCATCGATACATATTCAAATGAAACAGCGGAAAATTTAAGTGTCAAACCTTGGTAAATAATCAGTTGAGAATTAGTTAAAAATGAATAATATGAAAAGAACAGTAATTACAATGATGCTCGCATGTGTCGCAATGTTCATGACACAATGCAGGAAAAATGATGTGCAGAAACCTGTCGGTGGTGAGACCATCGATGTCACCCTTGTAGTCGGTAACGGGGCTAAAACGGAAATTAATGCTTACGGCAACGTCACTTGGAAACAAGGCGACAAAATCCATATCGTAGGCGCGACAACATGTTATCTCGGATATGTGACCGCCGGAAACGACGGCGACCCCGTGAGGTTCTCCGGAACCATCAGCTACAGCCCGGTGACACAAGTCCTGCACTACTACTACGTCGGCAGCAATGTTTTCTCACTCGATGAAAACGGATGCTACACATTCAATGTGGCGAAACAAGAAGGAACACTCGCCACCATAGCCGACAAACTGCAGCTCATGTACAGCAACAGCGGATACGCCGTCCCCGGCGGCATCGTTGACCTCGGCTCAACGACAATGACGACAAAAAACGCCATCGGCGGCTTCAAATTCAGCAGAACCGACGGCGCACCCTTCGTCAGCGGAGTACAAGTGACAGGCGCATACACCGCCATGAAGTTCAACGCGAAGACCGCTGACTTTGAACATGCCGAGAAAACAGGTGCCACCGACATGATCCGCGTGAATAACGCAGATATGACAGCAGACGACGTTTATTACTTCTCATTCATCCCAGGACAACAGACACTGACGTTCTCACAATATGTGGTCTTCTCTGAAGAAATTGAAAAAAACATAGAAGAGAACAAATTGTACATGGCCGAGTCTCCTATCGCAATGAGCGTCTCAAGCGATGTCCCGCAAGGCGCACTCCCAGGAAAATTCAAGGTCGCAGATGACAAGTATGTCTATTTCTCAAAAGGCAATCTGTATTATAATGAAAATGAATCTACAGCAAAATGGGGCTTCGAAAACTACCAGTGGGATTACCGGTCTCATCCTCAAAAAGGAGGCTGGTCGAGAGAGACAGGTGAGAGTGCGATAACAACTATACTTTATAAAAATACTAATCCTGAACTATCCAGCAAAGGATGGGGACTTTTCGGATATTCAACTGATAAAGCAGGCAATTACTACGGAGCAATGGTTTCGACAACAAGTGCTGATTATAATGGGAATTTCGTGGATTGGGGCATCGCCTATTGTGAATCGAACGGCATCACTCCGACAACGACCTGGCGCACCCTGGAAAGATCTGAACTGAAATACCTGAATGACGCAACTACACATAAGACATCATACTATGCGAGTTTTAAGTTGAATTACGGCGGTGTGGATTATACATTCCCTGGTTTCGCCTATATCCCTTCCACAATAGATGCAGATGAAATGGATGTTGTCAAGAGTGATATCAAAGCCGACCTGAACAAACTCGCAAGCTATGGCGCAGTGTTCTTCCCGATTACAGGAAGAAGATATGGTGATGGCCAACAAGAATCAGGATATTCTTATTTGTGTTTCAAAATGGATGGTGCTTGTAACTTTTTAACATGTGGTGTCGGCCCCAGCTATAGTGATGGTAATTTTGACTATAATGGATATGTATATATCGGCGGAGTGGTTCGCCTTGTGTATGATGTAAAATGAATGGAAAGATGAGGAAGACATTGTTTTTGGTTTCGGCGGTCGTCCTGCTGATAGGGTTGTCGCAATGCAGGAAACCCGTGCTGCCGGATTACGCCGGCGGCGGAGTCAGGACAGTCACATTCGTCACCGACGGCGGCGGATCAAAGGGCGAGTTCGTTCAGGATAAGGTAAATGATCTGATCAAGTATAAATGGGACTATTCCGACAAGATGTATGTCTATGCAAGTGAAACAGGCAGTTTTGATGCAGGAAACGGGAAGTATTGCGGTTTCCTTATAGTGAAGGATGTGGTTGGAAACTACACTGCCACGTTCAATGGCAAGATACCGATGCCGTACACCACCGGCAAAGTGCGTTTCATACACTACGGCAAGGATGTCACGGTTGACGATGAAACCGGTGTCGCATCCGTCTCGTTCAGGGAACAGAACGGGAAATTGAGTGCGAAAGCAGGCGGGAAGGCATCTGATTACACGATTTCATCAAAGATTGTCGCCGTGTATGATGCTGACTACAACGAGTCATGTCTGTTCAAACTGAAAGAAAATGAGACTATGAAGATCCAGTTCGCCATCGTGAAAATGTCTTTTAGCGGATTCACGGGGACTGACATCATGGTGAGCGGCCTCCCCGCCAACAAGATTGAAGTTACGGCAAAAGGTGAGGTCAGGTATGCGAACAACGGCACGCTGTCGCTGCTGAAAAACGCCATAGCTTCAAGCGGCTATTACGTGGTGTTCGTGAACGAGACAAACGAGGTGGAACATCGTTTCTCCGGCGAAAAAGAGACGGTGGTCTGGAAGAAACGCTTCTACGACGGGAGATATTATCATGGCGCTACTTCGGATGCACCATGTGTGATCACAGGCGAAGTGGTCATCCCTGACAACGTCTTGGCCGGAGAATTCACCGTTGATGCGAGCGAGACAAAGGTATGCTTCGCAAACGGCAACGTCCAATATCAGGCTTCCACAAAAACATGGCGCTTCGCCGAACACCAGTATGATTTTGTGGGAAATAGTTCGTACGGTACCGTCTATGCCGGAGGAACAAAATGTGACAATTCAGAAATTAGTTCCACATACGAAGGCTGGATTGATCTTTTCGGCTGGGCGACATCCGGATTGAAATATAATGAGAGTTTTACTCATCTCCAGCCGTATGAAACAGGTGAGACTTCGTCTTCATACAAGGCTTATGACTCATCGGTTAAAAATTTATATGACGATCCCGGCAGAACCGCCGACTGGGGCAGGAATTTCGATGACGAATGGTTCACCCTTTCAAAAGATCAATACAATTATTTGCTTAAAACAAGAACAGTGCAGTTCGTTGATGCGACAGGCACCGTGCATGATGGTTTCAGATATTCTGTTGTGAAAATATCGGATGTATTGGGTGCCAGCTCCACAAATGATGATGTGAGTGGTGTGCTGCTTTTCCCTGATGTCTTCAGATGGACGTCAGATATGGGTGTAATGCCCAAAAAAATGGCGTTAGTGATTCTAAAAGTTATACAACAGAACAGTTTAAGGCGATAGAGGATGCCGGCGGCGTCTTTATGCCTGTTACTGGCTATCGTAGGAAAGATGATGTGAACGGATATACATCTTTGGGTGACTATTGGACGAGCACATATTCTACGTCAGCTTATTGTTGCTTTTTCCAAGTCAATGTGGGTAAGCATGTTAAAATAAATTCGACCGATGGTTCCAGATATTTTGGGATGGCTGTTCGTCTTGTTAGGAGTGCTTTGTGGAAAGAGGTGTGCGTCTCGGCAGACGACCTTGAGGTTGAACCTTGGTAGTCTGATGTTGTGGATGTCTTGCGTCGTTTAACTGGCATTAAGCCGGCTTCCGGCGACACATTCATAAAGTTATAAAGTTCATAAAGTTAAAAGTGGCTGGCGCACGAGGGTTTTCTCCCTTGTGCGCCAGCTTTCTATTTCTCAAGGAAAACATTCGTTAAATTCGTCACATTCGTTAAATTCGTGCGATTCGTGGTGAAATCTATTCGTCAAATTCGTTTAATTCGTGGTGAAATCTATTCGTTTAATTCGTGTGATTCGTGGTGAAACCCTTGCCATCCGCTTTGTAATAGAACAGGCAGAAGTCTTCCCACTGGTTGGCGTTCTCTATCTTGCCGCATTTTATGCTGCTGTCTGTCTTGCTGTGATAATAATAGTAGTCCTTGTCGTCGTCATTGGTGATGATGGTGTCGAAAACAAATCTGTCTTCAAGATATTTGTTTAACAGATATTCCAAGCCTTTTTTGATGTAAACGTCTGATTCATAGTATTTTGCATTGTTGTTTAAATAAAACACCATCTGTGTGCAGGCGTATGACACGAACATATTGTTGTTGTTTGAGTTGCCGTAAACGACAATTGAATCTCCATATCTGTAGTCGGGTTCGCCATGTCGTTTGATGATTTCATCTGCGTTGCAACCGAAATCAAATGTCGGTTCGATGAAAAGCTCGACGTTTACCGGGATTGTCAGTTTGTTGTACCCGTTGTCCATGTTGATGTTGGCTTCGCCGACGTTCTTGCCGTAAACCGAGCCGTCTTTCAGTATCGTCACGAAGTTGTTGTCGCCGGAGGTCATCGTCACGTCATAGTCGGAGTCAATGTCGGGCCGTATCGTGTCGTGTAGTGCCATTATTATCGGATTCTCCCCGTTGTAATTCAAGTCCTTGCTTTTTTTGTTGCATGACATCGCCAAAAGTGCCGCAGCGATGATAAACAATATTTGTGTTTTTTTCATCTTGATGTGTTTGATTGTTAATGATATTTTCCCGTCTGATCAATTTTTGCAAAAATATGAAAAATCTTTCTTCGTATTTGATAAAAAATCATAAATTTGCACGTTTTGAAATTAATTACAAATTAACATAT
>JAKSMW010000039.1 GCA_024400395.1 Bacteroidales bacterium
CACGCTGACAGGCTATGATGTTTATAGAGACGGCGTCAAGATAAACGACGCCTTGGTCGTTGAGACCGAGTTCCTTGATTGGGGAAACGGCGAACCGCAGGTCATGGGGGATCTCATCCCTTACGAGACTTATACCTATTATGTTGAAGCAGTCTATAGTGACGGTTGCACTTCGGCATGTGAGCCTATTGAAGTGAAGATTGAGCAAAGCGACAATGTCGAGGAAAACAGCAATGTGAATGTCGAGGTTTATCCGAACCCGGCGGAAAGTCTTGTTAACGTCACAGCCGAAGGCTTGCAGGACATCACCGTAATCGACATGATGGGGCGTATCGTAAGCCAGACATCAGCTTCACATTCGGCAACGACAATTGATTTGTCAAACATCCCGTCTGGAATTTATTTCCTGCGCGTCACGACTGAAAAGGGCGTGGCTTTGCAGCGGTTGGAGGTGAAGTGAGCATAATATCATAGGTGTTATGCCAAAAGTTTTCATATATGCAACAGCCAAAGTTGTCTGGACATTTTTGTTTTGGGGCACAGATAGCAATGAAAACAGAGCCCATGTGCATGTTGGCAAGAATGGAACAGCAAATTTGTGCAAGATTTGGATTGAACCGGAAGTTGAAGTAGTTGACAAAGGAGATTTGACGGAAAAACAGGTCAAAGAGGTGCTTGATATTGCAAGGCAATATCACGAGCTGTTGCTTGGACAATGGCGAAAATTTAAGGCTGGCGGAAAAGTTAAAATGATAAAAGTAAAAGGATAAAATATGTATGCAATAGAAGGATATTGGGATGTTGTTCCGAGAATAAAGGAAGTTTCGTTTCCTGCAAGAGGAAAGATGCAGATTTTGTTGCAAGACGGAAGAATTATTGTTGTTGCTGTTTCAAAGTTTCCGAGTGTGCAGAAACTCAGCATGGCGCAACGGAAGAAATGGTATCTTATCGGCAACGGCTTCTCTTTCGACGATTGCAGCGAAGTAATTCACATTGAGCAGATTTTGGGCAACTTCGCCAATTATGCTCATGAGGCATAGGAAATTGAAATTAGAAAGGCATACAACCATGCAAAATGCCCAAAGTTAGAATATTGCTAACTTGTTGATTTTGTATCTTATAACTTTAATTTATGGTAAAGTCATATATACTTACCTTTTTTATGACTTGTCATGTTTTACGGCACCGATAAAAAAAGACAGAGGACGCAACATCGTCCTCTGTCTTTTCATACTATTAAATTCATTATCAATTACCGCCGCCGAGGGCGAGATAAAGCGTTATCATTGAGCAGATCGCATCGTAATCGTTGGCAATTTTCATAAGGCTTGACTCCAACAGTGCCTGCTGTGCGAAAAGCACTTCAAGGTACGAGCCTTGGCCGTGTTTCATCAACTCGTTGGTGGCGTCGAAGGCATCTTGATAATGAGCCTCTTGTTCCTTATACAAGACCGCCGCATCGTTTGCTGTCTTCAGGCTGCACAAGGCGTTGTCAATATCTACGGATGCCGTGAGCAAAGCATTCTCGAAGTCGAGGCGTGCCTGTTCCTGCTGGGCTTGGGCGATTTTGCGGTTGGCTTTGAGCTGGCCTCTCTGGAAAATCGGCTGGAACAGTGAGCCAGCCACCGACCACACAAAGTTGTCGGGGTTGAAGCCCGTCGATGCGCTTATCCCTATGTTGGGCCAATATTCGGCGACAGCACCTCTCTCGGCATAGAACGCCGCCTCGAGAGCACGCTGCGAAGCCCTCACATCAGGACGCGAGAGAAGGTTTATCGACGACACCTCCACATTCCCTATCTCAGGGAATGCGACATCCATCGAGCCGCACTCTATCTCGTCGATGTTTTCATCTATCAGGATTGCCAATGAGTTACGCACTTCGTTGAACTGTTTCTGAAGATTGACCAACTGCACCTTGGCGGCGCAAAGCTCGGCGTTGAACTGGCTCACAGCCGCCGAGTTGACATGCCCCGCCGTCATCAAGGCTTTCTGTGTCTCAAGGGCCTTTTCGCGGATGGCGATGGTGTTGGTCACGATCTTCGTCTGGTTGTCGATCATCGACAGGGAATAATAAGTCTTGGCTACGGCGGCTATCAGTTCCGCTCTCGTGGCCTGTTCGAGGTCGCGGTATTCTTCCGTGAGAGCGTTGGCTTTCCTCTTGGCTGTGGTGGCGCGTCCGAAGATGTCGATCTGCCAGTCCAAAGCCACCGGAATCAAATATTCATCCGTTGACGTTGATTCGACGCCCGCGAAAGTCGCGCTTGGATTAAAGCCCACCGAAGGCAGGTATGCGAGCTTGGAAGCCTTGAGTGAGGCCTCCATCTGCTGCACCGCGAGATGAGACTTCTGCAAATCGACGTTGTTTTGGAGAGCTTTCTCTATCAGAGCCTGAAGCTGCGGGTCGGTGAAGACATCGCTCCACTGCATCTCCCCGAAGTGTTTCTCCTCATTGGCTCGCACTTCCTGCCGCGTGTCGCTGACAGGCTCGAACTTCTTGTAAATGCCGCAGCTTGAAAGCAGCATGGCGGCAACAAATATCAAAACTATATTTTTTTTACTCATTTGTCTTGGCTTATTTTTTCGTGCAATTTCTGGAAAATAATGAAGAATGCCGGTGTCACGAAGAGCAAGGCTATCGTGCCGACAATCATGCCGCCTGTCACGCCGATGGCGAGTGAGCGGTTGCCCATCGCTCCCGCGCCGCCTTCGATGATAAGAGGAATCATACCTGCGACCATGGTGAGGACTGTCATCATGATCGGGCGGAAACGGTCGTCGCAAGCCTGCCGCGCCGCATCCAAGATGCTGAGTCCCTGTGCGCGTCTCTCCGTGGCGAACTCGGTGATGAGGATCGCCGTCTTCGCCAACAGGCCTATAAGCATGATGACACCTGTCTGGAGATACACGTTGTTCTCAAATCCGGTTATCTTCGTGAAGAAGAAAGCACCCATGAGGCCGAAAGGCACCGACATGAGGACCGCCAACGGCACGAACCACGACTCATAAAGGCTGGCGAGGATGAGGTAAATCAGCAACACGCAGATGGCGTAAATGAAAATAGTACTGTTGCTGCCCGCTGTCTTAGCCTCTTCCCTCGAGATGCCCGCATATTCATAGCCGTAGCCGGCAGGAAGCGACTCCGCCGCGACCTCGGCGATGACTTTCTGCACCTGGCCTGTGGAATATCCCGCGGCACCCTGGATGTTGCAGAAGATGGCGTTGAACAGATTGAAACGTTTCTGTACCGAAGAGCCGAGCGTCGGGGTGAGGGTCACGAACTGCGAGACGGGAGCCATCTTGTCGCCTGTGCGCACGAAGATGTTGTTGAGCGAAACAGGGTCAAGCGTGTATTCTGGAGAAGCCTTGGCCATGATATTGTATATCTTGCCGTACTTGTTGTATTTTCCGCAATATGCACCGCCGCAATAAGCTCCGAGCACATTCAAGACTTCCTGCGGAGTTATGCCCGACTTCATGCATTGCGCCGCGTCCACATCGACCTTGTATTTCGGGAAGTTCTCGTTGTAAGAGGTCATCGCCACATCAATCTCCGGCCGTGACTGAAGCACTTCGAGGAAACGGTTGGCGTGGGCCGCAAACACCGACATGTCGCCGCCCTGACGGTCTTCAAGCACAAGCTCCATCATGTTACCCGTGCCGTAGCCCGGAATCTGAGGCATCTGGAAAGGAACAACGGAAGCCTCCTTGACCTTTTGCGAGGCAAGGTAATATTTATAGATGACCATGTTTATGCTATGCTCTATGCCTTTTCTGTCGTCCCAGTTCTTCAACCTCATAATCAGAGTGCCGTAGTTGCTTCCTGCACTCGAAAGCATACCGAAGCCCGACACAGAGGCGCATGTCTCGATTTCCGGAATGCTCATTATGTCTTTCTTCAGGTCTTCCATGATCTTTTGGGTCTGTTCGAGGGTGTTGCCCGGAGCTGTTGAGACGTCAACGAGGATGACGCCTTGGTCTTCCTGAGGGATAAGTCCCGTAGGTGTCGTCTTCATCGTCCACACCATAAGCACTATAGCACATACAAGCGCGACTGCTGCGATCACAGGTTTCTTGATGAAAATCTGAACGGCCTTCATATATTTGTTTTTCATTGCTGAATATGAGGCGTCGTATGCTTTTTTCACATAATAGCTGATGTTTTTCCTGACCTTTTCGTCCTTCGGGCGCATCATGATGCCGCACAATGCAGGGCAGAGCGTCAACGCCGAGATGCAGGAGATACCCACCGAAGAGGCGATTGTTATGCCGAACTGCGTGAAGAACTTGCCGGAGGTGCCGGGCATGAACGTCGTCGGGATGAACACCGCCATGAACACGAGCGTGCAGCTTATGACGGGCACCATGACCTCGTGCATCGCCTCGTTGGTGGCTTTGCGGGCCGACTGCGCACCGCCTTCAAGCTTGGCCATGACAGCCTCAACCACCACGATGGCGTCATCGACGACAGTTCCGATGGAAAGCACCAAGGCGAAAAGCGTCAAAATGTTAAGCGAGAAACCGGCCAATTTCACGACGGCGAAAGTGCCGAGAGTCGAGACAATGATTGAAATTGAAGGAATAATCGTTGACTTGAAATCCTGAAGGAAGAAGAACACCACCAAGATGACGAGGATGATGGCGATGATGAGCGTTTCGACAACGTTGTGAATGGCTGCGAAAAGGAAGTCGTCGGCGGTCTGAAGTATGGTGAACTCCAGTCCGGCCGGCATCTCCTTCTGGATTTCCTCAAACGCCTCGCCTATCTGTGCGTTGACCTGTGTGGCGTTGGCGCCCGCCGCCTGATAGACGATGAACACCACGCCCGGCTTGCCGTCAATGTCAGAGGAGAACGAATACGACAAAGCTCCAAGCTCCACATCGGCCACGTCCCTGAGCCTCAATATCTTGCCGTTGTCGCCGGTCTTCACGACGATGTCCTTGAACTCCTCGATGTCTTTGAGTCGTCCGCTGTATTCCATCGTGTATTCATACATGTTCGACGATTTCTGGCCGAGGGAGCCGGCCGGTGCGACGAAGTTCTGTGTGGAGATGGCGCCGATGACCTCGTTAGGCATCAGGTTGTATGCGGCCATCTGGTCGGGATGGAACCAGATGCGGAGTGAATAGACGTTGCCGAGGTTGGTCACGCCGCCGACACCGTTGATACGCATCAGCTTCGGGATGACGTTGATGTCTAAATAGTTGGTGATGAAGTCGTTGTCGAAGCGGCCGTCCTTGCTCACCAAGGCCGAGATCTGGAGCATGCTCTTCTGTTTCTTCGTGACCTTGATGCCGTTCTGAAGCACCTCCTGCGGCAGTGTGCTCTGCACCTTGGCCACGCGGTTCTGTACGTTCACGGCGGCCATGTCGGGGTCAACGCCCTGTTCGAAGAAGACCTCTATCGAGGCGTTGCCTGATGACGAAGCCGTCGAGGTGATGTACGTCATGCCTTCCACGCCATTGATCGACTCTTCTATAGGCATGATGACGGCGGTCATGACGGAGTTGGCGTCAGCGCCGGTGTAGTCAGCCTCGATGTTGATTGTCGGAGGCGCGATGTCGGGATATTGTTCAATGGGCAATGTGCTGAGGGAGATGAAGCCTATCAGCAATATCAGGACGGAGATGGACACTGCCATCACCTTCCTCTTCATGAAAAAATACTCTTTGTTCATATCACTTCACTTTCATTCCATCTTGTACGGTCAAAGCGCCTGATGCGACGATTTCGTCGCCCACCGTCAGACCGTCAGTGACTATATAATCCTTTCCTGTGTTTTCCGGAGCAACAGTGATCAAAGTTGCGGTGGCGCAGCCGTCGGCGCCGACCTTGTAAACGAGTTTCTTGTCTTGCAGCTGGACCACCGATGTCATTGGAACAAGGATGACATCCTCATAAGTAAATGTGATGACTATCGTTCCGTTCTGTCCTGACAGCAGCTTGCCGTTGGGGTTTGGGAAACGCGCCTCGCACACTATGGAACCGGTCTGTTTGTCAACGATGCCTGCCATGCTTGTGATTCTGCCTTTGTGCTCGTATATTGAGCCGTCTTTCAGCTTCAGGTCAACGGGCGGAAGCATGTTCAGATCCGACAAACCGCCGTATTCGTTTTGAATCGCTAAATAGTCGTTTTCCGTAAGTGAAAAATTGGCTATTATCTCGCTGTTGTCGGAGATGACCGTCATCGGCTTGAACATCGTCGAGCTTACGAGGTCGCCCGGTGAAGGGACTATCTCGCCGAGCACTCCGTCAACGGGAGCCGTGATGTCGCAGTACGAGAGGTTTGTCCTCGCGACATTCTCTTCGGCTTTTGCGACTTCGACCGCCGCTTTCGCGCTCTTGTAGTTGTTATACGCCGCCTCCAGGACGTAGCTGCTGACTATATTCTTCTGAAAAAGTTCCTTGTTGCTTTCATAGTTCAGCTTCGCCGTGGAGAGGTTGGCTTCGGCGTTGAGACGTGCCGCCGTCGCCGACTGCAACGCCAGATACTGCGTGCGGTCGTCCAGCTTGAACATCACCTGGCCTTTCTTCACGCGTTGTCCGTTATGAACCAGCGTCTCTTTCAGCTGGGCGTCGATTTTAGGATAGACACTCACCGTGTTGACGCCTTTCAGGTTTGAGGCGACTGCTGTCGGAAGCTCTTGATTCGTCTTTGAGATGATCATTGTCTCGTATGGTGTGAATTCCGCCTCCGGAACCTCGACACAAGACGTTGCCGACAAAGCCAGCAACACAACTGGAATTAATAATTTGAATTTCATCTATTTGAATTTTATGTATGGGTTCTGCAATCTCATCTTTTCGCCATGTCAGCCAGAACCATTAAACTGGCTTGGTGAATATTCCGCCAATACAAGCGTTTTTAATAATTCTGCAAAATTATATATTTTTCCGATATGTCCGAACCATTCCTGAAAAATTATTCAGAATCAGTTCAAATACATCTTGCCATGTTGAACGTGAACAGAGGCGGATCAGTTGCCAGTGTGCGTCAGTTCCTGTGCTGCGTGATATCTCCGCCAAGTCCGGCTTACAGGAAGAGACTCCGTTCGTGAGGCCACATCAGCCTGACACGCTCGGGTTTAGGCATAGGCATCGTGAAGATTTCATCGGCAGAACGCACTACCGTAGTCCAGCCTTGCTTCTGGTCAATCATTTTATTAAGGATTGTTACAATTTGAATTCGTAACGCTTTTCGTATTTCTCACGGATTGTCACCCAAAGAGACTTGTTCGCAATGTCATAGGTGCTGTTATGCGAGGTGAACCACAAGCCGTCTTCAAGATTGTACTGGCCGGTTTGTTCATATATCTTGTAAGCCGCAACCTCTTTAGCAGGTTCATCCTCTGCCAGAATGTTTTCTTTAGTCCAATACTCGATAGGATTTTCATAGTTGTCGAATGTCGGGATTTTGTCATAAAATTCCGAACACCAGAAAGGATCTGTCGATTCCTTGTACGACTGGGTATAATGCACCATTTTCAAAAGATTCCACATCCCTTCCATAGTGTTGCTGCTGTCGTAGTTTTCCGTGAGGATTTCATATCTTTCTATGCCGCAGGCGTGAGTCGGATATTGACCTGTAACTTCATATTGGAAATTGTAGAAGTTGGTCATTACAGGATAATGCATATAATCAGAATACTCCGTGTATACGACTTCCAAGCCTTCTATACCTGTGAATTCCACGACCACTGTTTCTGTCGGGTCTGCAATCATCACGTGGCAGTCCCATGAGGCAGGCACAGCGATTATGTCATGATTCTCAATAAACGTCTTCGCTTCTTCGACGCTGCCGCAGTTGTCGAGGAGTGCGCGGACGATGTTCATCACCATAATCTTCGGCGCTCCCGGGTTGGTGTTTGTATGCTTATAATCGCCAAGGTCAGCCATGTTCACGACATTGATGTTGCAAACTAATCCGGCATCGTTTATGCCGTCCATCATCATCCAAGGGATGAACTTGAGCAGTTCTTCGCTGAGTCCGGCATCGACTTGGGCATTCGTGATGGTCTTTAGGCACGTGTTTGCCACGCCGATGGAAGCGTGCTTGCGTGTCTCTGTAGCTTTGGTTCTTATCACAAATTCGCAGATTTCATTGATGTTGAAATCCAGATTCCTTCCGTAGAAATTTCCGTTTCTGACCGCACTGCAACCGAACAACGGCAACGTGCCGCCATCTGTCATAAATTCTGATGGAGCCTCGGTGCTGTAGCCGTCGGCTTCAAATTCATACAGATAATCGGCAATCTTGGTCACCTTGACACTTGGCTGAGGTTTTTCCAGATCCTTTTTGCAGCTAACCATCACCAAAAGCGCGATGGCTAACAGAATGATTGATTTTCTCATTTGACTTAATTTTAACGATTTAACATTCAAAAAATTAGCACTAATATTCTATGGTTTTAAGAATTTGCAAAGATACAATTTATTTTGACATCCCGACTGATTTTTTTCACTATGTAGGGATGAAGCCATGATTTCAGAACGGATACCCGATACCGAAGTTGAGCACCACGCCGTCGCGCCAGAATTTCGGGATGTTGTAGTACCCGCTGCGTCCGGTGTCGTACGGCGCGTGGATGGCGATGCCGAGGTCGAGCCTGATGACTATCGACTCATAGTCGAGGCGCAGCCCTATTCCGGTTCCGAGGGCAATCTGGTTCAGGAACGTCTCCGCCTTGATGTTGCCGTTGTACAACGATGGCAGGTTAAAACCTTTGAGCAACGCCTCGATTTCTTCTTCCGACAGATAGTCATGCGGGTCTCTCTGCATCCAGACGTTTCCGGCGTCAACGAACACGGCGCCGTTGAGTTTCCAAACTATCGGGAAACGGAGTTCGGCGTTGAGTTCCAATTTTATGTCACCGGTATGGAAAATGTATGAGCTGTAGTTTTCGTTGTGGAAGTCGCCCGGTCCTATCGAACGCGGCATGAACGCCCTGATGCTGTTGGGGCCGCCTATCGAGAACGACTCCGAGAGCGGGGCGCTCACGCTGTTGCCGTAGTTCAAGATGGATCCGACCAAAGCCCTCGTCGCAAGTTCGAGCCTGTCGTTCAGCCTGAATTTGTTCCTGAGTTCTATCTGGAATTTCAGGAACTGGTCATATTCAATGCCGAAGATCTTCTTGTATCTTTCGTTGAAGTCTCTCCCGCAGGCCGCCATCACGCCGGAAATGATATTCGCTGATTCCTTCAGCTGTATCTCCAACGCTGTGTTGACGGCACGGCTTCTGTCACGGTAGTTGTTGTAGTCGAATGAATATCTTATCGAAGGGATGAACTCGTTGTTGATGAAGAGTTTGAGGAGATCCACGAAACCTATGTTGGTTGCCAGTTCTTCCGATGCCTTGTCGGCCAACACGATGGAGAGGTAAAGGGGCGAGAAGCTGTGTGTGACGTACTTTCCGCTGCGGATGCTGTAATCGACGCCTCCGTAGAGTTTGTGGATGCCGTAGTCGCCGGAGATGTTCTCGTTCAGGTAGCCGAGGCGGTAAACCGTCTGTCCGTTGTATTTGCGCGCCCAGTCGCCGACTTGCATGTACGGGAAGTTGAGGGCGAAGTCCGCGCCGAACAGATACGTGTCGTTCCTCGTGGGGTCCTTCAGCTGCTTTCTGTTGAGGTTCCAGTAATACGCCCCCTTGAGCTTGACCGTGAAGATGTCGTTACGTCTGAAGAGATTCTGTTTTGTCAGCGAGACCGCCACGTCGGGGCCGAACTGGTTGTTGCTTCTGAGCACCGCGTTGCCTTCGACTTCCATGTCAAATGACCTGTCAAGGCTGTCGCGCTGCCGGAGAAGTGTCTTGTCGAAGAGGACGCCGACGCCCGATTTTATGAGTTCCCCTTCCACGATGTTGTTGTAGTCCTTCATGCTGAACAGCCTCGCCTTGAACATCCCGGCGGTGTCCAACTTCAACTCCGCGGAAATGTTGTTGATGAACGAAGTGGAGTTTTTGTTCACCTCGGCATTGTCCGACACGCTGCTGCCGAGCTTGACGTTCAGCCTGTCTCTGAAGAAACTCTTGGAGACGTTCAGGGTGTAGTCAGTGGTCTCGATGCCTTTCTCGTGTTTGGCCTTTGCGACGCCGAAGTCTAAATTGATTTTGTTTCCGAATCTGTTCGACGAGGCGGCGTTCAGCTTCGACTGCAGTATGCTCGACAGTGCATAGCCTTCCATCTGCGTCGCCTCGTTGCTTTCCGAAGCGTACATGCCGGTGGCCAAGAGAACCGCGGCCAAGCCTTCCCTGTCCTCCTCCGACGTCTCCGCGAGTTCCTTCTGTATCTCGCTGTCGCGAGGCGCATCAAGGAAGAAGCCGATGTCCAATTTCTCCAACGACCCGCCGACTTTGACGCCTGTGATGAAATCCACCATTCTTGAGACTTCACCGTGCGGCTTGTAGGTGGCTTTTGCGCTTTGCGATGCCGAGATTGCCAGCTCTGTGGCTTCGATACCGCCGTTGAATCTTATGTGGCTGCCCTTGTCGATGGCGAAAGGCATCATGGGGTACAGCTTCGGAGAGAAGAACACCTTGCCCTTCGGCACGTCCAACTGACCTCCAAGGTTGAGTCCTGTTTTGTCGCTGTAACTTACTTTTACAGTTCCCGACGGGCTGACCTGTGCGAGGTTCTTCTTGTCGATGGGATATGTGATGTCGGTCTGCGGAAGTATTTCCACGTCGATGTCGGTTTTGAAGTCGTCAACGCTGCCGGTGATGTTCCCGTCGATGCCGGCGAGCAACCTGCCATACACCGGGATCGGACCGTCTTTCGGAAGCCTGATAGGTTCGAAGCCGTCGGATTTCAACGACACATCAAGGATCATGGAGTCGAGGTCCAAGCCTCCGTCAAGAGCCACAGACGTGCTGTCAACGCCGATGACGGTGATTCCGTTCAGCTTGATTTTGTTGTTTTCCAAAGTAATCTCCTGTTCACCGAGTCGCAGCAGTATGTCATACGGAGAATATTCAACCGCGACGTCCATCGGCGTGACACCGGCGAAGAAATCGATTTTGTCAGGAATGCCTTTGACGGCGGCGCGAGCCCTTATCTTCCCCTGAATCGCAATGTCTTTCGGAAGTTCTACAAACTGTTTCGCCAACTCCACAGGAATGTCGTCAAGATTTGCGGTGGCGATGTACCGGCCCGGATCGTCGTCGTCAAGACGGAGCTTCAGAAGTACGTTTCTGTCTCCTATGTTCTTGCCGTCGTAAACCAAGTCCGCCAACCTGATGTCACCGTCAACCATCACGTCGTCGCCGTCCCTCTTCAGCGTGGTTTTGAGCATGAGCCTTGTGTCGATTCCGTTTACAGACATGATCCCGTCTTCGATGTCGGTGTTGAACTTAAGGGAGGCGTTGGCCTTGCCGTCCGACATGTTGGCGAAAAGAATCGCATTCATCGCCGGAAGCCTGTATTCACCGTTGAGATCCGGGGTGTTCAACGAAACGTTCAGTTTTCTCGAAGTGCCGAAAGTGTGCAGACCCGCCGTGAGTTCCGTGAGGTCGAAACCCATTCCCTGAATGATTCCGCTGAATGGGTTGTCGTGTTTGATATTCAAATCGATGTTGAAACATGGCAGCTCGGCGACAAGAGAGTCTATATCATTCAGGTCACGGATTTCATCGGAGAAGGAAGGAATGAGCGATGGTATGTCAAAGACATGAGCCGAGACATCGACGGAGAGAGTGATTCCTTGCATTTTCACTTTGGCGTCGCAAAGTCCTTTCTTGGTTTTGAAATCCACGTTCATCCTGTTGACTTTCAAAGTGTCGCCGGAGACGAGTACTTCAACGGAGCCGAGTTTCGCGTCAAGGTCTATTCCGGGGAGTTTCCCGAGGAAGTCGCTGACCGCAAAACGGCTTTCCAACATCAGTCCGGCGATGAGTGACGAATCTGAATAATGGACCGGAGCCGACACCGTGCCTCTGACCGAGCCGGAATTCAGGTTGGCTGACAGTTTGATGCCGGAGACATTGACGTTGTCGAAGCAGCAGCTGTCTAAACCGGCGACTATGTCAGCGGTCATATTCCTGTCGGTGGGGTCGATTCCCGAACCTGATGCCCTTATGTGGCCGGCCACGACAAGCTCGTTTCCTTCAATGCCGAGGAGCCGCGCCAAGTCTATGCGTCCGAAGTCAAGGTCAGCCTTGAAAAGTTCCTCGTCGATGTCGTAATCCGCATCGAGGAAGAACCCCGAACCGGCTAAATTTCCCTCCGCCTTAGCGGTCACCCGCATCTCATTCATGTCGAAATATGTCTCGTGAAGTCTGACATCAGCCTGAAAATCAGGGATGTCCACAGTCAATCCGCCAGAGGAGACGACAGAGTTTTTGAGGTCAACAAACACGTCTCCCGACAGTCCGCCCACGGTGATTTCAAAGTCACCCATCTCGAAATCAGAATCCTCTGCGTTTATGTTGCGCACCATGTAGCAATCCGCGCCGACATCTATCAACGCGCTTGTCTCGGCCTTGCCGATGTCGAGTTTCAACGCCATCTGTTCCATGGAGAACCTCACGTTGTCTAAAGAGATATTTTCCAAGTCGATGGCAAGAGCCGTGCTGTCGGAAGACGACTCTTCTTCCTCTTCATCAGAATCGTTGAGGGAAAGTGATACGTCGGCGTCTTTGATGGATGCGTCGGTTATCCTGAAACGTTCTTCGCTCAAGCTGAACGTCTTGATTCCGGCGGAGAGCGACCCGATGTTCCCGTCAATCGTGACAGACGAAATCAGGCCGCCGGTGTGTGCGACAACGTTTTTTGTCTTCAGCGACCTGACGGCTATCGAGTCGGGAAGCGCGTCAATGCGGATGCGGGCGTCTAAAAGGCCGACGAAAGCGAGGGTGTCGCCAGACTCGTCACCTGCGAAGACATCTTTCAACAAAACATCGAACGGCGGCCTGACCGAGAAATGACCCACCGAAGCCTCGATACCCGTCTTTTCGGAAATGATGCGAGCAGCCGCCTGCGCCGCCCTGTTCTGCACGGAAGGAATCGTCAACGCAAACATTACCGCCAAAACAAGAATGACTGGCACAAGAATCAAACACCCCACAACAATCAATGTTGTCTTCAGCCAAGTCCGTTTCATTTTTGTTTTGGGCATTGTCAGCGATTTATCAAATAAGTCTGCAAAATTAAATTTTTTTCACACACCAATGTCATTTCCGCATGTATTTTTATTCGTTTGCATATCTGTCTGAAAAATTTGCGTACCTTTGCAAAAAAGTTTTTATGGCTAAAAGAAAAGTACCACATACCTACGTGATTATTTTTTTCATCATTGTGCTTGCCGCAATGCTGACATGGTTCGTGAAACCAGGAAGATACATAGACGGCACATTTTATTTTGAAAACGAGATACCGGTTGAGAATCAAGGCGATTTCAACCCCGAGCCGCAGACGTGGCAGGTGTTTTCGGCACTTTTCGACGGCTTCGTGGAGCAGAAGTCAATCATCGCGTTTATACTGATAATCGGCGGCGCGTTCTGGATCATGAACAAGAGTCGCGCCATCGACATGGGGATCTTCTCTTTCCTGAAATTCACCAAACGCTTGGAAAACAACAGAATCCTCGGTGCGATAGGCGTTGACAACATCATCATCGTGCTGATAATGCTGCTGTTCAGTTTCTTCGGCGCTATCTTCGGGATGAGCGAGGAATGCATCGCCTTCGTGGTCATCGTCATACCGCTTGCAATATCAATGGGTTACGACAGCATCGTCGGGCTGTGCATGGTCTATGTGGCGGCGCACATCGGTTTCGCCGGCGCGATATTGAACCCGTTCACCATCGGGATCGCGCAGGGAATAGCCAGCGTGCCGCTTTTCTCCGGGATAGGCTACAGAATCTTCTGCTGGGTGATAATCAACATCTTCGGAATCGCTTTCGTTCTGAAATACGCACATAAAGTGAAGAGAAATCCGACTTCCTCGATAATGTTCGATGACGACGCCTATTGGAGGAAAAACGCCGCTGCACAAGGCGAGGAGTTCGAGAAATACGTCCCGAAGGCAGCGTGGTTCGTGTATGCCTTCCTGCTCGCCGCGATGGTTCTGTTCTCGTTTAAAAATCCGTCAACGACATTGAAAATCGGCGCGAGTGAGATGACGCTTCCGCTCATTCCGGTGCTGACGGGCGTCTTCGCCGTCGCGGGTGTCCTTTCGTTGAGAAAAACAGTCCATAATTTCATCCTGCTTCTCCTCGCCTACACCATCTTGTATCTGATCATCGGCGTGATGGGCTACGGCTGGTATGTGGGCGAGATCGCCACGCTGTTCCTCGCCATGGGAGTCTCGGCGGGCGTGGCTATCGGCAAGAGTGCCAGCGACATAGCGGGTCTCTTCGTCGAAGGCATGAAAGACATCCTCTCGGCGGCGATGGTCGTCGGCCTGGCCGGAGGAATAGTGATAATCCTGAAGAACGGAGGCGTCATCGACACGATACTGTACGGGCTTTCCAAGTCGATGTCCGACTTCGGCAAGGTGGCGTCGGTGGAGATAATGTACGGCATCCAGACGTTCATCAACGTCATCATCCCGTCGGGGTCGGCGAAGGCCGCCATCACGATGCCCATCATGGCGCCGTTCAGCGACCTCATCGGCATCAGCCGCCAGGCCACGGTGATGGCGTTCCAGTTCGGCGACGGCTTCACCAACATGATCACCCCCACGTCGGGAGTACTCATCGGCGCCCTCGGCGTGGCGAAGATACCTTACCAGAAATGGTTCAAATGGGTCTGGAGATTCATCCTCATGATGGTGATTTTAGGCGCGATACTGCTCATCCCGACAGTGACGATGAGCTTGGAGGGGTTTTAGGGAATTAGGAGTTTGAGGTGGTCAGGAGTTTGAGGAAATTAAACAACTAAAAAATCACAAATATTTGCTGGGCATTCTCTCTTAATAGTTGTATCTTTGCACAAATTTTAAAGAATAAAAATTTCAACAATAAAACATATCAAAATATGAAGCCGTTAATAAAATATCGTGGGGGAAAGTCAAAAGAAATTCCTCTTATTGTATCTCAAATTCCTCGTTTTAGAGGCAGATATATCGAACCATTTTTTGGTGGTGGAGCGTTGTATTTTCATTTAGAACCTCATAGAGCAATTATCAACGATATTAATGCAAAACTAATTGGTTTTTATCGTGGCGTTCAACAAAACTATTCTGGATTACGTAAGGAACTTGATGAAATAGAGGAAATATATCATTCAAACAGAATGGATTTCGAAGCATTAAAAGCATTAACACCGAATAAAAGAGTTGAGGATAAAAACGAGGCTTTTTACTATTCCATGCGTGATATGTTTAATGGATTGTCAGACAAAAAATACACAGACGCATTGTTGTATTTTTTCATAAATAAAACAGCATATTCAGGCATGATAAGATATAATGCCAAAGGAGAGTTTAACGTCCCCTTTGGAAGATATCAAAATATAAACACCTCACTTGTAACAAAAGCACATAGCAACTTACTTTCATCTGCTGAAATATACAATCTTGATTATAGTGAAATATTCAACATGGCAAAAGATGACGATTTTATTTTCCTTGATCCACCATACGATTGTGTTTTTTCAGATTATGGCAACGAAGAGTATAAATATGGTTTCAATGATGAATGTCATATCAAATTAGCAAATGATATCAGACAATTAAATTGCCGTGTTCTTTTGGTAATCGGCAGAACGCCGCTAACAGAACGTTTATACGGGGATATGATAATCAGCGAATACGCAAAAACCTATGCTGTCAATATTAAGAATAGATTTAAATCATCAGCATCTCATATTCTTGTAGCTAATTATCAACCAATCAGAAGAACTCTTTTTCAAGAAGTACATAACAAACAATTAATTGAAGTTTAATGGCAAGAATAGATAGCAAAGTTGTTTTTGTTACGACATCACCTCGTACACCTGCAAAAATGATTCCTGAAATTGATTTGCTTAATCAGAATTTTGCAGGACAAAAATGGAATAATGAAACTCAAATAGCGTTCATGGAACGTCTTAAAGAAGAAAATTTCTTTAATGGTGAAGGTGCAAATGATCCTGCATTTAGTGCGAGAGACAGAATGAATAGAGCCCCTAAAGCATTGGGGTTTGTTAAACTATCGCCTGTTGTTGCGCTAACACCAGCTGGAGAAAGATTGATTCATGCCAAACGGAAAGAGGAGGTGTTCCTTCGCCAACTTCTTAAATTCCAACTTCCATCACCATATCACAGACCAAGCAGTCATGCCGCAAGTTTTTGGGTTAAGCCTTATTTGGAATTATTCAGGTTGATTCGACATTTTGGTTCGTTAAAGTTCGACGAACTGATGATTTTTGGCTTGCAGTTGATTGATTATAGACGATTTGATACTATTGTTGACAAAATAGAGCAATTCCGTACAGCAAAAGCGGAGAACCAAGGCAACTATAAAACATTCAAAGGTGAATGCCTGAAAAACGAATTGTTGGCGATATACGAGGCTGAGATCAGTGATGGAAAGACAAAGACAAGAGAAAGCAGAGATAAGTCTATCAATAAATTTTTGAAAACAAAATCAAATAACTTACGTGATTACGCCGATGCATGTATCAGGTATTTACGAGCCACAGGACTTGTGAATATTTCCCATGTCGGTAAATCTCTATCGATAATCCCAGAAAAAATTGGCGAGGTGGATTTCTTTCTGAAAGAAACAGACAGAAACCCATGCTACATCGACAGCGAAGTTCAATATACTGATTATTTGGGCGATGCAACACTGCCGATTCTTCAGACAGACGACAAAAAGATTGTAATAGAAAAACTAAGAACAAATTCCATTTCGGTTTCATTCAGCGAATCATCCTCTGTTGAGGAACTGAAAGATTTGCTTTATGATACAATTGCCGAACATAAAAATCAAATAATTGAAAATCAAGTGTCTGAAATAAAAGAATACAAATTTTATGATGATATTCAGACCGTATTCAAACAAATAGAAAATAAAGATTTGTACGATTTATCATTGATGCTTGAATGGAATGTGTGGCGAGCTATGATTATGCTTGATGGCGGAGTAATTAAGGCCAACTTGAAATTTGATGATTTTGGAAAACCAATGTCAACAGCACAAGGTAACATGGCTGATATAGTATGTGATTATGGCGATTTTGGATTGAGCGTGGAAGTAACAATGTCTTCAAGACAAACACAGTACGAAATGGAATGTGAACCTGTGTCGCGACACCTTGCAAAATTGAAGAAAACAACGGGAAAGCCATCGTATTGCTTGTTTATTGCACCAACTATTGATGAAGCATGCGTTGCACACTTCTACGCCCTGCATAAAATGACTATCTCCTATTATGGTGGCAAATCCACTATCATACCCTTGCCTTTAAATATTTTCTGCAAAATGGTAGAAGATTCGTATAAAGCAACATATTCACCTCAACCGAACCAAGTAAAACGTCTTTTTGAACGTTCCAATGAGTTGGTTGAAACTTGTGAAAATGAACGAATTTGGTTTGAGCAAATGAAACAAGAAGCATTAAATTGGTTGTCAATAAAATGAACCCACCCGTAACAAATATAACCACCATAATAAATTCGTTAAGTTATTCAAAGCATTTGAAAACTATGAACTTGATTTTGAAACAAAACCTATAAAGAACAATAAAAAGCTGCAAGATTTGCGAGAAAATTAAAATATGAAAACATTATTGAAAGTCAAGAACCTGCGTGTGTCCTTCCGTCGTGACGGCGGCTG
>JAKSMW010000004.1 GCA_024400395.1 Bacteroidales bacterium
AAGGACTTATAAGCAAAGAAGACTACGAGAAAATCGAAGTCATCACCCGCAAGCTATTCCAGAGAGGAACTGAAGTCGCAGCAAAACACGGCCTCATCCTCGTTGACACGAAATACGAGTTCGGTAAGATCGGCGACCAGATTTACCTGATGGACGAGATTCACACTCCCGACTCATCACGTTATTTCATCGCCGACCAGTATGAAGAATGTTTTGCCAAAGGTCTGCCAGTCAAGCAGTTGTCGAAGGAATTCGTCCGCGAATGGCTTATGGCGAACGGTTTCCAGGGCAAGCACGGACAGAAGGTCCCGGAGATGACACCTGAAATCGTGGCCGGCATCTCCGACCGTTACATCGAGCTTTACGAAAAGGTGACGGGCAAGGCGTTCCAGAAAGCCGCCGATTCAGACGACATCAAAGCGAGGATTGAGAACAATGTTGTCGGTTTCCTCAAAACATATCGTCCATAGTAACAACAGACTGGAAACGCCCGGAATACATGTTCCTGTCTAATCCGTAAGTTGTCACCAACGACAAATGAACTGATTTCCTGCAATTTGTATCTTCGATGAATCGTTCAACTTTTCTGCGAAGTTCCAGGTCGTAGTCTTTGTTGATTGAAAAATCGTCAGCTACAAATTTCATTTCGCACAGGTTGACCACTCTGTCGCTTCTGTCGAAAAGCAGGTCAACTTGTGCGTTGTTGTTTTTGCTGCGCCAAGGTGCGGCAACGGCATCTACCGCGCCGAAGCCCAACGCTTTTTTTATCTGTGACTGATGAATGAGGCAGACATCTTCGAAAGCCAGCCCTCTCCAGGTGTTTAATTCCGGCGTCCTGATGTTTTTTGTCCAAAAACCATCCCGCGCATTTTTATTTTTATCAATAAAATTAAGATAAAAAAGTGAAAACATGTCGGTCAGTTTATAATACACATCTCTTGCACTTCCTCCGAAGAATGTGTAACTGCTGACAAAATCGCTGTTTTCGAGCGACTGAAGCATCTTTGTCAGAAGCCCGTTATATGCAAGATGTGTCTTTTCAGCTATTTCCTTTCGGGTGAAGCCATTGCGTTTAGTGCTCAGAAGACGAACAATTTCAATGTATTTTTCAGAATTTGAAAATAAAGAGCCATAAAGACGCTCAAATTCTTTTTTAAGCCGGGCTTCTTTGGAGAAAAAGAGATTGTCGATGTTTTCCGACAGGCTGTTTTCAGGTTTCAGATAATCCAAATAGTATGGAATGCCGCCAAACACCATATAGCTTTGCAGCTGGTCGTAACGGTCCATGCTTATTCCTCTTGATTGGTAGAAATGTTCGCATTCTCTTAAATTGAAAGGGTGCAGGTGCATTTCATGTGTGAGTCTTCCGTACAAACCGCCTTTGTTGTTGATGATGTTGTCGTTCATCCATGATGCCGCCGAGCCGCAGACTATGAGCATGAGATTTGTCCGACTTGCGCCCCAGCCGTTCCAAAAATGTTCAAGTGCGGATACAAATCCCGATTTATATGTGTCCATCCAAGGTAATTCGTCAATGAAAACTACCTGACGTGCATTGCCGGCGTGTTTTTCAAGCAGTGATTTAAGGCATGCGAAAGCGTCGAACCAGTCTTGCGGGTATGCGTCCCAGTCGCCGCCATATTGCTGGATGCTTGAGCAGAAGGCTCTCAGTTGTTCTTTTTTCAATTCCGTCTTGTTGCCTTGGAAATCGGCGGGTGATATTGCCGTGTGGTAAAATGAGAGCCGGCCCGAAAAATGTTCGCGGATGAGGAATGTCTTGCCCACGCGGCGGCGTCCATAAACGGCGACAAATTCCGGTCTGCCTGAATTATAAAGCCTTTCGAGTTCTTCTTGTTCCGGTTTTCTTCCAATTATTTCTTGCATGGCGTGTTGTTTTTCAGCCGCAAAAATAATAATTATTTCCTTTCGTGGACAAATTTTTTACAAAAAAATGTCCACGAAACGCATTTTAAACGCTTTAATGGACAAAAAATACACTAAAAAAGTGTCCACGAAACTGTTTTTAAGCGGGTTCGTGGACATATTTTTTTAAAATACCGCTGCGATTTTCAGTGTAATGGGAAAAATTAGGTTTTTTCAGAGGCGTTATGTTCTAATGTAAAAAATCGGAGTGTTTGTCCTTCGTAATTACGGATAGTCCGTTGCAAATTTGTAAAGTTTAAAATCGGTTAAACCTATTTTTCATTGATTTTCCTTATTTATCAGATTTACAACGAGTTTAACCATTATTTCCTTTTCTTCAACGCGGCTTTCGGCAATCATCAAAGTCAAAGCAACCAAGGTGTTGTCTGCTATCCGCTTATCACCATTTTCAGAATAAAGAATGCAATTTCTCTCCATGAACCAAATGAACAGCATGGCGGCAATACGTTTGTTGCCGTCACTGAACGAATGGTTTTTTATGACAAGATAAAGCAGCATGGCGGCTTTCTCTTCAACAGAAGGATAAAGGTCAGCGCCGTCAAAAGTCTGATATATTTGCCCAATGCTGCTTTTGAATGAATCGTCTTTCTCATTTGCAAAAAGTGCGTTTCCTCCGAATTTCTCTTTTAGAACCGAAATTGCTTCCATCGCATTCTCGTATGTTGCTCTAAAAGGTTCGTCTTTTGTGGTTTTCTCAATCGAAAGTTGCTGATAATCATATCTGTCGAGTGTGTCAAGCGCATAGACATAATCTCCTATCACATTGACGATTCCGCTATATTCAACATCATTCACTTTTTCCTGAAGTTGAAACGCACGCGACATCAACTTCACAACATCCTTCAGCTCATTGTAATGGTCAAGCTGCCGCCTATTTATGGCGTAACCTTTTATGACATATTGCTTCAGAATGTCTTTGGCCCATTTCCTGAACTCAACACCTCTGCGGCTTTTCACACGAAAACCGACAGACATAATCATGTCCAAATTGTAATATTCAATTTCTTGGGATTGAGTGTAACCTTCAACACGACCGTAATTCTTGGGTGTCGCAAATTTTGCGACTACCGGCTCTCCTTCAAGCTCTTCATTTAATGCATTGCTAACGTGCTTCGCAATAGTTTTGTAATCTCTCCCAAACAATGTTGCCATTTGGCTGCGATTCAGCCACACCGTCTCATCTTTGAATTTGACCTCCAACTCAACACTTCCATCCTTGCTTGTGTACGTCAGGATTGAAGAATCATAATGATTGCCATTTCTTTGTATTTCAATATTTTGACCTTTAAAAACGATAGATTTGTTGCTGTTTTCCATATCAAAAAAATTAAAGATTTCGTTTGCAAAAATAAATAATTCCCCTGATTTGGAATTGCCACTTTCAAACTTTGTGAACTTTTAAACTTTTCACTTATAAAACCCCATCTCATCGATGTACTTATAAACCTTTTCGGGAACGAAATACCTCACGTCGCGGCCTTCCGAAATGGCTTTCCTGATGAATGTCGATGAGACCTCAATCTCCGGCGCGTTTATTATCTTCACCGATGGATGATTCTCTAACTCATTGCCGCTGAATCCTTTGCGCGGATAGACAAGCAGATGATAATATTCCAAAATCACTTCGTAATTCTTCCATTTCCTGAAACTTTCGAGGCTGTCCATCCCGCAGATCAGGTGGAAATCGTAATTCGGATAACGTTCATGGAGCTTCGCCAATGTGTCGATGGTGTAAGACGGCTTCGGCATGTAAAACTCAATGTCGCAGACCTGAAACCGCTCGTCGCCTTCGACGGCGAGTTCCACCATGCGCAGACGATGCCGGTCGTCGAGCAGCGTCTTCTTGTCTTTCAACGGGTTATGAGGTGAGACCACAAACCAAATCTCATCCATGTCGCCGTATTCCGCTATATAGTTGGCGAGCATCAGATGACCGTTGTGAATCGGGTTGAACGAGCCGAAGAAAAGTCCGATTTTGCGCATTATAAAATATTAAACAGCTGTTCCTTGATTTTCTCGAGTTCGTCCTTCATTTTTACCACAAGACGTTGAATGTCAGCGTCGTTGGCTTTCGAGCCGAGAGTGTTGATCTCGCGTCCCATCTCCTGCGCGATGAAACCGAGTTTCTTTCCGGCGCCTTCCTCGTCGATGGTTTCCATGAAGTAGTCGCAGTGCTTGCGGAGACGCACCTTCTCTTCGGTGATGTCTAATTTCTCAAGATAGAAGATGAGTTCCTGCTCGAAACGGTTCTCGTCGTATTCGCCGGAAGTCAGCTCCTGGAGGTTTTTCTGGAGTTTCCCTTTGATGATCTCGTGACGGTTTTTCTCAAACGGCTCAACCTCAGCGAGATAGCCGAGAATCAGCTCGACGCGCTTGACCAAGTCCTTTTTCAAGACGACGCCTTCCTTCGCCCTGAAGTCATCGGTCATCTCCAACGCCTGAACCAAGGTCTCCATGATTTTCGCGAGAAACCCGTCGTCATAATCCTGGACCGGAGAGACGAAGATTCCGGGCATCCTGAAGACGATGGAAGCCACGTCTTTCGCTTCCGGAATATTGTATTCCTTTGATATTGAATTGATTTGCTCAAAATACGATGCAACGACCTCTTTCTCAATATGCGTGTTCTGCGCGACATCGGTGTTTGTGATGGTGATCGTGGCATCGACTTTACCTCTTTGCAGAACCGCCGCTATTTCATTGCGGTAGTCAAATTCGCTTGCCTTAAGTTCTTGCGGAAGTTTCAAGGAGAGGTCTAACTGCTTGCTGTTCAACGTCTTTATTTCAACACAGATGTTATTGGTATTATAAAGTTGCTCGGCCTTGCCGTAGCCTGTCATCGAATGAATCATATCTGAAAAATTTTCGCAAAAATATTAAATTTTCTTGTGCATAAGGTAAAAAATATTTTCAAAAGTTAGCCTTTGATTTGAAAAAATACTTAATTTTGCGGTCATAAATTAAAAATAATTTCTAAAAAATTACAATCATGGCAGAAGAAAAAATGACTTCTCAGTATGCGATGGAGTTGGAGGCAAAATACGGCGCTCACAACTATCATCCGCTTCCGGTAGTCCTCGCGAAAGGCAAAGGCGCCAAGGTGTGGGACGTTGAAGGAAAAGAATATTTCGACTTTTTATCAGCTTATTCGGCTGTTAACCAGGGACATTGCCACCCGGCGATCATCAAGGCGATGACCGAACAGGCGGAGAGGCTGACCTTGAGCTCGCGTGCTTTCTACAACGACGCTCTCGGCCCGTGGGAGAAATACGTGACGGAATATTTCGGCTACGACAAGGTGCTGCCGATGAACACAGGCGCCGAGGCCGACGAGACGGCTCTGAAGCTCGCACGCCGCTGGGGCACCGTCTGCAAGGGCATCCCGAATGACGAGACATGCATCGTGTGCTGCGAAGGCAACTTCCACGGCCGCACAATCACCATCATCACCATGTCGAACGACCCCGACTCGTACGCCAACTACGGTCCTCTGACACCTGGTTTCATCCGCATCCCTTACAACGACCCGGACGCTTTGGAGCAGGTCCTCGCGAAAGACGGCAAGAAGATCGCCGCTTTCCTCGTCGAACCTATTCAAGGTGAGGCCGGCGTTTATGTCCCGGATGAAGGCTACCTCAAGAAATGCTACGACATCTGCAAGAAATACAATGTGTTATTCATGGCCGACGAGGTTCAGTGCGGTATCGCCCGCACGGGCAAGATGCTCGCCTGTGACCACGAAGGCGTCCGTCCCGACGTGCTGATTCTCGGCAAGGCTCTCGGCGGCGGCGTGGTGCCGGTATCAGCAGTCCTCGCCGACGACTACATCATGATGAACATCAAACCGGGCGAACACGGCTCGACATTCGGTGGCAACCCTGTCGCGGCAAGAGTGTCGATGGCAGCCCTCCAGGTCATCAAAGACGAAGGCCTTATGGAGAAAGCCGATTACCTCGGAAAGATCTTCCGTGAGGAAATCATGAAGATCAAACACCCGATGATTCAGAAGGTCCGCGGTAAAGGTCTCTTGAACGCAGTGATTATCAAGCCAATGAACGGCAAAGAAGCATGGGACGTCTGCCTCAAGATGCGCGACAACGGCTTGTTGGCAAAACCAACACACCAGCACATCATCCGCTTCGCACCGCCACTCGTAATTACCGAAGAGGAACTCCGTCAGGCTATCGAAATCATCAAGAAGTCGATAATGGAATTTTAAGATACCCGCTTCGTCATCCCGACCGAAGCAAAACGAAATGGAGAAATCTCAATCAAAATGAATGGGGTTTCTCCGTTTTTATTTGACCTAAATCAAATTTTCACCCTGCAAAATGACTTATACACCTAAAAATCACTAATCACCCTTTGAAATAATTGAATCATAGTTAGTTAAAATGATTAATGTGGCTTCAATAAATTCCATAATTTACATAAATCCACATTATAAATAAATATTTTCTTTGAAAAATATCGATTTATAATATATATTTTATATATTTGCGGTCGGAATTAAACAGTATCGATATGGTAACGAAAGAATTACTCCGGCAGGTCATCTACGAGCAAAGAGAACTGACCGGCAGTCTTGGTGTGGAGCGCAACGTTTGTCAAAATATCTCTAAAACGCCTGAAATATTAGTTATTTCGGGCGTGCGTCGATGTGGAAAATCTGTTATGATGATGCAAATCAAGGCATCGCAGGATGAACAAGATTATTACTTTAATTTTGATGACGACCGATTGCTTCATTTCACAGTTGAAGATTTTCAGACCTTGTATGAGGTTTTTGTTGAGGATTTTGGTGTCCAGCATACATTTTATCTTGATGAGATTCAGTTGATTACAGGATGGGAACGTTTTGTTGACCGTTTGTATAATCATGGCAATAAAGTCTTTGTCACAGAAAGCAACGCATATATGCTGAGCAAAGAATTGGGCACACTGCTCACTGGACGGCATATCAAGCAGGAGTTGTATCCAATGTCGCTGGACGAATATGCGAAGTTGAAAGGAATGTCATGGCAGAAAACGGATTTTTTTACTACGGCAGGAAAGGCCAAGATGCTGAATATGCAGTCAGGATACCTCAAAGAAGGCGGATTTCCCCAATATCTGAATACTGGCGACCCACGTTATCTGAAGGAGTTGTACAATGATATAATTTATCGCGACATCGTTGTGCGACACAAACTGCCATCCGACCGGCAGATTAAGGAAGTCGCTTATTATTTGGCGAGCAATTATACGCATAAGTTCACTTACCAGTCGGTGGCAAAAGCCGCAAACATCAAAAGCACCGAAACTGTTAACGATTACATCGGTTATCTCGAAGAGTCTTATCTTGTTGGCATTTTGACAAAATATGACAATAAAGTCGGGGAACAGATTAAAAGCCCGAAAAAAGTGTATTTTATTGACAACGGTCTCGTTTCGCAAATCGGATTCAGCTTCAGCGAAAATCAGGGCAAGAAACTTGAAAATGCTGTCTATATCGAATTGCTTCGTCGCGATGCCGAGCTTTTTTATTATAATGACAATGTTGAATGCGACTTTATCGTATGCGACATGGCTAAAATAACCGCCGCTTATCAGGTTACGATATCGTTGAAGGATTTGGAGACAAGAGAAAGGGAACTGAATGGTTTGATTTCGGCAATGAATGCTTTCGGATTGAAAGAAGGTTTTATAATAACTTTGGATGAAATAGATGAAATAGAGGTTGATGGCAATCGGCTGATTCATGTTTTGCCATATTACAGATGGTGTTTGGAGAAATAAATCCAGTTTTCGTTAACTAAATAAACCTTATCATAGCCTTTCGAGAGATGAATTGTCTATATAAAAAATCAAGAACCAACTCGGTTCAGAGTAGGACAACAAGACTTTGGATGCGGTTTTTAAAATGATGCGCTTTATTTTTAACTATCGACAAATCAATGAGTTATAAAAACAAAAAGACTGCGAAGAACTTCTTCGCAGCCTTGGTATCGGGTAAGGGAATCGAACCCTTATTTCGACAGTGAGAGTGTCGTTACCTAACCGTTAGTAGAACCCGACATCGGTCATTTTTTGACGGTGCAAAAGTACAAATAATTTTAATATGCGCAACAAAAAATCTCAAAATTTTTTCAACGCCGCGCAAATCTCGTCGCTGCTCAGTTCGTTCATGCATTTGAAATGTTTCTTCGGACAGTTCTTGTAGCCGAGTTTTGAACATGGACGGCACTTAAGTCCTTTGCATTCAATGATTTTTGAGAACTCCGGGTGTTGTGGGTCGTAAGGTGTCATGCCGAACTCAGGCACCGTGTTGCCCCACGTAGAGACGATGGGCTTGTGCAATGCGGCGGCGATATGCATCATTCCGGTGTCGTTCGTCAAGACGGCTTTCGCCATTTTTATGATTGAAGCCGACTGTTCGAGATTAAGCATCCCGACGGGATTTCCGACGTTCTCACCGACCGCGTCGGCAATCTCTTTGGCACGTGTCATGTCTTCCGAACCGCCGAGAAGTATCACCGGCTCGTCGAGTTTCTCTATGACTTCAATGACTTTCTGTGTCGGAAGTACTTTCGTGTTATGGCTTCCGCCAATGACAACGGCATAAAACCCGTTACGGAACTCCTCAGGAAGGTCCGGCTCCTGCATCTGGTTCGTGTCGCTGATGTAAAACTCCAAGCCCTTGCCGTCGTTCTTGATGTCCAACGCCTCAACAGCCTCAAAATATCTGTCAACAATATGAACCTTCGGCAACTTGTTGATTTTGAATACAGTCAACAGCATCTTCTTGAAATCGAGCTTATGAAAACTATGGTGCTCGCACCTCAAAGCGCGGCAGATCGCCTTCGACCTGTGATTCTTCTGTAAATCAATGACATAATCGAAATTCTCTTTCTTCAACTCTCTGATTGTCTCCTTCAGTGAACCAGAAAACTCGTGGGTCTTATCGACGAAAGGGTTGGCGTGTGTTATGCCCGCGAATTTTTCTTTTATCAAATAATGCAACTCCAAATCGTCATCCATCTGCCATTTCAGACATCTTATTATCGGGGTAGTCAGGACAATGTCGCCTATCGAACTGAATCGTATTATCAGAATTTTCATGTCGTTTTATTTTTCAATTAAACTTGCTTTATATCTGCTTACTCCTTGATAATCAAGTAAAGGGAAGTCTTTCAAGTATTTGAACTCCGCCTCGTTTGATTTGAAATCCAACGGTTTTGGGTCGATTCCTATGTCTCTCGCCCAAATCGCGATGTAACTGTTCATTGAAACAAAATACATTTTAGTGCGGTCAATGGGCTGGCCGTTTTCCAAACAGACTTTCGAATTGACGAAATGATAAACATTGTCGCTGCCAACGTAATATTCAATGGTGTAAGTGATTCCGGAGACATGACAAGGGAAACCATCATTTGTCGCTGCGAGGTTCAGGAATTCCTCTATCTGCTTGCCTGTCATCTTCATCGTGAAAATGCCATTGTCAAACGGATCGAGATTCAAAACATCAATATATCTGAAATTGGTGCTCGTCATGCTGTCTAAACGCACGCCGCCGGGATTCTGTATCGCGATTTCGGTTTTTGCCATATAACGCTGCGCATCGGTCATGAAGGCGCCAAGTTCTTCCTTGTTCGACAACGGAAACTTCGACTGTCCGACAATTCTGTTGAACTCTGGGACGTGGCAAAAACCGTCAACTTTCTTTTTTATGTTTTCATCGACTTTCGTAATTTCCCTTAAATCAATGATTTGTGAATGTTTATTGATAATCTCCCCGCCACAAATCTGTATCTTTGTCAGCGTTGTGAAATTTAAATCCCTCTTCGACTGGGTATATAACACGCCGCTTGGATATTGTTCAGTCAGCAAATGATGTGAATGACCGCCGATGATGAGGTCGAACTGCGGATAAATCCGAGCAAGAATTGAATCGACCTCGATGCCGCAATGGTCAACGAGCACAAAGACATCGCAGCTGTCTTTAAGTGACAGATAGTCATTGATTTTCTGTATTGCGTCAACAAACCGCACATCTTTTATGCTGTCGCGATGCGCACTCGGATAGCCGTAGTTCGATGTCTCAATCATCCCAAGGAAAATCACGCTAACGTCTTCACCTGTAATGTTTTTTGTAATTTTAACGTAAGGTTTTATCATTCCTGAAATTTCAGGATAATCCGAGAAATCAGCATTGGCGCAGATGATTGGGAAATTTGTGTTTTTCACGAAATATTCAAGACCGTTTATGCTTCCGTCAAATTCGTGATTTCCTAACTCACTGACAGTGAACTTCAAATCATTCATCAAGGTTATCATCGGCAGATTCGGATGCGTCGGGTTTTTGTCGTTATAGACATTGCCGGTTCTGTTGTCGCCCACGCTTACAAGCATCAAATCAGGATATATTTTGCGCAGACTGTCAACAACATACGCAAATTTCGGCATGTTTTCGATGTGGCCGTGCATGTCGTTGACGGAAAGAATAACGACATCCAAAGTGTCGATATTTCTTGCCTTAATTCTGTCAAGGCATTGATAACCAACAGTATCGTGCTGTTCAAAATATTCAATGGTCGCATCATAAATAAACGGACCGGTTGCCATCGCCTTCACACCTTGACTTTCCATAAATTGCATGGGATACTCGCTCATCGCGACGGAATATTTCTTTTCCAAATCAATCGGTTCGCCGTTTTCGAGCATCACAACAGCATTTGAAAAATGTGGTTTCCTATATTCATCAAAAACATAGTCAATGGAATATTTCAAACCGGAAACGTATGTCGGGCCGCGGTCGCTTGTCGAAAAACGATTTATGAAATCAACAATTTCCTCACCGCTCAACTCAATGATTTGCAATCTGTTATCAAACGGACTGAAGTCATAAACATCAACAACTCTTATTTCATCGCCTTCGTGACTTGTTTTCCTGATTGCGCCATAATTATGGAATGCGAGGTCGGTTTTCATGACCGAACGATACGAATCGGCGAGCAGACAGCCAATTCTATATCTGTTGTCAAGCGGAGTAGCCGTATATCCCAAAAATCCTGTCAGGTATTCGTTTTTGTAAAATTTATCTACACTTTTTTTGAGTCTTGTGTTTTCCGGAAGACCGTTTTCAAGTGATACGCTCTCCGCTGACTTTGAAACGACTTTGCCGTCAACGACATTGATTTTCACGACATTGGCGTAATTCAAATAGGAGTCAGCCTGTGTGCAAAGCACGTTATCTCCTTTATATTCAATGTATTTATGATGGGTATGACCGCCGATTATCACATCAAACTGCGGACAGTCTTCCGCTATCGGGTAATCGCCTCGCTCACCACAATGCGAAAGCAGGATGAACACATCGCAGCTGTCAGCAAGATAGAGATAATCTTTGGCGGTTTCGTAAGGGTCAGTGAATTTGATGTTTTTGATGGATTTCAGTATTGCCGACGGATGCCCGTTATTATATGTCTCCACAAGTCCGAGAATGCAAATTTTAACACCTTGATTGTCAATGAAATGATACGGTTTTATGTTTACTCCCGGCTCTTTTGAGAAATCGGCGTTCGCACAAATCATCGGAAATTTCGTGTTGTTTTGAAAATCAACCAACCCGTCAATGCCTTTGTCAAATTCATGGTTGCCGACCGCAGAGAGGTCGAACCCGATTTCATTCATCAGTTTAATCATCGGATAATTGGAATGATTTGGATAGAAATCGTTGTAAGAATTGCCGGTTCTGTTATCTCCTGCACTGAATATCAACAGATTAGGATACAATTCGCGCAGACTGTCGGCAACGAAGCCAAGCCGCGGCATCCGTTCAATATGACCGTGCATGTCGTTAACCGAAAGAATGACAATCTCTTTGGATCCATTATTCGATGAAGGTTTGTTGGCTGCGCATGAAACCAACAACAAACTGATAATCAGTACATTAAGTATCTTTTTCATATTATTACTTTATATTCGTTAAATATCTTTTCAATAGAGTTTTCGTATTCGTCTAAATGATTGACTTTCTTTACGTTACGCCAGACATTCTGCGGATCATCGAAGATGTTCATCATGTATTTCCACAGTTCCTTCATGCTGCCGATGATTTTCGGGCTGCCGCCGGCATGATGAAGTCTTTCAACATAAAGACTGACGACAAAATTATGAAGTCGTGTCTGTCTATCTTTTTGATTGTCATTGATTTGCTTGATGTCTTCGGCCAAAAACGGATTTGTCAGCAGTCCGCGACCCAACATCGTATGATTGTTGTTTGTAGAAATATTTTCTACAACCGATTTGTATTTTTCGACTGTATAAATATCCCCGTTATAAATCAAAGGTTTGTTAATCAACGGAATAAGCTCTTTGAACTTTTCGAGCGACGCTTCTCCTGTGTACATCTGTTTTCCGATACGCGGATGAATTATTATCTCGCTGAAAGGCAACGAGTTAAATGTTTCAATAAATTTAAAAATCTCGTCAGGGTTGTAATAACCGAGTCGGCATTTGATGCTGAATTTTATTCCGTTGATGTTATTGTAGATTTCCTCAAGCATCGCGATTGTCCGATTCGGGTCCGCCATAAGTCCGCAGCCGCGAGTCTTGTTGGCGACACGTGGGAAAGGACAGCCCATATTTAAGTTAAATTCGGGATAACCCATTGATTTGCATTGATTTGCAAATCTTATGATTTCTTCGGCGTTATTGCTTAAAATCTGCGGTACCATGATGTTCACGTCGTTAAATCTCGGATCTATCTCATCGCTTCTCAAGCTTTTTGAATTGTCTTTTTGTATTCCCGTGAAAAACGGAGTGTAATACTTGTCAATGCCGCCGAAATGTTTCATGAACATGTTGCGGTAAACCACATCGGTGATTCCTTGAAACGGTGCCAAACTTAACATGTTCATTTTCTTTTAGTTATAATCCTGACAAATGTCAAGGCAAACAATAATGCCGTCAAGAAGACCGACACCTTATATATATAGTCGCCGTAACGGACGTAGAAAGTCTGTTTGTCGTTGGTTTTGATTGTGTTACGCAAGGCGGTCTGCTCCCAGTATTTTGTTTTTTCAACAATATCGCCTCGTTGATTGATGAATGCTGAAATGCCAGTGTTGGCGGAGCGGGCGATGCTTCTTCGCGTCTCAATGGCACGCAGACTTGAAAATTCAAGATGCTGTCTGTGACCGGGCGTGTTGCCCCACCATCCGTCGTTGGTGATGACGAAAAGCATATCGGCACCTTTTTTCACAAATTCGGTGACATATCCACCGAATGCTGACTCATAACAAATCAATGTTCCAACTTTATGATTATCAAACGATAACACACGAACTTCGGCATCTTTTTTCAATGTTCCGCTTGTCCCGCCGAGGTCGATGGCCATATTCGCCAATGGTCTGATGAACCACCATGACGGAATCGCCTCTACGCCAGGTGTCAATTTTGATTTGTGGTAGAGCTGTATGCTGTCGGTTGTGATGAGCGCAGACGTGTTATAAGCGTAATAATATTGGTCGGCATCATAGAATTTTCGTGCGGCGAAATCATTCTCTTCACCTTTCGGAACCATCCCGTAAGGTCCGAGCCCGATTACATAACATGTTTGCGGGAAATATTCTACAATGCTGCGTAACCTATTGATAGAGTAGTAGTTATCAATGTTTTCAAGCCAGATGTTTTCTTGTATCGCCGATTCCGGACTGACCACAAATCGGGTGTTTTCGGTAATCATCGGAATGGCAACCTTGAGATTTCTGTCCAAAATCTGTTCTGGTGTCAAGGTGAACTCCTCCGAATACGGGTCGAGGTTCGGCTGAACCACCACAACCTCAATGTCATCGCCTGTCTCTTGGTATATAAAATAAAGTATCTTGCTGATAATTAACGGAATAAAGATGACGGCCAATATTATAATAAGTTTTTTCCTGAATTGCGACTGCAATGTGTCAGCTTCAGGATTGCGGCCTTTTTCATTTTTGACAAACAGAATTTCGTGATTTTGAAATGAAAACTTTAAAATCTTGTAAATCAATATGTTTATCACCAAAACCCAAGCTGTCCCGCCCGCGCTGCCTGTCCATTCGTACCATTGAACCCACGTGTAATAATGTGAAAAAACGTTGCCGAGGTTGAGCCACGGCCAGTTCAGTTGCCAGTTAAGATGCAGGAATTCAAACGCTAACACGAAGATTATCAATATATAATAACCTTTTTTGTTGTCGTATAATTTTGTTTTCACAAAATGATAAGCCTCGAAAACCGTCGTCATGAAAATGCTGTTGAGCAGGATCATCCCGATGGTGCCGGCGGCTGTCGTTTTCCACACCCACCACGTTGTCAATGCGTTCCATGTCACGAAAGTGATGAAGGAAAGCAGGAGAACATTGCCTTTTTCGGGGTTTTCCTTGTCGCCGATACGGTCTTGAAGATAAATCAAAGGGATGAAAGCGACAAACGCCAAAGGTGCGAACCCTCTTGTGGGCCACGCTGCGGCAATCAGAAGCCCGCTCAAAAACGCCAATCCTATTTTTGTTTTCGTCTTCATCATTTGACTCTCAATAACTTAGTGATTTTAAAACTGTTATCCGTAAAAATGATGGATGCGTTGCCGTTGCGCTCAATCTGGTTGATGCTTTCTTCAAAGAGGGTGCAAATCTGCTCTACGTTCTTCATATTAATGAAAGGTGCGAAATTTTTGGTGAAGTTTTTCTCGTCTGTCGGAAGCAAAACTTCATCTGACATATTATTGTTGAATAACAACGAGTTATGGAAAATGTTAAGTCCGTATTCAAGAAATTCCTTCTGTTTCTCGCGTCCGAGCGGCTTTATGTCGTTGGCCACGAGGTCGATGAGTTCAGGCACTGCGCCTTTGAAACAATAACGCATCCATTTCTGGAATATGTTCGCGTAAAGTTTTTCGTCCTCCTTGTCGTTGACGTAATGTTGTGCCAACAGCCAGTTTCCGTCAGCGAGTGCGGACGCATCGTAAGCCTCCTGCGAGGAACACGCAAACTTCTGAATAAGAGCGTCTTGCAGTTCCGGCATGTCAAGTTTCGGCACTTTCACGAGCATACAGCGCGAACGAATTGTAGTAAGCAGTTCCTCTTGGTTTTCGGCGATCAAGATGAAAAGCGTTTTCTCCGGCGGCTCTTCGATGAGTTTCAGTAACTTATTGGCACACTGCACGTTAAGTTTTTCCGCCATCCAGATGATTGCGACTTTGTATTCGCTTTCGTAGGCTTTGAAACTCAGTTTTCTTAAAATCGTAGCGGCGTCGCGCACGTTGATGACACCTTGCTTGTTTTCGATGTCGAGTTTGTTAAACCAATCCGAAAGGTCGGCATAACCTTGACAATCAGTGAGATAACTGCGCCAGTCAGAGATGAACAAATCCGATTCGGGATTTTGTTTCACTTCTTTGTTGGTGGCGGTGGGGAACACGAAGTGCAGGTCGGGATGCGTCAGCGACATATATTTTCTGCACGACGGGCAAGTGCCGCAACTGTCTGTTTCTGAACGGTTTGTGCAGTTGATATATTGTGCGTAAGCCAACGCCAAAGGCAGTTTGCCGCTGCCTTCAGGGCCGATGAAGAGCTGTGCGTGCGACACACGGCTCTCCCTCACGCTCTGTATCAGGCGTTTTTTCAGTTCTTCATGTCCTATAATCTCTGAAAACAACATTATTTCTTGACGAATTTTGTTACGACAGAATTGTTTTTGCTGTCAATTATTTTAACGAAATAAATGCCGCTTGTCAACTCTGAAATGTTGATATTCAATTCGTTGGCATCAGTTTCCTGTGAATATAACTTCATTCCGACTGTGTTGAAAATCTCAACGGTTTGAATGTCATCTGATTTTACGATGATGTTTTCTCTCGCCGGATTAGGATATATGGCAATGTTATCGTCGTAAGTGATTGATTCAACGTCAGTTATTGTGGTGTTTCCAGGGAATGTGATGTCGTCAATCCAGCAGGCGTTGATTTCGCTGAGACCAGACGGACTGGTGTCGTAACGCCATTCAAGGATATGGTTTCCTGATTTCACTTCAAATTCAGCGAAAGTCCAGTCATTTTCGCCGGACCATCTTTCCTGAATCTGATTGTCGATATAGAAAACGAGGAAGTCTTTTCTCAATTCTGTTGAAGTCTTGAAGAAGAAAGATATTGTGCCGTCTGTCGTATTCATCATTTCAACTATGAGAGATGAGATCTCATCATTGTCGATTTCGCCGCTTTGAACGCTGTAAATTCCTGTATGTGATTCATTATCAGTGACAAACCATCTTTCATCTCCTGAATGTTCCCATTTTAGATGAGATAAATCGCCGGTCTCAAAGTTCTCTTTGACGCATCCGACGGTGAAAATGAAATGTTTTTCGTATGCGTATTGACCGGTTTTCGCTTTGAACTTAAGGTCAACGGTGGTGCCGTCGGGCGTTTCGTCGGAGATAATCATGTCGAGACTCTGTTCAAAGGTCCCGTTGACTTCAACGTCGCCGAACACCACGTCATTTTCGGTGTAAGTGATGTATGGATTTTCCTCGCATCCGTGAAGATATGAAGCCACGGCTGTCTTGTGGCCGATATTTCTGCCAGCTACGCTTACCCTGTAAATTTCGCCAGGTTCAATGAAGTCATTGCCGTTTCCAGATACCTCTTCATAAGTTATATTATTGATAATCAACTGTGGAGCCATTGCCCTGTAGAGAATTTCATCACTCCATACATTTGTGCCGTCGGTGCTTTCCATGACGAAATTGACGTATGTCCCATCCGGGATGTTGCCCGAAATGCCGATTTCAAATGCGTTTTCAACAGAAACCGTCTCGTTTGCGTTGACACTTCCGACATTGGATGTTGAATTCAAAATCTCAACATATTCTGATTCTGTTGACAATGTTGAAGTTACGCCGTTGACATTTACATTTCCGATGTTTTTGAAATCAACGCTCATCGAAATTGAGTCGGCGTAATGAAATTCATCGCTCAATTCGATGTTTTCAGGGATGATGTAAGCGGTGCTGTTGTTGATACCTAAAATGTTGATTGTCTGAGGATAAGCATTCGGACCTGTGACGATGAGCTGCATTTCTCCGACTACATTAAGCGGTTCGCTGAATTGCAATTCGGCGATGCCGTTTTCGTCTGTCATACCGAAAGCGAGAAGTTCGCCATCGTGGAAGATGCTGCAACGGAAGTTATTTTGTGCTTCGCCTATCTTATTGATTGTCACGGTTGTTTCCGTTGTTCCTTGTGCCAATGCCGATTCGTATCTCAATTCCGGGACAAACGGTTCATCGAGCCAGGGGCAGATTGCCACGTCGCCCATGATGTTCAATGCCCAGAAACTCCAAATCATGTACGGGTCAGGACCATAATAGCCCATATTAATATAGGGTGCGACGGTGTTTTTCATCTCAACGAAGGCCGTGCCGATGTACGGAACTCTGTCGTTGTAATATGCGTCGATGAACTCGCGGTGGAGGTGAGCCGCCGGGCCGTCGCCCCAAGGTGCGTACCAGCCGTAGCGTGAATTGCCGGTCGTGGCCACGAAACCGGTTGAGACAACGGTCATCTTCTCGAGTATGCAGCCGTGCGAGAAGTCGCCGCAGATGCAGCCGTGCGAATGGAAGAAGTTGTAGTTGTGCGTCACGCCGTCGAGTTTGTTGAAGGTGCCGTCGGTGATGCCGCTTGCATACCAGCCGGCAACGTAGTCAGTGTTGGCGTGCCCGACGTGATGGACGTAACCGCCGCCGTAGTTGTTGATGGCATTTCTGAAGATGCTACCGCTCCAGCCGGTCTCGCCGTCAGCATAGACCTTGTGGAAATTGTAAGTCTCTGGAATGCCGACAGTGGTATAGTCGAAATCGCTGCTGCCGCCGATGAGTCGGTCGAGGTCGGTGCTGCCGTAATAGCCGTCACCGAGATGTTCGGCACCGAGAATGACATCATGGAACTCACCCAAGACAGGGTCGCTCTGATATGTAAATGTCTTGTGCAACAAGTTGTTAAGCTGTTCTTCGTTGTTGAAACACAAACGCCCGATGCCTATTTCAGGCATATAGTCGCTCTCTCCGATTTCGCCCCAGACACCGTTGCTGTTGGCGTCCCAGTCAACGTCGAAGCAGGCGAAATACATGTCGGCGGGGATATTGTCCTGGTCTTCGTCGGAGACATAGACATACAAACCGCGGAACGGCACAAGCGCGACGTCACCGCCGAGCAGAACCATCATAAAGCCTTCATTCTCATACTCTTGCTTTATGTAATTAAACATCTTCTCCTGGTCGTCACGACCGCTGTTGTCGGCCAAGATGTCTTCCAACGCCGCAACGCGCGTGCGAAGGCCGCGTGCCTCATAGAAGGTGACATATTCGTCGAAATGCGACACCCACTCCGCCGGCGTGATGACGAGAAGCTCGTAGCCCGGAATCGACCGCCCGCGTGTGCAATATTGGTCGATGGCTTCGGGATTCTGTGCCAGCCTCTCAACCTTGCCTTTTATCTCAGGTGTCGCCCAAAGAAGACTGCTCTTGTCTGACTTTGAGGCTGTTACGTTGACTTTGACTGTCGCCGTCTTTGCGTATGAGACTTTTCCCGTTGCCGGAATATATCTCACCGGAGTGAACGAAACCGTCGCGAATGAGTAACCGTTCATGTATTGCGTCATCACTTTCGACTGGCAGACTTCAGGATACAAACCCTTTGATTCATAAAGGTCTTCGTCAACCACGAAAGGATATTCTTTTTCCGAACCGACCTGACGCATCTTCTGATACGGGAAGAGGTTGTACGTCCCGTCAAGCTCCACGAAATCGGAATATTCAACCGTAAAATCCTGAGCCTCAGAGTTTTGCGGAAGCAAAAGCGTGACACTCTGCCACGGAAGCGACGGCTGCCCGACCTTCGCGGTGTTTATCGTTCCATCAAAATAAATCTGGTCGTAACCATTGACAACTCTTGATGTCGGATTGTCAAAATGATAGACCTTTTCAACTGTCTGGGCAAATGATAACACGCTCAAAACTATTGAAAACAACGCTGTTAATAATAATTTTTTCATTTTTATAACGAAATTTATACGAATGTTTCTACGGATATGGAACCGCTACGTGGTTCTCCCCTATTTACCTAACCACCTAACTACCTAATCACCTAATTAATCCACGCCTCGACCTCTTCGAGCTGCAACGCCGGGACGTCCATCTTGTTTTTCTTCCTGATGCCGTTGAGCTTTTCGCGGAGGCCGGCGGGTTTCTGTTCCTTGAGCATCTCGACAGACGTGAAATTCTGTTTCACAAGGACTTCCGCCCAGACTTCCGGGACGCCTATTGCCATGAAGTCTTCTTTTGTCGCGACTTTCTTCACTTTTTCAGGACGCATCTGCGGGAACAGCAGCACTTCCTGTATCTGTGTCTGGCCGGTGAGCAGCATCACGAAGCGGTCGATGCCGATGCCCATGCCTGATGTCGGGGGCATTCCGTATTCGAGAGCGCGGAGGAAGTCCTGGTCGATGACCATCGCCTCGTCGTCGCCGCGGCCCGCGAGCATCATCTGCTCCTCGAAACGTGCACGCTGGTCGATGGGGTCGTTAAGCTCGGTGTATGCGTTCGCCACCTCCTTGCCGTTGATCATAAGCTCGAAACGCTCGGTGAGTTCCGGGTTGTCGCGGTGACGTTTGCAGAGCGGCGACATCTCCACAGGGTAGTCGGTGATGAACGTCGGCTGAATGTAGTTGCCTTCGCATTTCGCGCCGAAAATTTCATCAATGAGCTTTCCTTTGCCCATCGAAAGGTCGATTTCTATTTCAAGTTGTTTGCACACCTCGCGAAGTTGCTCCTCGTTCATGCCATTGATGTCGATGCCGGTGTTCTCCTTGATGGAGTCGATCATCGAGATGCGTTTAAACGGACGCTTGAAACTGATCTCGTGGTCGCCGACCATGACCTTGTCAGTACCAAGCACGTCCATCGCGCAGCGGTGAATCATCTCCTCGGTGTAATCCATCATCCAGAGGTAGTCTTTGTAAGCCACATAGATTTCAAGACATGTAAACTCCGGGTTATGCGAGCGGTCCATGCCTTCGTTGCGGAAGTTGCGCGAGAACTCATACACGCCGTCGAAGCCGCCCACGATGAGGCGTTTCAGGTAAAGCTCGTCGGCGATCCTCAGATACAACGGGATGTCGAGCGCGTTGTGGTGCGTGATGAACGGACGCGCCGATGCGCCGCCCGGAATCGACTGAAGCACAGGTGTCTCCACCTCGAGATAGCCGCTCTCGTTGAAGAAACGGCGGATGCTGTTGATGGCTCTCGTCCTCTTGATGAAGATGTCCTTGACTTTGTCGTTGACGACGAGGTCAACATAACGCATGCGGTAACGGAGTTCCGGGTCGTTGAACTCGTCGTATTTCACGCCGTCTTTCTCTTTCACTATCGGCAGCGGGCGCAGCGACTTGCTGAGCACCGTGAGTTCCTTCACGTGGATTGAAATCTCGCCCATCTGTGTGCGGAACGCGAAGCCTTTCACGCCGATGAAGTCGCCGATGTCGAGGAGGCGTTTGAAGACGGTGTTGTACATGGTCTTGTCTTCTCCCGGGCAGATTTCGTCGCGGTTTAGGTAGAGCTGTATGCGTCCGTGTGCGTCCTGCAACTCGCAGAACGAAGCCGCGCCCATGATGCGGCGGCTCATGATACGTCCGCCGATGCTCACGCTGTCGAATTTCGCGAGGTCGTTGTCGTCAAACTGTTCTTTAATCTGGACTGTCGTGACGTTCACGTCGAACGCCGCCTGTGGATAAGGGTTGATACCTAATTTATAAAGCTCCTGCAAGGAGTTCCTTCTGATTTGTTCTTGTTCGCTTAACATTTTCTCGAAAAATTATTTGGGTGCAAAGATAAGAAAAAAAATGATAGGTAATATTATTTTTAAAACGTCCTGCATATTTTGTGATACGGATAACAGATACAGATTTTCTAAATGTTGAAAAATGAAAAATGGAATGCAAAAATCAAATTTTTGTCACTTTATCAGGAAAAGTATTCGGATTTTACAATTTTTGTTTACAACTGTTTCTTTGTAAACTTTTTTTTACAAAAAGCGGCAGAAATGTAAACAAAATTTTACAATAAATTTTTTCAAAACCCCTTGACAGATAATGTTTTGTGTTGTAATTTTGCAGCTTGGTAGTCAGAGTTTAAAGACAAAAAATTCATTATGGAAGATGACAAATATTACATCAGGTTTGATTACGCCTTGAAGAAGGTGCTTCGCGACAAGGCTAATTTCGTGGTTTTGGAAGGTTTTCTCACTGTCTTGCTGGGCGAAAAGATTAAGATTAAAAGTCTGTTGGAGAGCGAAGGCAACCGCGAGCGTCGTGACGACAAGACGAACAGGGTTGACATTCTGGCGGAAGACACAAACGGCGCGTTGTTTATAATAGAGGTGCAGGCCACCAACGAGTACGGCATGTTCCAACGTATGCTCTTCGCCACGTCAAAGGCGGTGACCGACTACATCAAGAGCGGCGAAGAATATGAGAGAGTGAAGAGGATTTATTCCATAAACATTGTGTATTTCGACCTCGGCGTCGGCGATGACATAATATACAAAGGCACGACGGAGTTTTACGGGGTGAACAACGGCGACAAGCTCAACCTGAAGAACTATCAGATTGCGAAATTCAACGTTGACAGCGTGTCGAAACTGTTCCCGATATATTATATAATAAAGGTGGACAACTTCAACAAGGTGGCGGAGACGCCGTTGGAGGAATGGGTGTCGTATCTCAAGACAGGCGACATCCCCGACACTGCCACCGCACCGGGCCTCCCCGAAGCGAGAGAGTCGCTCGACGTTTACAAAGAATACTCACGCAGAGACGCCGACTTCTATTTCAAGGACTTGGTTGAAAACAAGTCAATCAAACGGAACATGGAACTTTCAAAAGACGAAGGCATGTTTTACGGACGGCAGGAAGGTTATGCCTTGGGTCTTGAAGAAGGAATGCAGAAAGGGATACAGAAAGGTCTTGAGGAAGGAATACAGAAAGGACTTGAGGAAGGAATCAGAAAAGAGCGCGAGGAAATAAAAAAACGTCTTTTGCAGTTGATGTCAGACAACGGCCTCAGCCAGGAAATGATTGACGACGTGGCCGACAAATTATAAGTCATAGTGAAATGCCGAGAGTGGAGTTTCCCGAAACTCCACTCTCTGCTCTCAAAATTCCACACCAGAAAAACTTCAAGTTATTCCGTTATGTAATAGTTGTTCCGTTTTTCTTCTCCTATTGTCGTTGTCGGACCGTGACCCGGATACACGACGGTGTCATCGGGGAGTTTGTAGAGGATGTTTTTGAGGCTGTTTTCAAGTTGTTCGTAGCTGCCGCCGGGGAAGTCGCTGCGCCCGACGCCGCGGCGGAACAAAGTGTCGCCGGTCAGGACGAAGCCCTCCTTCTCGGCGTAAAAGCTGACGTGGCCTTTCGCATGTCCGGGCGTGTAAAGCACCTTAAGCTCATCGTCACCGATCTTTATCATCTCACCTTCGGCGAGGTCGATGCTCGGATAGATGCACATATCTTGCGTGAACTTGATGCCGAAGGCCTCCGCGTACATCCACACCTTATTATAATAAGCTCTCTCCACAGGACAGGCCGCAAGCGGAATATTGTATTTGCCATGTAACACTGCATTTCCCATCACATGGTCGATGTGCGAGTGCGTGCTGAGCAGCATCTTCGGAGTCAGTCCGTTGACCTCAATATAGTTGATTATTTCATCGTTTTCAGTTTCGGTGAAATTGCCTGCGTCAATGATGACACATTCACGGTTTTCATTGGATAGAATATATGTATTTTCTTGCAATGTGTTGAAAACAAAGGACTTTACATTAAGCATAACACGTGTTTTTTTAAAGTTTTGTATATAATTATTAATTGAATTTTTGTAGTTTTTTTTAAAAATTTTTCAACAATTTCAAGTTGAAAAAAATTAAAAAAAACTTGTTTTGAGAGTGCAAAGATACGAATCTCTTTAGTATTTTAGCACCCGAAAATTACGAAAAAATTCATTAGGTTTTTCATATTATTAAACGACTAATTATCAATCATTATGGCTTCCAATGTGCACTATGAGCATGGCTGTGACTTGTTCACGCAATTAGAAAAAAATGAAATAAAGCGTGATGAAACACAAAATAACGATACTCATGCTGATAAAATGATAAAGTTCCGTAACGAGAACAGAATCTCGGAAGGGGAGTATTATGTCAGGAAAAGTGATGATAATGATATGAAAGTCGTTGAAAATAAACAAGATATGCAGGAAAAGGTATATACAAAACATTCTGTTGAAGATGTGAAGAAGGCTGCTGCCGAGTATTTCGGTGGCGATCAACTTGCCGGCGACGTGTGGATGAACAAGTATGCTTTGAAAGACAGCGACGGCAACATTTTTGAACTCACGCCTGACGACATGCATCACCGCATTGCGGGTGAGATTGCGAGGATTGAGAGCCGTTACGCCAACCCGTTGAAGGAAGAGGAGATCTTCGAGGTGCTGAAGGATTTCAGATACATCGTGCCGCAGGGCAGCCCCATGGCCGGCATCGGCAACAACTTCCAGATCTCGTCGCTCTCGAACTGCTTCGTCATCGGGACGAAGGGCTCGTCGGACTCCTACGGCGCCATCATGAAGGTTGACCAGGAGCAGGTTCAGCTGATGAAACGCCGCGGCGGCGTCGGCCACGACCTCTCGCACATACGCCCAGCCGGAAGCCCCGTCAAGAACTGCGCACTCACCTCGACAGGCGTCGTGCCGTTCATGGAGCGCTACTCCAACTCGACGAAGGAGGTCGCGCAGGACGGACGCCGAGGTGCCCTCATGATGAGCATCAGCATCAAACACCCCGACTCGGAGGCCTTCATCGACGCCAAGATGACACAAGGCAAAATCACCAACGCCAACGTCTCCGTCAGAATCACCGACGACTTCATGCAGGCCGTGGTCGAAAACAAGCCTTTCGTGCAGCAATATCCCATCGATTCACCCAATCCCGTATATACCAAAGAGATAGATGCCCGCAAACTCTGGGACAAGATCATTCACAACGCATGGGCGTCGGCCGAACCGGGCGTGCTCTTCTGGGACACCATCACCCGCGAGTCGATACCCGACTGTTACGCCGACCTCGGATTCAAGACCATAAGCACAAATCCTTGTGGCGAAATCCCGCTCTGCGCATACGACAGCTGCCGTCTTCTTGCGATGAATCTGTACAGCTATGTCGAGAATCCTTTCACGCCTCAGGCGAGGTTCAACAGGGAACTGTTCAAGAAACACGTCGGCATCGCACAGCGCATGATGGACGACATCATCGACCTTGAAGTTGAAAAGGTGGATGCGATTTTGGACAAGGTTTACTCCGACCCGGAAGACGACAACGTCAAGTTCACCGAGGTCAACCTCTGGAAAAATATCAGGAAGAAATCGCTGCAGGGCCGCCGCACCGGCATCGGCATCACCGCGGAAGGCGACATGCTCGCGGCTCTCGGATACCGTTACGCCACCGACGAGGCCATCGCGTTCTCAACGGACATTCAGCAGCTCTTGGCTCACGAGGCTTACCGTTCTTCGGTGAATCTCGCGAAGGAACGCGGCGCCTTCGAAGTCTATGACGCCAAACGCGAGGAAAACAACCCGTTCATACAGCGTCTGCGCGCCATCGACGAAGACCTCTATCAGGACATGACGAAACACGGCCGCCGCAACATCGCAATGCTCACCATCGCCCCGACAGGCACCGTGAGCATCTGCACACAGACGACATCCGGCATCGAACCGGTGTTCATGGTGGCCTACAAACGCCGCCGTAAGGTCAACCCGAACGACAAAAGCGCGAAAATCACATTCACCGACAACGACGGTAACTCGTTCGAGGAATATAACGTCTTCCACCCCAAATTCCTCACCTGGCTCGAAGTCAACGGATACAACGTCGAAGACCTGAAGAATTACTCACAGGAACAGATAAATGAACTGGTGGAGAAATCACCTTATTATAAAGCCACCTCAAACGACATCGACTGGGTGAACAAGGTGAAGATGCAGGGCGCGATGCAGAAATGGGTTGACCATTCCATCAGCGTCACCGTCAACGTGCCGGCCGAGACAACAGAGGAGCTCGTCAGCCAGATTTACGAAACGGCATGGAGAAGCGGCTGCAAAGGCATGACGATCTATCGCGACGGCTCACGTACCGGCGTCTTGGTCAGCCAGGACAAAAAAGAAAAGAAAGAGGAAAAACACAATACCATCGTCGAAAACCAGGCGCCTACACGCCCGAAAGAGGTGGAATGCGACGTGGTGCGCTTCCAAAACAACTACGAGAAATGGATCGCCTTCGTCGGCAAAATCGACGGCAAACCTTACGAGATATTCTCCGGAAAAGCTGACGACTTCTTCATCCCGCCGTTCGTCGAGACAGGCTGGATCATCAAGAACAAAGACGAGGAAGACCAGACACGCTACGACTTCAGATACGCCGACAAACAAGGATATAAAGTGAACATGGAGGGCCTCTCGCGCTCGTTCAACAAGGAATACTGGAACTACGCGAAACTCATCTCCGGCGTGCTTCGCCACGGAATGCCGATACAGTACGTCGTCACCCTGGTGCAAAACCTGAACGTCGATGAAGACAACATCAACACATGGAAAAACGGCATCGCCCGCGCACTGAAACGCTACATCAAGGACGGCACAAAAGTAGAGAAGGAGAAATGCCCGACATGCGGCTCCGACCTCGTCTATGAAGACGGCTGCAAGCACTGCAACAACTGCGGATACTCCAAATGCGGAGGCTGATTTCAGTTTTGCACCGTGGATTTGACGCGGGTTCTTTTGGTCAACAGACACTACAGTCAACTGTAAATTAAACTGGCGCACGTGTCTTATTCGTTTTATTCGTGCCATTCGTGGTGAGAAACATCATAATTTTACATTTTTTAACAATTCCGTCGCTTTCCAGCCAGAAAGTGACGGAATTGTGTAAAAAACCTTTTACAAATCAGATTTTTCTTTAGGAGTTGCATTTCCGTACCAAAACTTTACTGTATTTTTGCGACGTTAGTTCATTTGTTTTACAAATTAATTTTTTTATCATGGCAAAAATAACAGTGGAGAACACGGAGATTACCGTATTGAAAGTTAATGAGGAGGACTACATCAGTCTGACGGACATGGCGAGAAGCCAGATGCAAGAGCATGTCATCTTCAAGTGGCTGAGCCAGAAAAACACATTGGATTTTCTTGGTGAATGGGAGAATTTGTACAATCCGGATTTTAATTATACCGAATTCGGTACAATTAGAAGCTATGCAGGAACCAACAATTTTGTCTTGTCAACGAAGGCTTGGGTTGAGAATACCAATGCCATCGGGATAATCGCCAAGACCGGTCGCTACGGCGGCACATACGCCCACAAGGACATTGCCTATCATTTCGGGATGTGGATAAGCCCGCGGTTTCAACTCCTTCTGATAAAGGAAGCGGCTCAAAGCCGATGAGCAGAAACATCTCGGCTGGAACGCGAAACGCGAACTCGCGAAAGTCAACTACCACATCCACACCAGCGCGATAAGCCAGAACCTCATCCCGCCACGGCTGAGCAAAAGCCAGATCAACTACATCTACGCCTCCGAAGCCGACGTGCTGAACATGGCACTCTTCGGCAAGACCGCCAAACAGTGGCGCGACGCCAACCCCGAACTGCAAGGCAACATGCGCGACTACGCCGAAATAAACCAGCTCATCTGCATGTCGAACCTCGAGAACATCAACTCGGTGCTGATAAACGACGGCCTCCCGCAAAACGAACGCCTCGAGAAACTGAACCAAATCGCAATACAGCAGATGAAAATACTTCAAATTAAAAGTTGAGAGTGAAGTTAGCTGTCGCATCAAAAGCAACTCCACTCTCAACTCTTAACTCTCCACACTAAAAACTAAAAACTAAAGACTAAAGACTAAAGACTTAAACCACGCTCCACTCCGTGATATTCTTCTTCTCCGACGAGAACACGACTCCGACCTTGAACAGCTTCCTCGAATCCGCGGCGTACGGCTCGGCGTAGCCTTTGTCGTCAATCTGCTTCAACGCCTCTGCCGCTGTGCCGTCGAGCTTGAACTCGAAGATATAGACGTAGTTGTCCGTTTCAACGATGATGTCGGCTCTGCCGCGGGAGTTTTCTTTCTCCGTGAATATCGAGTAACACGACAGCAGTCTGAAAATCAGGTAAAAAGTGTAGTGGTAATGGCTCTCGTAGCTCCACGCGCGTTCCTGATAGTACGCGTTGTAGGGGATTGAGGCGAAGAAGCCCGAGAGTGCGTCGCGCATGTCGTCCAAGCGGCACTCGTCGAGCATGTCGTTGATGTCGAGGACGAGGTTTTTCGTGTCGTTCCTGCTGCCGCAGTAATCATTTGCGAGAAGTGCCACGAAGCCGTTCCTCACCTCGTTGTTCGGGAAGTCGAGCCTATACAGTCCTCTTTTCCTGTTGTATTCCTTTATCGTGATGTAGCCGCTCTGGTAGATCATCGCCAACGGGTCTTCGACGTCGGCCTTGTAGTCCATGAAATAGTCGCCCTCGTATTCCCTGCGCAATATCTCCTGCATGTTCGTCTTGTTGCGGTCGAGCAGTTTCACCAAGTACGTCGGAGTCCCCGACCTGAACCAATAGTTCTTCAGCTTCTTTTCCGACAGGGCGTTGAGTATGCTGTACGGGTTGAAGATGTCGAGCATCCCCTCTCCGCGCAATCCTTCGGAGAAGTGGTAGCCGTCGTATTGTCTTTTCAGTTCGATGTACATCTCTTCCTTGGTGTATTCCAATTCATCGGCCATCGCCGCAATCTCATCATCGAAATAGCTTACGAGTTCGTCTTTCGTGATGCCGCACAGCGCGTCGAAATCTGGGTCCATGCTGATGTCCTCCGGCTGGTTGAAACTGCTATTCTGAGGGAACTTGGTGACACCGGTGAGAAACACGAAGCGGAGGTGTTCGTCGGCTGACTTGAACGTGCCGTAGAACTCATTTAAAATATTTCTGTTTTCATTCCTTTGAGATTCCGTCACGGCATCACGAAACGGCTTGTCGTATTCATCAATGAGGACAACACACCTTTTACCGGTCTTCTCATGTGCCATTCCCAACACATCACGAAAACGAAGACCTCTCATTGTCGTATTGAAAAATTTGCCGTATTCCCCTTCCCAAGATTCAAGATACTCGTCCAAGATATTGTACAGTGCCTCTGGTTTTGAATAGTCGCCTTGTGCGAAATCCACATGAAACACCGGATATTGCTTCCACTCTTTCTCCAACGCTTCAATTTTCAACCCTTTGAACAAGTCTTTCTCGCCTTTGAAATAACTCTCCAATGTTGATATTAAAAGCGATTTTCCGAACCTGCGCGGGCGACACAGGAAGCAGATGTTTTTTTGTGCAAGATTATAAACGAGGTCGGTCTTATCGACATAGACCATATCTTCCTCAATGAGGGTCTTGAATGTCTGGGTTCCGATTGGGTATTTCATAAATAATGTAATTTTTTCGGCTGCAAAGATAGTAAAAAAGTTCTTAAAGTTCTTAAAATTTTAAAGTGCTGAGAGTTTATAAAAGTTTTAAGAGTTGAGAGTTAAGAGTGGAGTTGTTTGATGCGCCAGCCAACTCCACTCCCCACTCTCCAAACTCTCCACCCTAAAAACTAAAGACTAACGACTAAAAACTAAAGACTAAAAAAATATTCCAATTTTTTTGTCGTCTCGAAATTTGTCTTATTTTTGCAGCTTGAATTATAATGCCGTGGTGGATTTTCAGCTATCGCGCATTTAACTTAGTTGACAATGTAAACAAAAGAAATTCAATAAATTATAAACTAAAATTACAAAAAATGACAAGAAAATTTACACTTCTACTCATGGCGCTACTGGCGCTGACCGGCTTGAAAGGCTGGGGACAAAATTACGAGTACACGCTCGTAACGAGTTTACCATCAACTCCCGACCCAGACAAAGAATATGTGTTGGGTTATCAGGATGGAAATAATTACTACTTCCATTCATCCGGAGAAAGTGCAAACCAAATGGGTTTGTCAGCACCTTCTGAAAATACAAAAGTTTATAAATTCGTCAAAAATCAAACCCTTTATTCTGCGAAGTGCGGTGATAAATACTTGAAAATCAACAATACCTATGTTTCTCTTGATGCAAGTGGAGATAACTTTATCAAAATATACGATGGAATTGTTAATGATCACAACGAGATGTTTCAGGTATACTACGATGGAAATGCATTAAAAGCCTACTGTGACTGGTATATGTCTCTGCCTAGTGGTGCGCATCTCATTTCCTTCTTCGAGCGTACAGGTGGAGCCCCAACCTACACCGTCACCGTCACTTCTGACACTGAAGGCTGCACCGCTTCTGCCGACAAAGCCTCATACGAAGAAGGCGAAACCGTAACTTTGAGCTATGAAGCCGACGCTTTCCACTATTTCACAGGATATGAAAGTTCAGATGTCACCATCACGGGTAGCACCTTCGCGATGCCTGCAAACAATGTGAGCGTTACCGCACACTTCGCTGCAAAGCCAACTCACAGCATCACGGCCACAGTTAACCCGGAAAGTGCTGGCACAGCCTCTGTCACCTACCAAAGCAACACTATTACCGGGGCTCCTGCTGGCGCAGTCCTTAATCTTTCCGCAATAGCCAACCCTGGCTTTGATTTTGTTAGTTGGACCATTGGCGATGAAGTTGTTTCTACCAGTGCCAATTACAATTACACCATGCCTGACAACGATGTCGCTATCGTCGCCAACTTCGGTGAACACCAGTTCCTTCATGTCAACATTGATCCCAATATCGTTGGCGGAACCATCACCGTCAACCCAAGCGAATGTGACCCAGGCGCGACTGTCACAGTGACACCTAATGCGTTTTCAGGCTACCAATATGTGTATGGCAACATCACCGTTACCGATGCAAACGGACAACCCGTTTCTGTCAGTCAAGGCTATCCGAGTAGCACATTCACCATGCCGAGCACCGATGTCACCGTATCGGCTACCTTCAGCAAATCTTACTATATTTCAATAGGTACACAACAACACTGCACGGTTTCTACCAGCCCTATGGGAAGTGCTACTGCGGGTGCCACTGTGAGCGTTCTCATTACTCCCGAAGCAGGCTACCGCGTGACAAATGTTACCGCCACCTATGAAGGCGGCCAGATTACAGCTGTTTATGACTACGAATATAATGGCGTACAATACTATTATTTCACCATGCCGGCATACGATGTCACTGTTAACGTCGTCTGTGCACTGACCTACACGGTCAATTACACACAGCCAGCAGGCGGCACCATCAACGTCAGCCCTGCCACTTATGTTCCCGCAGGACAAGAAGTGAGCATCGACATTACCCAAATCTACAACCATTATTCATTTGACTATGCCAATTACGCAAGCAAGATTTCGGTGAAAGATGCTTCACAGGAAGCTGTCATCGTGAATAAAGAATCCGACGGACATTATTATTTCTTAATGCCAGCCAGCAACGTGACGGTTTCCGTCATATTTGATGAAGACCCCAAGAATAACATCTCCGTCATCCAGCCTGTAGGCTGCACCATCCAAGTGTCTCCTTCGGAAAACGTTTACGCCAATGAAACAGTTTATCTGTCTTACTACAATGTTCAGACAGGTTACAAATTCGTTGAATGGGTTGTGAAAGATGGCGAAGAAACAATCACACCTGAATACAATTACGGATACTATTTCACAATGCCAGCAAGTGAAAACGTAACGGTAACAGCCAATGTGGAAGCACTTACGGCTCACGCTGTCAACATTGCCGAAGGCATTACCGGCGGCAGCATCAGCGCATATACAAACAATGACCATGAAGCACCAATCAACGCTTACGAAGGTGAATATGTCTATCTGACCAACACACCTGAACCAGGCTACCAATTCGTTTCCTTCACGGTTACTTCAGGATGTGGAACCGTTGAGGTTTACAACAACTTCTATTTCTACATGCCTGATTGTGATGTAACGGTAAGCGCAGCATTTGTCAAGCCTGAAACATTGACTGTATATGATGGAACCAGCTCAAATGACAAATTCCCAATCTACACATGGTGGGGCGATCGTGCTGGAACTACATGCCAGTTTGTAATTCCAGCAGAGGATCTTGACGTCATGGCTGGTGGAGTTATTAAAGGAATGAAATTTTTCCTTAAAGATAATGGCGGAGAAGACACCCAGAATTGGGAATGCCGCATTGCCGAAGTCGATGATAAATTTTTGACCGGCATTGTAGATATTAATACACTTACTTCTGTCTTTTCAGGCCATGGCTTATCATTTACTGACAATACTTGGAGCCTCACATTTGATACTCCATTCAATTATTCTGGTTCAAATCTCTTGATAAGTTGCACCAGCACAACGACTGCCAGTTGGCCATCCAACACTTTCTATGGAGTTTCTACCGATGCTGAATACTTCACTTCTTACTATGAAACATATCAAGGAGAAAAAGTTGGCTCTACCTTCATTCCAAAGACCGAGTTTACTTATTTGCCAGACCCGACAGCTGTGTTCTATAACATTGAAATAGCGCAAGTTGAAGGCGGAACCATTACTGCATCGAAGACCAAGGCCAAGGCTGATGCTGAAATCGAATTGTCAGTGAATATGGACGAAGGCTACACCTTCAGCCGTTGGATTGTCACCGATGGAGACGGAACAATTGCTGTTACCGACAATCAGTTCACAGTGAGAACAAGCGATGTCACCGTTACGGCTGAATATAATGCATTGCCACGCTACAATGTCAGCTTAGATCCGGAAATGACAAACGGAATACTGTTGGTCAACGATGACGAGCCTGATGAAAACGGCTATTTGGCAGGAAAAGTAATTACAATCAGTGACAATCCGTCGATTGGTTATAAGTTCGATACGGAATATGGTGTCAAGGCCTGGAAAGCCGGGGAACCTGAAACAGAAGTAACAGTTACACCTTCCTTCAGTATCGAAATGCCGGAATATGACATCGTGATTTCGGCCAGATTCATCCAACTGACAGGATATACCATCACCTATCATGTGAACGGCGTTGAAACTCAAGAAACAGTTTACGAAAATGAGAGAATTAACCCAAGCGATCCTATAGTTGCCGGAACGTCATTCGTCGGCTGGGCCACAAGCGACATCGCCACATACAGCGAAACGGAACCAACCTTGTTCGAGACTGGCGACTATCCGACCGAAGACTTGGACCTCTATGCCGTGTTCCACTATGTTGACCAAAGCAAGTGGGCAAAGGTAACCACTAATTCGCAACTCAATGCTAATGGTGGCGACAGAGTGATTTTTGTCGATGATGTCAATCTTGGTAAAGTCATGTGCGATAGAACTGCCGGTTATAACTATTATTTTAATGATGGTAATGTGGAAATTGAGTATAATCCACAAACATATAGGTATGAAATAGCCAGTCTGCCAACTAATGCCGTCATCTTCACAACAGAAAAGAGCGGTGATAATTGGAAGTTCCACTACACTGATGTAGAATCCTGGATAGGTGAGACAACGCTCAGTTGCTATGGAGGCAGCAATATCAATCCATCAAATTGGGGAGGTAATGATAATTGGAGTATTAATGCTGGTTATGTTTATAACATAGGCTATAACAATTGCTATCTGGCTTATGATAGAGTCAATAATAGATTCAAAACTAGTGAATACGATTGGGCTCACATGTATATTGAAGTCCTGCCACAAGGCAGCCTCGATGCCTACTTCACCGAAGTACTCAGCGTTTCTGGAAACGAAAGCATGAACGAAGACATGGAAGCACGCAACCTGCTCATCAACGAAGGCGCAAGCTATACGGTTAATGGCGGCAAACTCACCGTCTTAGGTTTCATAAAGAACATTGAAAACACACCAGCCAACTTCATATTTACCGATGGCGCACAGCTCATCACCGACAACACCGGCGTGCTTGCAACAATGAAGAAGAACATCAACTGCAACGCAAGCAAGGCAAGCAACGTGAACTGGTACACAATCAGTTCACCGCTCGCAGCAAACACCGAGTTCGCAAATGTCACCAACCTTATCCCGAACAATGTTACTGATACCGACTACGACCTCTACCGCCTCAACGAAGCGGAAGGCATTTGGGAGAACGCAAGACTTGAAACTGGCGCGAACCCTGCCTTCACCACAATCGACAAAGGCCGCGGCTACATCTACTCCAAAACAACTGCAGCAGACATCGCATTCACAGGCGAAGTCAATGTGGCACCCGCTAAATGCACACTCACAAACGGCAAAATAAACGGCTTCAACCTCATCGGCAACCCGTTTGCACAGAACATCAAGTTATCCGATGTGGTTTCGCAGGGTGAAGCTGAATTGGCAACCGGTTTCTATGTCCTTACCAACCAAAACACATGGGGTGCTATGATTGAATCCGGACCCATTGCTCCACTCCAGGGCTTCCTCGTACAGGCCACGACAGCCGGTAATGTCACAATCAGCAAGCCGACGGCAGCACCGAGCAAGGGCGAGCGTTCAGAGCAGAACATCAACATCGAGATGATCGTCTCCAACAGCAACTACCGCGATAACGCGTTCGCGGTGTTCGGCGAAGGCATCGGCCTCAACAAGATCAACCACCGCAACGCCGAAGCCCCGATGCTCTACATCCCGCAAGGCGGCGAAGACTTCGCAATCGCATTCATGAACGAGAACACAACATTGTTCCCGCTCAACTTCAAGGCCATGACGACAGGCAAGTACAGCATCAGCCTCAAAGCCACCGACGACATCAACACACTCGTGCTCGTCGATAACATGACAGGCGTTGAGACCAACATGCTCCTCGAAAGCAGCTACTCGTTCATCGGCTCACCCGCCGACAAAGAGAACCGCTTCACGGTGAAACTCGGCATCAGCCATAACGACAACGACGAAAACGAACAGTTCGTCTATCAGTACGGCAACGAGCTTATCATCGACGGCGAAGGCACGCTTCAGGTGTTCGACGTCCTCGGAAGAGTGGTCATCAGCGAAGAGGTCCACGGCCAGAGAGTCGATGTCAGCCACCTCACCAAGGGAGCCTACATCGTCAGGATGACAGGAAATGAAGTCAAGACACAGAAAATTATAGTTAGATAAAACAGAAAACAGTCAACTGTCAACGGACAGAGCCTCCGTTGACGGTTGACAAAAAAATAGAAAAGATGAAAAAGACATTATTGACAATAGCGATAACATTAGGTTTGGCGTTCGGCGCGTCGGCGCAGTCAGACGGATTCTTCGGCAATTGGAACAATGCTGACAACAGGGATGCAAACGGCGAACTGCCTTCTCTTCCTAATCACGGACTCTCCGACAACCAGAGTGCACCGCTCGGCAGCGGTCTTCTCATCCTCACGGCACTCGGCGCGGGATATGCGGTAGCAAAGAGAAGAGAAGAGAAATAAGAAGGACGGGGACTGCGTGGCGGTTTTATATCGGTATCGCTTAACCCGTAATAGTTAAAACAGGATACTGTTTGGAGCGAACTCTAAAGATTTTTACAATCTTTGGAGTTCGCTTCGTATGTGCCGTTTCAGGTTGTTTTCTGTCGGTTTCAAGCGTAAATATTTGAAAATAAACATGTTGAAAGCGGGAATGTGATTCCTTTTCTAATCTGAAATAATTTTCCATAAAAGTATGAATATTTCTGAAAAAGAAGTAACTTTGCAACTTAAACGAAAGAAAATATTAATTTAAAAAATCATCAAATGAAAAAGTTTTACTTGTTAATTACAATGGTTGTTTTCAGCTTTTTCAGCATGAAAGCACAGGTGGAAGCACCGGAGAATCTTCACGTTTCACCAACAGGCTGGGCGCAGTGGACCAGCAATGCGAGCATTGAGCAGCCTGAATACGGTGAGACATTTTTTTATCCTTTCAATCTGCCTACTCTCGCCGGCTGGACTTTGATTGACGGCAACAATGACGGCAGGAACTGGGTTGTCGGTTATGACCCGTTCGGAGGAGTCGGCGAATATTGCGCCTCATCAGCGTCAACCGACGGTTACACATCATACGGCACCGACGACTACTTGGTCTCGCCGCAGGTGCTCATCGGAAAGAAGTCGGTCCTGACATACGAGATAACGAGTCACTGGGCCAGCCCGCGCGACCATTACGGCGTCGCCATCTCAACAGGAAGCCCGACAGATCCTGACGACTTCACGGTGATCTTCCACGGCGTCGCCGCTCACGGATGGCAGACAAAGACCATCGACCTCGGCCAATACGCAGGCCGCTATGTCTATATCGCATTCCGCCACTACGAGGCCGACGGCTTCAAGCTTGACCTTAAGAATGTCGCACTCGGAAATGACACAAAGAGAGATTTCATCGGTTTCAACATCAAACTCAATGACCAAGTCGTGGCACAGAACGTCCAGAATTGTTTTTATCAGTTTGAGACAAGCAATCTTGTTGAAGGACAGACATATACGACTTCCGTACAGACTGTTTTCGACGAAGGTCAGAGCGATTGGACGACATTTGAGTGGACATACGCGTCATGCGACAACTTTGAGGGTTATGAGACCGTTGAAGTCGAAAACATGGGCAACGACGTGCTGGTCTCTTGGGAGAACGAGGAGCTTGACGGCACGTATCTCTATTACGATAACGGCATGAATGAGGAGGGAATCGGCTTGGGTTCAGGCACCCCGATATACTGGGCGATTCATATTCCGGCGACAAGCCTCGTGCCTTATATCAATTACAGAGCCACGAAAGTGGCGATGTTCGACTATGAAGGACACCGCGGAAAAATCATGATTTACCAAGGCGATGAGACAACACCGGAGAACCTGCTTTACACCCAGAACTATTTAACTAAAGGTTGCGGCCAATATATCGACATCCCGTTTGACGAGTATGTAGCCATCGACAACACAAGAGGCGTTTGGTTTGTGATGCTCAGCCTCACGGGCACTTATCCGGCACCTATAGGACCTAACACCGGCGACCCGTACGGACGTCTGTATTCCGACAACGGCACCGACTGGTACGACCTCGCCGCCAACGGCGCCGACAACTCGTTCAACCTGCGCGGTTACATCGAAGAAAACAACGGCGTCCTCGGAACGATGGTGTTCAAAAACGATGTCTGCCTGACACCAAAACCAATCCATGAGAACATTTTTGTCGATGAAGACGCAAAAGGTGAATATGCATATTGCATCAGAAAAGTCTATTCATTCGACGCTAACGACCCGGAGAGATTCGCGATGTCATGCCCGACATGCGCCACGATCCAGGATGTCGCTGAAGTGTCGGAAAACGTCATCGGCGTTTATCCAAACCCGGCATCAGAGACAATCACAATCGAAGGCGTTGAAGTTGAAAACATCGTCGTTTACAACTCACTCGGCCAGCTCGTAGAAAAACTCGAATCAACACAGTACGTTGACGTAAGAAATTACACATCAGGCATTTACACGATGGTAATCAACGGCAGCGAGAATGTGAGATTCGTGGTGAGATAAGAAATGGGAAATGTTTTCCCAATAACATTTTATGACATAAAAAAGCTGGCGCGAGATATCATCTCGCGCCAGCCGCTTTATAACTTTACAAATTTTATAACTTTACAAACTCCCTTATCTCTTAACGACTTTTCTGACAACTGAATTGTTCTTGTTGTCGGTGATTCTCACGAAATAAAGGCCGTTTTCGAGGCTTTCCACGTTGATTTCATTTCTGTTCTCGACAAACATGACTTCCTGGCCGATGGCGTTGAAGATGCTGACGCTCTTGACTTCATTGTTTTCTATGACCAAGATGTTTCTCATCGGGTTAGGATAAATGTTCACGTTTTCAAGTTTGTTTTCGTCCATGCCGAGCAGTTCGCCGCTGATTTTCACCGTGACGGTCTGTTCGCCGCCGGAAGTGAAGAGGCTTATGCTTGTCTCGGCAAAGCCTTTGGTTATGGTAGCGAGTTCGGCGCAGATTTTCATCGACAGTCCCGGTTGGAGTGTGTAAGGTAGGCTGACAGGATTTGTGCTCACGCTTGTATGGATGGTGAGGTATGAAGTGTTGTTTTCGACAATATCATTCACGGTGACAGCAGCCAAGTTTTCGTTGGTTGCGTTGAATATCGCGAACTGTTGTTCTTCATCTATCACGATTTCATCGACGTCGAATGTCAGCAATCCGGAAGAACCGCCTTCATGCTCTTCCATTGTGAAGTGGTGAGGGTCGAGTTCGCCGAACACCGGCTGCTGGTATCTGTGACCTGACTCGTCAGCGCCGAAGACGTAGTAATCGACTTCTGAAAGGCTTACGTAGCCTTTGATATAGCCGACATATTCGTCAGGATTGCCGGTTGCTGTCATGTGTGCGACCTGATATTCACCGCCGTCAATTCTGTAATATATTAATAAGGAGTCTTGTTTCAGATTTTGTCCGCTGTATGCGATGAATTTGCTTGTGATGGCGATTGAGTCCTGCCATTGTTGTTCGCCAAACACGACATCACGGTGGTCAACGAAGAGCATGTCGAAGTCCATGACACCGCGTGTGCGGCAGTGAAGCGCGTCGGTGTTCTCCCAGCCTATCGACCAGTCGTTGTTTTCGCAGCCGATGATTTCATAACCCGGCATTGCTTCCTGGTAAACGGCGAGTGCCTGTTGGTTGTATGAAGCGATATCTCCGAGCGGAACGAAAACTTTATTATTGAGAATCAAGCTGTTGGTATAAGGGGCGAGTGTGTAGCCGCCTGGTTCCTGGACGCGATACACGTGGTAAGGATAGCCCCAGCAGCAGTTTGTGGTCTCAAAATATTCGGCGACTTGTTCGTAAAGCGCATATTGCGGGTTGTTTTGCGGAAGCTGTGCAATCAAGATTTTGTCGGGTGCGAGGTATTTGCCCCAGCAGTCAACGTGGGCGATGTAGTCGCCTTGCGGGTCGATGGTGATGTGATAAGGGTCGATGCCGAGGTAGTCGCGCATCTTGTTGCGGACGTTGACTTCGTTGTAGCCGTTTTCCTGAACGACGAGTTCGTCGGAGACGCCGTGTCCGCGGCCGTCTTCCATCATGTTGCCGCCGGTGTGCTGAAGGTTCATTCCGTACATCGGGATGTTCCAGTAGTTCGCGAACACACTTGAGACATTGTCGTCATTCGGACGCGGACGGTTATAGACGTTATCGACGATGGCAGGCTCACGGCCTTCGAAGATGTACCACGGACCGTAGTCGCGTACCCAATATGAATCTGTAGGCGCATTCACGAAAACGCAGTTATCCATATTGACACCGTTACTCTGATATTGTGACCTCGCCTGACTTTCGTAACTGCTTGACACAACGGTGATTAAAGTGCAGTCTTCCGCCAATTCCCTTACGACTGAATAAGGAATTCCGAGTGGATAACGAATCAGGACTGCCTGCATCGGCTCGAATTCCGCCACGAAACGCGGCTCGCCCGCCGGAGGATCGGTCTCCACAAAATTAATACTTCTTACAGGAGTGTGCATCTCTTCTTCAGAAAGATAGTGCAGCTTTCTCCAGTCCAGCTTGTTCCCTTCTTGTGCATTAACTGTTAATCCGCAGCATAATGCAATGACTGTCAATAAATTAAATAAATATTTCTTCATCTTTAAAAAATATAATTGAAGTGCAAAAATACACAATTTTATAAAATATCATCGTTTTTTCTGCGTTTAAATTTCTGAAATTTTGTAATTTTGCACACGTTTTTTTAGACAATTGGAAATGAAGAAACTTATTGTATTTGCGTTGCCGTTGGTGTTAATGGGATGTTCTTTCGTTGATAAGATAATACATAAAGATCTTTTTGACAGACAAGATGTTGAAACTGAAGAGGTTGCGGATGATTTTCCTGCGACCAAAAATGAATTGGTTGATGATAAACCCATTGAAATTACCAATCCGAACCTTTTGAATGATTCCGTCGATGTCATCGAAATGGATGATTCAATGATTGTTGATACCGTTGACAGAAGTCTTCCTGACAGTGTGCAGATGCGCATTCAGGAGCTTTTTGACGCCGAAAATTCTGGTGAGGCAATCGTAGGAGAGTCGGAGACAATGCTTGATATGATTGATACTCTGCAACTTATTCCATATTTTGATGAAAGCGGGTCTAACTCGTGCAATTATCCGAAAGGATATGTCCCAACATTCCCCGACAGCGTTTATGCACAGCGAATTGAGGATTTGAATCGTGAGACGACGATTGAACTCGTTTATAACAAGCACGTCAAGTCGTTCATTGATGTGTATGCAGTCCAGAAAAGAAGCAAGACGGAGCGCATGCTCGGTTTGGCTGATGTTTATTTCCCGATGTTTGAGGAATGTCTTGATAAACATAATATGCCATTGGAACTCAAATACTTGGCTGTTGTCGAGTCGGCGTTGAACCCGACAGCCGGTTCTCATGCAGGTGCGAAGGGTCTGTGGCAATTCATGTATGGGACGGGCAAGGTTTACAAACTCAATTCCACGACGCTTGTCGAAGACCGTTTTGATCCGTTGAAGTCAACGGAGGCGGCATGTCAGCATCTTCAGGACCTGTACGACACCTTCGGCGACTGGTTCCTTGTTTTGGCTGCATATAACTCCGGCGCGGGCAATGTCCGCAAAGCAATCACCAGAGCCGGCGGCCTGAAAAACTACTGGGCAATCTGGCCTTACCTGCCACGTGAGACACGCGGATACGTCCCGGCTTTCATCGCTGTGAATTATATCATGAATTACGCCGCAGAACATAACATCTGCCCGCTCGACCCAGGCATCATCAAAGACGGCATTGATACAGTGACTGTTCATCAACCACTTCATTTTGAACAACTTAATGAGATGTTAGGCATCCCGATGGAAGATTTGAAATTCTTCAATCCCCAATATAAACAACAGATTATTCCGGCAACCGACAAGAAACCGTATATCTTGAGCATTCCTGAAAAATATGTCGATTCATATATCAGAAATGAAAAGGCTTTGTACGAATTTAAGACAAAACGTGGCATCGACAAGGAAAAGCTTCAGGAGGAGATGAAGAAAATATCCGACAGAAGCGTGCATATTGTGAAAAGTGGTGAGAATCTTGGCAGCATAGCGAAGAAATATCACGTGAGTGTCAGTCAGTTACAGAAATGGAATAACCTTAAAGGGACGAATATTTATCCTAACCAGAAACTTATCGTATATGGTTCCGGCGCCCCGATGGCCCAGGCCGGAAACTCCACTCCGGTTGAACGCTCGACGACACAGAAAATCCACACGGTGAAGTCAGGTGAGACACTCTCTAAAATCGCATCGAAATATAAATGCACCGTCACCGACCTGAAAAAATGGAACAACTTGAAAACCATCAACATAAAGGTCGGACAGAAACTGAAAGTCTATCCGCCGGAGAATGCCTCATCGTCAAGCTCCTCATCAAATAGTTCTTCAACATATACCGTAAAATCTGGCGATAACCTCTGGAGCATCGCCAGGAAATTCAATACTACCGTTGACAAACTCAGGAAACTCAACAATCTGAAAAACGACAATTTGGATGTCGGACAGAAATTGAAAGTGAAATAAGTCAATTAATAATGAAAACCCCACATTTGGCTTTGTCAGAATGTGGGGTTTTCTTGTTTGCCGATTTCAGTTTCTAATTGAATTTTATGCTGTAAATTATTGATTCCAACTGTCTTAGGTAATCGCGTTTTTCCTTATTCGGGTAATAGACGAACCCTTCGACGGTTATGAGTTTGTTGTGTGCCGGGTTGATAATGGTGTAAGAAATGAACGGTCCGGCCATGAACTCGTTGACCATGTTCCACATTCCGCGCATCTCGACGGCGTAACCGGCAGGAAAATCAGGCAAGGCCTTGAAAACCGGTTTCACAAACTCTAAATCAGTTACCATGTGACTTCCGTCAACAGGGCCGGAGATGTACTTCCCGACAACGGAGTCACGAACCTGTATAAGTCTCGTTTCACTCAAGTCTGATTCGGATTTATATGGTAACTCATAGATTATCAGGTTCATGATGAGTTCTTTCGTCTCGGCGTCCTTGGTGATGCTCATGTATCTGTTGCGGTCAACGGCGACGCAGAAGTCTTTCGGAATGGTCATGGTGAAACCGAAGTTTTTGCTTACGACGTTCATGGCATCGGTGTTGGCGTTAGGACGGTAGAAGTTCAGAAGACGTTCACGCTCGTTATTGTCGAAAATGTCTTTTAACTTATCTTTCTGTGAATCAAAGACTTTGATCCACGTCTCGGCATCTTTCGCCTTTATTTTCATGACATATTGCGGAGCCGCCATCCAGTCGTCCTCCGATTCTATTATCGGATTCGGAAGTTCCGGGTTTATCTCTGCGATCAAGAGGTTGCGGTGCTTCTTGAACATGTCGTTCAAAGCCGCCGCGTTGATGTTTGCGACCTTGAAAGTCCTTTCCGGCTGCGGAAGTCCGTATTGCTCAACCTCGAAATATCCGCGGACAGCCTCGCCCAACGCCCCGTTCCATTGCTCCACGTTTTGCGTGACGAACAAAATCTCCGAAGTGCCTCCGACAGAACGGTCTTTGCTCTGCTGAACCGGTTTGTCTGTACATGAAGTGAATAATGATAACGCTATGATTATCAATGCTGCCAAACTAAATCTTTTCATATTTCCAAAATTAAATTCCGATGCAAAATTAATAAATAATGTTTGAGTTTTCATTTTCAACGCATGTTTGCGAAAAAAATTATTTTGCGTCAGAAATCTCGACAAAAAATGCTATCTTTGCACCAATATTATTGACAATGAAAAAGCAAGAAATTTTAGTCACGGCAAAATCTCCTTCTAACATTGCTGTTGTGAAATATTGGGGTAAACATGGCTGTCAACTGCCGAACAATCCTTCAATAAGTTTCACTTTAAGTAATTGTTTTACAGAGACATCTGTTGAATATAATCCGAAATTTCAATGTGGGATGCAGTTTCTTTTTGAAGGCGTCGAATCTCCAAAGTTCAAAGAGAAAATTGAGAAATACATCGAAAAGCATGGCGATTTATACCGATTTGACACCGAGGTGTTTTCTCATTTGAAAGTTGAAAGCAGAAACTCTTTCCCGCATTCTTCGGGCATTGCTTCGAGTGCGTCATCGATGAGCGCATTGGTGCTTTGTTTTTTGAAGTTGGAAAAAGCCTTGAATGATGATGCGACTCCTTTAGACCTTCGCCGTGCTTCAATGTTGGCGCGTTTAGCTTCCGGAAGTGCATCGCGCTCGGTGTATCCTGTAATGGCTTTGTGGGGCGAAACGCCTTGTGTTTCAGACAGTTCCGATGAATATGCCGTTCCATTGGAAAATATGGTCGCTCCGGTTTTCAAGACATATCACGACACAATCCTGATAGTTTCAAACAAGGAGAAAAGCGTTTCAAGCCGCGTCGGACATGCGTTGATGGAAGGTCATCCATTGGCCGAAAAACGTTATTTAACAGCGCGTTGCAATACAAAACGACTGCTTGAAGCACTTCGTACCGCCGACCTTGCAACGTTCATCGACATAGCCGAATCAGAAGCTGTGCAGCTTCACGAATTGATGGCGACTTCAAATCCTCCCTACAAACTCATGGAGCCTAATACTCTGAAAATCATAGATGAAGTTCATAAATTCAGGGAAAACACAGATGTTCCGGTGTGTTTCACCCTCGATGCTGGACCGAATGTACATCTTCTTTTCCCGGATGAGTTCAGTGAAAAAGTCAATGTTTTTATAAATGATAAATTGAAAAGTTATTGCGTTGATAACCAATATATTAGTGATATTGTAAAAGTTTTTTAGTTTTAAGATGGAAATCAAAAATTATTACGGAAAGGTAATTTTATTCGGCGAATATTCAATGATTTACGGCTCATCGGCACTTTTGATGCCCTTGTATTCCGGTTCGGCTCATTGGGATTATACTTGGCGAAATCCTGGGAAAAAGAATTATGCCTCAAATAGAAATTTGCAAGTCTTTGCAAAATATCTTATTGAGAATGAATATTTTAGTGAGCATATCAATATGGCGAAACTAAAGACGGAACTGAAAAAAGGTCTTTTCCTTGACTCAAATATTCCAACAGGATATGGTGTCGGAAGCTCCGGTGCTTTTACGGCGGCCGTTTACGACCGTTTTCATAGCGTGCAGATAGACGATTTGATTGAACTTAAGAAGTTTCTCGGCAAAATGGAAGACTGTTTCCATGGAAGCAGTTCCGGCCTCGACCCTTTGCAATGCTATATTGGAAAACCTTTCATCCTTGATGAGAACATGCATGTGAATATTCTCGAAAATGATTTTATCCCTGAAAATCTGCATGTTTTCCTCATTGACAGCAAGATTAAGTCAGATACAAAGACATTGGTGCGCTATTTTAAGGAACAACGTAATAACCCGCGTTTTCTCAAGGCTTACGAAGATTTGTATCTGCCGTTCGTGGGACGCTGCATAAACTCACTCGTTTCCGGAGATGTTGACAAATTTTTTGATGATTTGAAGCATCTGTCTTATTATCAGACTGTTCTGTTTGAGCCGATGGTCACGGAAAGGATGAAGCCGTTGTTTTTTGTTAAACGCGAAAATATGCATTTTCAGATAAAGATATGCGGTTCTGGCGGCGGCGGGTTCTTCCTCGGATTCTCTGACGACAAAGAAGAAACCGAACGCTTCATGAACGCAAACGGTTTCTCCATAACTTGGGTGAAATAAATAACAAATATTTTCTGAATTGTATATTATTGATTAATAATATACAATGTTTATGTCTTTGTGCGTTGACTTCAATGTCGCAATGTCTTTTTTCTTCACCTTGGTGTTGAATGCCTTGACGTGCTTCAAAGTCTGAATGTTTTGAACAGGCGCCAACGACTTGACTGGTGTGTTTGCGATGTTCAGTTCCTCGAGTTTGTTGCAATTGACCAGAATCTTGATGTTTTTGACACTTGTGCCAGCAATATTCAGGACCTCAAGTTCATGCATATTTTCGAGAATGTTTATGTCGTTGACAAGAGTGTTTTCCAATGCGAGCGATTTCAATGTCGTGACATCAGCGAGCGGAAGAATGTTGTCAATTGCATTTCCGCTGACACTTAATTCTTCGAGAAGCCGTTTCTCGGCAAGAGGGCTGAGGTCGGTCAGTTGGTTGTCGTTGATTATCAATTTCTTGATGAAATGAAGTTTTGATAATGCCTCCAAACTTGAAATGGAGTACTTGTCTGAATCAACATTGATTTCTGTGATGTCGGCGACTTGTTGCAGCTGCTCCGGCTTCGGGTTAGAGTCAACGCTGACATATTCCTTGAAGATCTCGCGCCAGTTATTGTTCAAGGTCTTCCACCAAAGTTCGAGTTTCTTGGTCTGATAAATCACGGTCACATGTGGCTGTGCTACTTTCAAATTAAACACTGTTGTATCGTTGACTTTGCTGTTTTCTGCCTTGACAACCAATATGTTATTGGCATTTTGCAGTGGAGTGAGATCCGAAATGGTGGTGTTTTCAATGTTTAATTCCTGCAAGTTTCCGAGGTTTTCAAGAGGCTTAAGGTCTTTGACCTTGGTGTTTTGCATATCAAGTCTTTTCAGATTCAAGAGACTTTTAAATGACTCAATGTCAATGATTTTTGAATTGGCGATGCTGAGATTTTCGAGGTTCGTCAGTCTGCCGATCGGCGTTGCATCCTGGATGGCGGGGTCAACTTCCATCGACTTGATTTGAATCAGACTGTGAAGTTCCTCCGGACTCGGGTCGATGCCGATATTTGTCTGCTTCATGAATGCTTTTTTCCAATAAATCGGGAGATTCTCCCACCAAGTCTTAAGTGTCGCTGTCTCGAAAATGACCATCACGTTGCCATTGGCTTTGTAGAACGCTCCGGCTTTTTCAGAGTCAACATTTGTGTTGTCGCAATATATCCTCACAAGATGGGGAATGTCTTTCAATGGCATGATGTCGGCAATATCAGTGTTACTGCATTGAATTTCATTGAGTTGTTGCATATTTGACAAAGACGACAGGTCGGTGACACGGGTGTAGTCGATGTTAAGACCTTGCAGCTCTTCAAGATGCTTGATAGGGTTGAGGTCGGAGATTGCCGTGTTGCTGATGTTAAGGTAATGCAGTCCTGACGAGATCATCACTGAATCAAGCGACGTGACTTGTGTCCCGGAGATGTCGAGATATGTAAGTTGACCGCAATTATTAATAGGTGTCATGTCACTGATTGCGTTGCCCGACAGTGAAAGCGTGTTCAATTGGTTGAAGCATGAAACCGTTTCTACGTTGGTCAGCTTTGTGTTGTCGGCTCTGAAGGCCGTCATGTCGCTGTTGTATTTCAGGCTTGAGATGTCGTCAATCATTGTGTTGCTAATATTGACGTTCTTTATTTTGCTGAGGTTTCTGATTGGTGAGATGTCGCTGATGTCAGTGTTCGAGCAATCTAAAACCAAGACGTCCGACATTTCAAGAAGCGGGTCAAGGCTGTGAATATCAGTGTTGTAGCTTATGTCAATCTCGGTTGTTTTCGACAACGCCGCCAATGCTGAATAAACCGTAGGCATGTCGGCGGCTATTGTTTTTTCAACAATTTTGTTGTTGGGAGATATATTTATGACGATTGAATCTAAATAAATGTGATTCAGTTTTTTGATTTCAATAGTGTCGAAAATGAAAATATTTTCGCCAAAATACTGTTTCCAGGCTAAAGGCATTTGGTTCCACCAGTTTCTAAGTTCTTCTGTTACATTAGGTTTGGTGGTATATATGCTTGCTATTTTAAGTTCTTTTTTGAAAGGGTCAAGGTTTATTTCCATGAAACGTTTGCGTCGGTCGCTGACTGTGTCGCCGGAAATGTTGTGACCGTTCATTGTCCTCATTGTGGTCACGAGGAAATATGTGTTGTTGCTGTCGTTGGTTTTCGCTTCGATTTTTTCAATTTTGAACGAAAACTTTATGTCTTTGAAAAAGAAATCGATGTCCTTGAGATACGCCTGGATGTCTTTGTTTATTGATGTCCTGCGGTTTTGGTCAAGGTCGTCTTCAATCTGGACGTCTTCGTCCTTGAATATTTTCAGATAGCTTTCGCGGAAGATGATGTCTTTTTCCTGTGTTGTGTTTTCCGGGTCGCCGATGAAGGTGAAGGTGTCTTCAAGATATTTCACCATCACGTTGATCTGTTCCTTGTATTCTTGCAGGCTTTTGTCCGGCTGGCTTCCTTTTTTCTGTGAGAAAGCGTTGACACACAGAAACATGACTGCGGAAAACAATAAAATCCTCTTCATTTTTATAAGTTTTGCCTATTGGCGGTTGGGTTGATAAATTTTTAAAAGTGTTTCTTTTTCAGTCTCATCGAGATAAATCAGGTTGGATATCAGCCAGCCGGAGTTATATCCGGTGCGGTTGAACCATGAAACTTCAAAGTACCAGTCGTTTATTTGGAAAATATGGAACTTGACCTTGTCAACGCTGTCGAAGACGAGGTTGCCAAGTTTTATCTCATAGAAGAACAGTGTGAGATAATCCGGCTGGTATTTGGTAGATGCGTAATACTCAATGATTTGCGGGTCTTTAAAGGCCTTGTATATGTTCATGAAATCGAGTTCGTGACTCATCGGGTGCAGGAAATGTTTCTCTCTTTCCGCGAGTTCGCCTTGTGGGAACATTTGCTGGAATTCATTGAAGAACACATTGGAAATCACCCATTTGGAGCCGAGTCCTTCTTTTTCGATGGCCATTATCATGCTGATGTCAACGGGTTGGCCTTTCCAGATGAATTTGGCCGACACTTCAGCGAACCATCTTCCGCCGAGGAACTCGAGGTTTTGTGCGTTTTTCTTGGTCAGGTCCTCGATGAAATAATCGCGGAGACTGCCTGCCGTTCTTGGATTGTCCATGTCAAACAACAACGGCAGGACGGTCTTGCGCTTATCTGCATTGTGGTAATCGGGACTTTTTGGGTCAATTTTAGTGCCGTATTGGTCTTCCTCATAGTTGAAACGGCTGATGAACTGACTCATTTGCTTCGTCATCGTGTAAAGTGCGGTTTCATCCATCTGGAAATCGCCAAGACTGCCTGCAATTACTTGAGCGTCAACTTTATAGAATGATGCCAATAATATTAAGAACCAAAAAAATCTCGAAAATGCTTTCATTATTTCAATGCTGTTTCTTTAACTCTCATGTCGCCGAGCATAACATCCCAGAAGCCGATGAGACGGCCGCCGATCTGTGCCTCTTTGCGTTTCACATAAACTGTCACGTCTTTCTTTGTCGTGTCCTGATAAACGAGTCTGCCTTCTGCGTCATAGCCTTTGAATGTCTGGAAGACTGTGATCACGCCGACGTATGTGCCGTCCGGCTGACGCTGTAAATCAGATACATACTGAATCTTGTACCAATCAATTTCAACGCGGTCGTAGTTGAGGCGCATCAATCTTTCAAGGTACTGACGTACTTTGTAATACTCAATCTTTGTCTTCGCGAGTGATGAAACACCGATTTCCGCGTCTGGTGCGAAAAGTTCTTCAGCGCGGTCGATGACTCTGTTGGCTTCACTCCAAGGAGTGTCTTTTGAACCGACGATTTTCACGTATTTCGACAAATCGCGGACTTTTTCGAGTGCGAGGCTGTCGATGTCATGCTTGCGCTCTGGTGTCAATTCTGGTTCCTGTGCGAATGACTGGAAACCTGTAAGTGCAAAAAATGCAAATGCTAATGCAAATAATATCTTCTTCATGACTGTAATTATTTAACAACTTTTAATTCAAGTTCAGAGATTTTTCCGTTTTCCATTTTGACGTTGTTGACTTTCACGCCGACCTTCTTCTGGTCTTTGATGTAGTTGAGGTACTTCTCGGCAGTGGTCGGTTTGTCATAGTCACCGTAGTTGTTGATGAGGATGAGAACCGGTGTGTCTGCTGAACTGAAGAGTTTGAGTGCCTCGTTGATTGCTCTGTTAGCAACGTTGACGTCTTTTGCGTTTGCAATCTGGAGAAGGTAGTCTTCAACGCCTGTCTTCGGCTTGTTCATCTCTTCCAGCTCTCTCAATCTGCGTTCTTCGGCGAGTCTGCGTTCTTCAGCGAGTCTTGCCTGTTCCGCTTTGCAAGCATCGATTGCAGCCTGCGCCCTGTCAATCATCTCGACAACTTCCGGATTCTTCTTCGTGAAGTCAATCTTCTTGATCTGATCAAGACGTGCCTGCTGTTCGTCGCAGCTCCATGCCGTGGTGCCGTCGATGATGGCTGCGAGGTCTTGCTTGGCCTGTTCTACTCTTGCTTTGTACTCTTTCTTTGACATCTTACCTGATGATTTACAGCTGGTTGCACCAACAAGAGTAACGAGCGCAACCATGGCAATAACCAGGATGTTTTTAATAACGTTTTTCATTTTGTATAAAATTAATAGTTTAAAATTTTATTTTTTTTGTTTGATTTATTAAAAATGCAAAATTATAAATTTTTCTTAAACAAAACCTCAATATTTCAAGAATATTTTGCAATTTTGAAGCCGAAATGAAACACTATAATATTCCAATATTTTTACCCGAATTGGCATGTCCTTACCGATGTGTCTATTGTAATCAATTTAGCATTACCGGAAAGCAGCATCTTCCTGATATTCAAGATGTTAAAAATATTATTGAAAAACATTTGAACTCTTTTCAAAAAGATGAGAGGTTTGTTGAGGTCGCGTTTTTCGGAGGAAATTTCACAGGCCTTCCTGAAAAAATGCAGGATGATTTTCTGAAAACAGTGCAGCCTTATTTGGGAAAAGGTCTCGTTGACGGCATCAGATGCAGCACACGCCCTGACTATATCGACGAAAAACGTGTGAAAATCCTGAAGTCTTTCGGGATGAAAAACATTGAATTGGGTGCGCAGACCACAAACGATGAAATTTTGTCAAAGTGCGGACGAGGACATACATTTAAAGATATTGAATTGGCATCGCAAATTATTGTGAATCAGGGGATAACACTCGGACTTCAAATGATGATTGGTCTGCCTTTCGACACTTTTGAAAACGACTTGCAGACCGCCCGCGACATCGTAAGGCTTGGCGCGAAAGAAACACGTATTTATCCTTGTATCGTGGTGAAAGACACGGAGTTGGAAAGTCTTTTCCGTGAAAAGAAATATGTCCCGCTTTCCATTGAAGATGCGGTCGAACAGTCAGCAACATTGTACGAGTTTTTTTCAAATAATGGCGTTAAAGTCCTCAGAATCGGGCTTCATACATCCGAAGACCTTGATAATCAGGCGTATGTTGCAGGACCGTACCATAAAAATTTCGCAGAGATGGTCTTCTCGAAAATTTGGGGAGACAAGATAAAGATTGCAATCGAAAATGTCGAAAAATCACATGATTTTCATTCAGATAATTTGAAGGTCGGGAAAACAAGCAAATCGTCTGTCATGATTGAAGTTCCTGAAAATCAATTGAATCATGCTATCGGTTACAAGGCGGAAAATAAAAAGCAGCTTGAAACAATCTATAAATCAGTGATTTATAAATCTCTTGAAAAATCATCATCAATTCCTGAAACCACAATAATCGCAAGTGCGACAATGCCCGCTGAAGCGCGTGAAAAACTTGAAACTCTCGGAAATGTCGTCTGGCTCGAACCTTCAGATCTTGCGTATCCGTCAATCTCATCACACCCCGACATTTTCTTCTTCTGTGACAATGAAAGAAACTGTAAATCAATTATTTACGCAAATAATATACCCGAAGATTGGATTGAGAAACTTGATGTGGAGTTAATAAAAGGTGAAAAAAATATAGGTGAAAAATATCCGGAGACAGTGCCTTACAACGCAGTCGGTGTCGGCGACATTTTGATTCATAATCTGAAGTTTTCTGATGAAAAATTGTTGACAAAATCAGTGCAAATCAATGTAAATCAAGGATATACGCGGTGCAACCTTCTGGCGTTAAACGAGACGAATTACATTACTTCTGATTTGGGAATAAAGAAAACGCTTGAAAAGCACGGTTTCGATGTCTTTTACGTTGATCCTCAACAAATTGTATTGTCAGGCCAGAAATACGGTTTCTTCCCCGGTTGCTGCGGGCTTTCCGGCGACAATGTTGTAATTTGCGGTTCGTTGAATCATCTTAAAGAATGTAAGGAACTGAAAAAATTTATAAGACGTAACAAAATGAAAATCATAGAATTATATAACGGCAAACCCGTTGATGTCGGAAGTATTTTTTTCATCAAATGATTTTAAAAACCCGTGCAACTTGTGATAAAAAAACCCGTGCAACTTGTGTCAAAAAACCCGTGCAACTTGTGTTAAAAAACCTGTGTAACTTATGTTAAAAAACCTGTGTAACTTATGTTAAGAAAACTCGTGTAACTTTGTATCCATGAAGAAAATAGAACTTTTATCTCCTGCAAAAAATCTTGAAGTCGGCATCGCTGCCATCAATCACGGTGCTGACGCAGTTTATATCGGCGGCCCGGATTTCGGTGCCCGCGAGAAAGTCGGCAACAGCATTGAAGACATCGAAAAACTTTGTCGTCATGCCGCCATTTTCGACGCAAAAGTGTATGTAACACTCAATACTTTATTGTTTGACAATGAGTTAGAACAGGCTCGCAAGATGGCGTGGGACTGTTGGGACGTCGGCGTTGACGTTCTCATAGTGCAGGACATGGCACTTCTTCAGATGGCAGACATGCCTCCGATTGCGTTCCATGCTTCGACGCAGTGTCATAACATCTCCGCTGAAAAAGTAAGGTTTCTTGAAGATGTAGGCTTTTCACAGGTTGTGCTTGCCAGAGAATTGAATATCAATGAAATAAAAGAGATTCGTTCAAAAACGACGGTGCCTTTGGAGTTCTTCGTTCATGGTGCTTTGTGTGTCTGCTACAGCGGTCAATGTTATCTGAGCTACGTCATCGGACATCGTTCCGCAAACCGTGGCGCATGTGCACAGCCGTGCCGTCTCGCCTGGAATCTTGAAGATGAAGACGGACACACCTTAATTAATAGCAGGCATCTGCTTTCACTTCGCGATTTGAACAATTCCAAGAATCTTGAAGAACTCATTGATGCCGGAGTTACATCATTTAAAATTGAAGGTCGTCTCAAAGATGCTGATTATGTGAAGAATACGACCGCGTTTTATCGCCGTGAAATTGATAAGATTATTGAAAGACGCTCCGATTTGGAACGCTCGTCGCGTGGCATTTCGGTTCCGGCTTTCGAGCCGAATCTTGAAAAATCGTTCAATCGTGGCTTCAGCGATTATTTTGCTCATGGCCGCCAGAAATACATCGATGCGCCTTTCACCCCGAAATCTATGGGTGAATACGTCGGGACGATTGAAAGAATCAATGGAAATAAATTGATTATCAACAGTGATATTGAATTTCATAACGGCGACGGTCTTTGTTTTCTCGATAAAAGCAACGAACTCCAGGGATTTTACGTGAACGGTGTTGAAACCGCTCCTCAATCATTCAGAAAAAAAGAAAACAATCTGTTGATTACTCCGTCCCGTCTGTTCCAAACTATTCCGCCTCACGTCAGGCTTTACCGTAATTTTGACATCGTCTGGCAGAAATCTGTCGAAAGCTCGACAGGACAACGTAAGGAAAAAATTAGTTTGAGACTTATTGAGAAAGAAAGCGGAATTGAGCTTTTTGTCGCACATCAAAATCTTGAAAATCAAGAAGTAAGTGCGTCTATGCAATTTGATTTGTCGCAGGCTAACAATCCTGAAAAAGCTATGGACACGATTCGGACAAAGCTCTCGCAGTGGGGCGACACGAAGTTCATTGTCGAGAATGTTGACATTGATTTCAGTCAGCCGTATTTCATTCCGGCATCGGTGCTCGGCGAACTGAAACGCCAGCTTGTGGTGAAACTCGAAGACGCTTTGATTGAAAAGCACAGGCAAGATAGAGAAATCAGAAAATCTCAAAAACAAGACTCTCAATATCCCGAAAAATCGCTTTCGTATTTAGGCAATGTAACTAATTCTGCGTCACGTCAATTTTATGAAAATCATGGAGTTGAAGAGATTTCAGACGGTTTGGAGAAAGCAATGCCTGATGGAGATGTCGTTGTGATGACGACGAAACACTGCATTCGTTACGCCAACGGAATGTGCTCAAAGGAAACCGGCAAACCGGCGACACCTTTATATATATGCAACGACAGAGGCCGTTTCCGTCTTGACTTCGATTGCAGGAATTGCAGGATGAAGGTGGTTCGTGGAAATTCCTCAAAATAAATCAATTTCTAAACAAGTCATCCAACGTTACATCGTTCTGTATCATTGATGAATAGGCGTTGGTTTTAAGTCCGTACGTCGTTACCATTGTGAGGTGGAGAGCTTTTCTTGTCTTGGTTTTTATACGGAAAAGTTCCATTCTGTTGAGCATTTCGTCACAGTATTTTTTTGTGACAGTATATTCGTTAAGGGAATATTTCATTTCGCATAGGTTGATGACCTGATCGCGACGGTCAATCACGAGGTCAATCTGACCGCCATCGTATTCATTGTCTTTGGGGCAATACCATGAAAACGTGTCGGTGAGTACGCCGCTGATTCCTAATTTGTTCTTAATCTGTGAGATATGGTGCAAACAAAGTTGTTCAAAAGCATAGCCGCTCCACACCCTACGTTCTGGCGAGTCAACCATATTGGTCCAAAGATGTTCGTCATTGTGTTTGGAGCCGGCAATAAATTTGTGATGGAACAATGTAAAAAAGTCCGTAAGTTGGAAAATGGCATCTCGTTCCTTTTTTTCAAAAGGCGTGTATTTTCTGATGAAATCACAATCGCAAAGATCGTTTAAGACTTTTGTCAAAGAGCCGCCATCATTGATATTCAACGATTTGATGATTTCACCACGAGTCAGGCCGTTCGATTTTGTTTCGAGTAATCCGATTATTTTTTCATACAATGTGGAATCTTTGAAGAGCGAACGGAAAAGGAATCGGTACTCGTCTCTCAATTCAGCGTTTTTTGAAAACATTATATCATCGATGTTTTGCGGAAGGCTGCGTCCTTTTTGCAACATTTTCAAATAATACGGCACGCCTCCGAAAATCATGTACGCTTCGGAAATCTGATAGCGATTCCATACAATTCCCTTTGATTTTAAATAAGTTTCAGTTTCGTAAAGATTGAACATCGACAGTTTTATTTTTCTTGTAACGCGGTTGTAAAGTCCGCCTTTGCTGCCGAAAATGTTTGAAATCATCCATGTCGTCGCCGAGCCGCAGATAATCAATTTAATATTTGGATGTGCCGAAGCGTAACTGTTCCAAAAAAATTCAAAAGCCTTTAAAAACCTTGAACGCGGTGTGTCGAACCATGGCAATTCGTCAAGAAATATTATGATTTTTTCTTTGTCAAGTGTTGATATATAATGTTTTAGATGGTCGAAAGCGTCAAACCAATTGTCAACGATAGGGTATGGGATTTTTGAATAATCGCAAAGTTGCTTGTGAAAAGCTGCAAGTTGCTCTTTTTTTGTTCCTTCATAAATTCCTGTCGCATAAAAATCAAAATTGTCGTTGCAATAATTTCTAACAAGAAATGTCTTGCCGACTCTGCGGCGTCCGTAAACCGCAATCAATTCAGCCTCACGTGATTCGAAGCAGTTTTTCAATGTTTCCTGCTCTTTTTCTCTTCCGATAATGTTCTCCATTGTAAATTATTTTTCGCTGCAAATATACAAAAAATACAGTTACCGCCAAGCTTCAAGAAAAAATATTCGCTGTAACTATATTTTTAAAACCACTTACCGCCATACTTCAAGAAAAAATGTTTGCTGTAACTATGTTTTTAAAACCACTTACCGCCATGTTTCAAGAATAAATGTTTGCTGTAACTAAATAAATATTTTTTTCACGCACTTGATAAAATTGTGTATTTTTGCACCTTATTATTAATGGAACAAAATATTTAGATTATATGTTTAGGACTAACACTTGCGGTGAACTTCGTATGGCAAACGTGGGCCAGGAAGTCACTTTGAGCGGATGGGTGCAGCGCGTGCGCGACAAAGGCGCATTAGTCTGGATTGACCTCCGCGACCGTTACGGAATAACACAACTCTTTCTGCAAGAAGGAGTTACTTCAGCTGAAACTTTGAAAACCGCCCGCGAAATCGGACGCGAATACGTCATCCAGGCGAAAGGCACAGTGGTTGAACGCGAATCGAAAAACCCGAAGAACCCGACTGGCGACATCGAGATAAAAGTTGACAGCATAAAAATCCTCACGACTTCAAAGGTGCCGCCTTTCACAATCGAGGACCAGTCGGACGGCGGCGACGACATCCGTATGAAATACCGTTACCTCGACCTTCGCCGTAACCCTGTCAAGAATAACATCATCCTCCGCCATAACATGGCCCAGGAAGTTCGTAAATATCTGTCAGGCAATGACTTCCTCGAAATCGAGACACCTTGTCTCATCAAGTCAACACCTGAGGGCGCACGCGACTTCGTCGTCCCGTCGAGGATGAACCCGGGCGAGTTCTACGCTCTCCCGCAGTCACCGCAGCAGTTCAAGCAGCTCCTCATGGTCTCCGGCTTCGACCGTTACTTCCAGATTGTGCGCTGCTTCCGCGATGAAGACCTCCGCGCCGACCGCCAGCCAGAGTTCACTCAGATCGACTGCGAGATGTCGTTCGTAGAGCAGGAAGACGTCATCAACATGTTCGAAGGCCTCGCGAAACATCTCTTCAAGACTATCAAAAGTCTCGAATTCGGTGATTTCCCGCGCATGACATGGCACGACGCGATGAAATATTACGGCAGCGACAAGCCGGACATCCGTTTCGGAATGAAGTTCGTCGAACTCAACGATGTCGCCAAAGGCCACGGATTCTCTGTGTTTGATGAAGCTGAACTCGTTGTCGCCATCAACGCCGAGGGTTGCGCTAACTACACGCGCAAGCAGACCGACGCCTTGACCGATTTCGTGAAACGTCCGCAGGTCGGGGCGAAAGGCCTCGTCTATGTGAAATACAACGAAGACGGCTCAATCAAGTCATCTGTAGATAAATTTTATACACCTGAGATTCTTAAGACATGGCTCGACAAATGCGGTGCGAAGCCTGGCGACATGCTTCTCATCATGAGTGGCAAGGCGATGCCGGTGAGGGTGCAGATGAACGCCCTTCGTCTTGAGATGGGCAACCAGCTTGGACTTCGCGATCCGTATAATTACAAACCGTTGTGGGTCATCGACTTTCCGCTTCTTGAATGGGACGAGGAGACACAGCGTTTCTATGCGATGCACCACCCGTTCACGGCACCGAAACCAGAGGACGAATATCTTCTCGAACAGCCGGAACGTTGGGGTGACATCCGCGCCAACGCATACGACATTGTTCTCAACGGCGTTGAGGTCGGCGGCGGCTCGGTGCGTATCCACGACAAGAACCTCCAGAGGAAGATGTTCCACACGCTCGGTTTCACCGACGAGAAGGCGCAGGAGCAGTTCGGCTTCCTGATGAACGCCTTCGAATACGGCGCGCCGCCTCACGCAGGACTCGCTTTCGGCTTCGACCGTCTCTGCTCGTTGTTCGGCGGCCAGGACAGCATCCGCGACTTCATCGCTTTCCCGAAGAACAACCAGGGCCGCGATGTCATGGCGGAGTCGCCATCACAAATTTCACAGGAGCAGCTGGATGAACTTCAGATTAAAGTTGATTTAAAATAGGAGTTTAAGGAGCTTGAGAAGTCTTAGGAGTTTGAGGAATCCAAACGCCTAAACACCTCAAGCACCTAAATACCTCAAATACCTAATATCCTTATGAAAAGAGTATTAATTACAACTGGCGGCGGCGATTGCCCTGGTTTGAACGCCGTGATCCGCGCCATAGTGAAAAGGGCGTCCCAGGAGAGAGACTGGGAGGTCTTGGGCAGTATTCAGGCTTTCAATGGGGTGCTTTGGACTCCACAAGAGATTGTCAAACTGACACCTGAAGCCGTGCGCGGCATTCATTTCCGCGGCGGCACTATAATCGAAACGACAAACAAGGGCGGCCCGTTCTCATGGCCGGTGAAGAAAAACGACGGCACGTGGGAGACCGTTGACCGCTCCGACGAGATGATACAACGACTTGAATACATGGGCGTTGACTGCGTCATCAACATAGGCGGCGACGGCTCGCAGCGCATCTCGCAGAAACTCTTCGAGAAAGGTCTGAACATCATCGGCGTGCCGAAGACCATCGACAACGACCTCTCGATGACCGACTGCACCTTCGGCTTCCAGACCGCCGTCCAGATCGCGACGGAGGCCGTCGATAAGCTCGTGACGACTTCGGCGAGTCACAACCGCGTGTTCGTGCTTGAAGTCATGGGCCGTGATGCCGGCTGGATTGCGCTGAACGCGGCGGTGGCCGGCGGAGCGGAGGTGTGCCTCATCCCGGAATTCCCGTACGACATCAACATCGTGAAGGAACGTCTTGAAAGCCGTTTCGTCAACGACCGCGGCTCCGCCATCGTCGTCATCAGCGAAGGCGCGAAGCCGAAAGACGGACAGCAAATATTTGAAGTGAGCAAGGAGGTCGGATACGAGAACGTGAGGCTCGGCGGCATCGGCGTGAAATTCATCGAACAGATGAAAGCCGCCGGTTTCCAGCACGATATGCGTGAGACGACACTCGGTCACCTGCAACGCGGCGGCGTGCCGGTGGCCTACGACCGCGTGCTTGCGTCGCAGTTTGGCGTGAAGGCGTTCGAGATGGTGCTCAACAAGGAATACGGCAACATGGTGGCGTATCGTCACCCGAATGTCATCAGTGTGCCGATCAAAGACGCCGTGGCGAAGATGAACTTCGTGCAGCCCGACTGCGACCTGGTCAAGACCGCAAGAGGACTTGGAATCTCCTTCGGAGTTTAGAACTACAGGATATTCATCCGGTTCGCATCTTGTTTCAGGAAGACGAAAATCATTATCGAGAACATCAAAAGGCTTGAGCCTCCGTAACTTAAGAATGGCAATGGGATGCCGATGACTGGCACAAGTCCTATTGTCATTCCTATATTAATGGCGAAGTGGAAGAAGAAGATACATGCGATGCCATAACCGTATATCCTGCTGAAAGGCGATCGTTGCCGTTCGGCTAACGTGATGACCCTCAACATCAAAGCGAGATAAAGACATATCAAGACAAAGCAACCGACGAACCCTGACTCTTCACCGACGGTGCAGAAGATGAAGTCGGTGTGCTGTTCCGGGACGAAGTTGTATTTCGTCATCGTGCCTTGCAGATAGCCTTTGCCGAGGAAGCCGCCGGAGCCGATTGCGATTTTCGACTGGTTCAGGTTGTATCCCACGCCTCTGATGTCCTGTTCTTTTCCGAGAATTATGTTGATACGGGTCTGCTGGTGCGGCTTCAGAATGCTGTGAAATGCGAAGTCAACGGAAAAGATGAACGCTATCGCCGCAACAAGAATCGTTGTGACGATTATTATGTTTTTCCTTGTCCTGTCCATCAGCCAGAGGAAGATCCCGTAAATAACTGTAACTCCGATCATTACGTACCATTTTTTGAAGCAGAGTGTCAGCACGAAAAGCACGATGGCGGCGACTCCGGTGATGAGCAGTTTTCCGCCCATCCCTTCGCGGTAAAGCACCAAGAGGAAGGTGAAGAAAACGAGAGCCGAGCCTGCGTCGCCCTGTGCGAGGACAAACAGCATCGGAAACATCACGATTGCGTAGGCTGTCAGTTGTGTCTTGCGGTTGCGGGTGTCGGTGTCCAATTTCCCGAGATAGTGCGCCAGCGCGAGTGCCGTCCCGAATTTCGCAAATTCAGAAGGCTGGAACGATACCGGTCCTAACTGAATCCATGATGTGGATCCCGAAATCTTTGATCCCACGAGGAGCACTAAAATAAGGCAAAGTATTGACAATGCGTAAAATACAAATGCGAAAGTGTTGAAAAACTTGGCATCGATTAAAAGGATGATATAACCGACAACCAAGCTCACACCTATGAAAAGCAGCTGTTTGCCGTAGTTTTGTGTGAGGTCGTAGATGTGCGGGCAGTCGTCGTTGTAAGCGGCGGCGTAGATACTCAAAAATCCTATCGTCACCAACGCTAAATATATGAGCAGCAACCATATATCTATTTTACCTATAATAGTCTTATTTCTCATTTTTCATCTTTTTTAGTTATGATTCTATCTTCGACCCATGTGCGTTTCACATAGCCGCGTATGTATTTTTCCATCATCAGTGATGCGATAGGCGCCGCCCATGTGGAACCGAAACCGGCGTTTTCGACGATTACCGCCACGGCGATCTGCGGGTTCTCGACCGGTGCGAATCCCATGAAGATGGAGTGGTCAAGTCCGTGCGGGTTCTGTGCGGTGCCGGTCTTTCCGCCGACGGAGATGCTGTCGATTCGTGAGTAACGCGCCGTCCCGTGGTCGCCTTCGAAAACGCTCTGCATACCCGCTTTCACGTCTCTGAAATGTTTCCGGTCTATGTTGATGACGTTTTTGGTTGTCAGGGCGGAATCAATGGGCGTGCCGTCGGCGAATGCCCTGATGTAATGAGGTGTGTAGAAAAACCCTTCGTTTCCTATGGCGGTGGCGATGTTGGCGAGTTGCAGCGGCGTGACGAGGATCTCACCTTGCCCGATGCTTAACGAACGGATTGTCATCGAGTTCCATCTGCCATTATAAACCTTGTCGTAAAACGCCCTTGACGGGATATTGCCGGAAACGACATAAGGTATGTCGGTCTTGAACGCTTTCCCGAGTCCGAAACTTGTCACCAATCCATACCAGAATTCGTATGCTTCTTTTGAGTTTTTGAAACGCGACGACCCGATCATGTCGCGGAAGGCCTGCCAGAAATACGGGTTGCAGGAGTTCTCGATGGCGTCGTGGAGCTTCACCGGCGTGCGGTGATGGTGCGTGCATTTGATGGGCGTGCTTTTCGGGCCGTTGCAGGGATACTCGCTGTCGCTGTTGATGACGCCGCTCTGCAATGCTACTAATCCGTTCACCATCTTGAATGTCGAGCCGGGAGGATACGTGCCGCTTATAGCTCTGTTAATCAATGGTTTCTGCGGGTCAACAAGGAGTTTGTTGTAATTTGCCGAGCGTTGGCGTCCGACGAGTTCGTTGGGGTCGTAGGCAGGGTTTGACACCATGGCGAGGATTTGCCCGGTCGCAGGCTCGATGGCGACGATGGAGCCGGTCTTGCCTTGCATCAGAAACTCACCGTACGCCTGGAGTTCGGCGTCCATGCCGAGGATGATGTCCTTGCCCGCTTCAGGCAAAGTGTCGTAACGTCCTTCCATGAAACGCTCCTTTTCTCGGTTGTGAACATCGACAACGACGATTTTCAAGCCTTTCTTGCCGCGAAGCTCACGCTCGTATGAACTCTCAATGCCGGATTTCCCGATGTAGTCGCCAATTTTGTAATAATGGTCTTTCTCAATATCATTTTTGTTCACCTCTCCGATGCTGCCGAATGTGTGTGCAGCAATAGCTTCGGGATATTGCCGCAGCGAACGTGTCTGGAAATAAAATCCAGGATAATGATACATCATCTCGGCGATATGGCCGTATTCTTCCTTACCGATCTGCGAGATGAACACCGAAGGAGTCACCGGTGAATATTTTTTTGCTTTTTCGTAAAGTTTGTTATATGTTTCATTGCTGATATTCAATAATTTACAAAATGAACTTGTGTCAATGTCACGCGCCATCCTCGGTATGATGATGAGATCATAAACCGCATCGTTGAAAACCAAAAGCTTCCCGTTGCGGTCGTAAACCTTTCCTCTTGCCGGATATTGCGTGATGTGACGGAGCGTGTTGTTGTCGGATGAACGCTTGTAAGAATCATCCAAAACCTGTATTGAAAAGAGCTTGATAATTATAATGACGGCGACGGCGACAAACGTCGTTGTTATCACATACCGTCGGCCTGAATAATTTATCTTGTTCTTAATCATAATGTTACAAATTTATTTTGCATATTTCTTTTATGATGCAAAATTATAAAAAGTTTGAAAAAAAAGATTTGCGATTTTGAAAAATATTGTATTTTTGCAAATTGTCAAAATTGTTATATTTTGGAGAAGATAACTGAAAAGATCATATGGTGCATTTCCGCTATTGCAATGATTATAATTGCATTAACTTTTTTGTCTTGCTCTGGCAGGCAAAATGAGCAGATTGTCGTGTCAAGAGATTTTCAGGATGGACAATGGGGAAGGTTCGACAACGTAACCGCCACATTCAACGCGGTCAAAACTCCGGCGACTGTCGATGTGATAATGGAAATTACCGTTTCCGACGATTTCCCTGACGTTTACGAATATTACAAATCGGAAAATGAGTTTGCGTTCTGCATGTCTTTTGAAGGTGCTGACGGCAGCCGCCGTGCCAGGGAATACAGTTTCGTTTTGAAAGACAGTGACGGAAATTGGAAATCAGAGAAAATCGATGGTTATTATCATTTCCAGTTTTCTTTAATCAGTGAATTGAATATCAATGAAATAGGAGAAAATAAATTTAATATCGAAAACAAATATCCGAGAGACCCGCTTTATGGCATCAAGAATTTGACATTGAAGTGCGTGCCTTCAAGGATGAAATAGCAGTAAAAAATGAGAAGTAAAATTGTCAGATTTATCATTGTTTCTTTAGTTGTTGCCACATCATTGATGACATCGTGCGTTTCGCAGAAGAAAGTGCTGATGTTGCAGAACGAGCAGATGTTGGACAGCATATCGTCGATAGAGTATGTCAATAAAAGAAGTTTCAGTTACAAGGTCCAGCCCGGCGACAACCTTTACATCAGGGTGTCGAGTATGGACAAGAACTTCTCGTCGTTCTTCAACCAGACTGGCTCGACCAATATGTCAACAAACACCGTCACGCAATTTTCCGCCGGTAACGCAGGTGTGTATCTCAATGGTTTCACCGTCAGCGATGAGGGTCAGATCGACTTCCCATACGCCGGCAAGATCTATGTCAAGGATTTGACAATCGAGGAAATTCAGCAGAAGATACAAACCATCATCGGTGAATATCAGAAGGAAACCATTGTTTATGTGAAACTTGGCGTTTTCAACCTCACCATTCTCGGTGAAGTCACGAAACCGGGTCAGTATCAGATTTACCAGTCGGACATCAATATTTTCCAGGCCTTGTCGTTGGCTGGAAACCCAACAGATTTCGCCGACAGAGCCAACGTGAAGATCATTCATCAGACCACCGAAGGCTCGCAGGTCGTGAGGGTGAATATCAACGACGCTGACATCCTCTCAAACGAGAATTATTATCTGAAACCGAATGATATAATCTATGTCGAACCGTTGTCAATCAAACGCTGGGGATTCACAAGTGTCCCGTATTCATTGATTATCTCAATGATTTCACTCGGCGTGACACTCTTCACATTCTTTATGGTAACTGTCAAATAAAAAAGGAGAAATAAAATATCATGAATAACGAGACAAATCATATCCAGAAAACAATTCAGCAGCAGAATGATGATGCTATCGATGTCAAGTCATTGATAATAAAGGTAATAAGTTATTGGTATCTTTTTGTGATTTTCGGATTCATTTCGCTTTGCGGAGGGTATTTATATAATAGGTATTCCAAAAATGTGTATCAGGTCTCTTCTTCAGTCTATGTCAAGGAGCAGAAGATGGGCATCGACGCAGCTTCCATGATAACGGGAATGAATTTCAGGAGCATGGGCAACGTTGACAATGAGATAGGCATTCTGCAATCTTACATGATAGCGGAGCGTGCGCTGAAGCAACTCGACTTTGACGTTTCTTATTTCATGAAAGGAAGAGTTGCGAGCACGGAACTGTATGGCGACAATCCGTTGAGGGTGGAGCTTGATTATACGAAGCCGCAGATGGTCGGTCTGATGTATGAAATCAAAATAATTGACAATGAGCGGTTTATGTTGACAGCTGAAGGCGAGAACAGGTCGATATATGATTTCCAAAAAGATGAATTTTTGGGAGTGATAAGAGAAAAGATAGAGTTTGAAGGGACGTATAAATTTGGCGATACTATTGTAAATGAATACAATACATTTAAGATTGTGCCTTCATATTATTTTGATACCGAAGATTTCAAGAAACTCAAATTGATGTTCCGTATCAACGACATGATGTCGCAGGTGAAAATGATGAGCAACTACACAATCGCGCCTGTCAGCAAGGAGTCGTCGCTGCTGCGTCTTACCATTCAGGGGACAAATCCGAGGAAGATAACGGCGTTTTTGAATCAGATCTGTTCTGAATTTATCAAGAGAGACCTTGAACTGAAGAACAAGGTTCAGGAAAATACAATCGCATTCATTGACAATCAGTTGGGCGGCATTCAGGATTCGTTGAACAAGGCGGAGGCTGACATTCAGATTTTCCAGCAGGGCAACGATTTCATGAACCTCGACGCACAGGCGAACGAGCTTTTCAATTACCTGAAGGCGCAGGAGAAGAGACGCGCGGAGCTTGACCTCAACCTCAAGTATTATTATAATATCAAGAAATATCTGCAAGATAACATCGACGACCCGGAACAACTCATCGCCCCAAGTGCGGTCGGAATCCAGGACCCGATCCTCAACACGACAGTGAACAAACTCGTCGAACTCTTCCAGACAAAGTCAACACAGCTTCTCACATCGACGGAAAAGAACCCTATCGTCCAGACCATCGACCAGCAGATTATCCAGACAAAAAAGGTGTTGCTTGAGAATATCAACAATATGATTAACAACGCCAATCTCACGATTAATGAGATAAACACTAACATCTCACGGCTCGAGTCGCAGGTCAAGAACCTGCCGGAAGCCCAGAGACGTTATCTCGGATACACCAGAAAATTCACTTACAGCGAAAACATTTACAATTTCCTGATGGAGAAACGTTCTGAAGCTCAAATCCTCAGGGCGAGCAACACTCCTGACAACCAGATAATTGACGTTGCAAAAGTCGCACTCGCCAGGAAAGTCGCACCACGTAACATGACAAATTATCTGATTGCGTTGTTCATCGGTCTTCTCATACCGGCGGCTTATATCTTCCTGAAGGATTTCTTCAACACTAAAATCCTCGAAAAGAAAGATGTCGAAAGAGTTTGCAAATTCCCGATAATCGGGCAGATTCCACAGATTGATGACAACAAAAACTCCAAGACAATGGTGATTGACAAGCCTAAGTCGCCTGCGGCGGAGTCGTTCCGCTCTATAAGGACTAACATCGACTATATCATGAAAGGCAGCGACAAGTGCTGCATGATGGTGACAGGCGATATGGCTTCTGTCGGTAAGACTTATATCTCAATCAACATGGCATCAATTTACGCCATGTATGGAAAGAAGACGGTTCTTGTCGGTTTCGACCTGCGCAAGCCTCGTCTGTATCAGGAATTTGGTTTGAGCAACAAACTCGGCACGACATCATATCTGTCGAACAAAGCCTCCTTGCATGAGATAGTTCAGCCATCAGGCAAGCTGCCGTCGCTTGACATTATTTGTGCCGGCCCAGTTCCGCCAAACCCTGCTGAATTGATTGCTTCTCAACGCTGCGCGGAGTTGTTCAAGGAACTCAGGGAAAAATACGATTACATCATTGTTGACACGCCGCCTGTCGCATTAGTGACAGATGCATTCCTGCTTATGAAGCATTGTGACGTAACAGCTTACATTGTCCGTCAGGGAGTTACGAACAAGAAGGTGTTCGCAAGCATCGTAAAGGATATTGAAGATCGTGAAATGAAAGTGAACATCATCATCAATGGCATTAGATTCACGGGTACATACGGATATCGTTACAGCAATGGCTACGGCGGTTACGGTTATGGCTACGGTTACGGTTATGGCTACGGTTACGGCTATGGCAATGGCTATGGTGCCGGATATTATGGCGATGATGACAGCCACCAGAAAAAAGAAGGCATGTTCGCACGTTTCCTCAGAAAAAGAAGAAGCTGATGGATGACGGTAAGAACATCACCGCAAAATGGTATGCGGTTTATGTAAAGTCCCGCTTCGAGAAGAAATCCGCATGGCTGCTTGAAAGAGACGGCGTGGAAGTGTATCTGCCTCTCATCAAGAGAATCAAACAATGGTCCGACCGGCGCAAAGAAGTTGAAGAACCGTTGTTCAAGTCGTATGTCTTTGTGCACACCGATTTGCGGAATTATTATGAAATTCTCAACTCACCAGGTGTGGTCAAGTTTATATGTTTTGAAGGCAAACCCGTTGACATGCCTGACAACCAGATTGTTGCGATAAAAGAATACGTCGGACAGGTCGAGCATGAAGGTGAAGTTGCCGTTCCTTCTGATTTCCATGAAGGTCAGTTGGTGACAATTAAATACGGCTCAATGAAGGGGCTTCAGGGTCATCTGACGGAGATACTCGGCAACCATTATGTTGTCGTTGACATTGAGATTGTCGGAAATTCACTGCCGATGAAGATTTCAAAGTCAATGATTGAGGCTGTTTCAGATTGAAGACAGCACCATCCTCAATATTTCACACGATTTCATTTCGTTGAAACCGGCGACGTGTAACTTGTAATACGTCATCACATATTCCAGAAGTTCACGTCGTTCATTGTTTCTGATGTCAAGGCTTTTGTTGTCGAAAAAGTCGGAGTCGCAAAGGTCGTGGAATTTTTCAGACAGTTGACTGTCAATACAATATAGCAGTCCGATTCCATCATGATGGAAGCATCCGTCTTCGAGGTTGAAAACGTATCCGTTTCTGAATCCGTTTGTGTTTGGGGCGAAACCGAGCTGGCGGCTCAGCTCGACGGCGAATTTCAACGGGAAATCGGCATATTTTTCCGTGAGTTCATCGAGATAAAGCAACGAATCGTGGACGAATCCGAAAAGCTCGGTGTCCGGCTCGGAGTCTTGTATCGATTTTGAAAGCAACTCGCTGACGAACATCACGATGGCGTTCTTGTTCATCTCAAACGGAATGCTTTGGAACGCATGGCACACCGTGGCTTCTCTGATGAAACCGAGGTCGCTGCGTGAGCGGGTGCGTACTATGTCGAGTATCGTCAGCGGCTGAAACAACGCCGCCCTGATCTTGGAAGTCTTGCTGAAAGCACCTTTCACGAGGAACGACTGAAGCCCGTCTGTCTCTGTCAGAAGCTTGACGATGAGGCTGCTGTCGCCATAACGAATTGATTTTATTACGATTGCCCGTGTCTTGTCTTGAGCGTCCATGTTATCTCATGATCAGGATTTTCGTGACGCAGGTCTCTTTTCCTGTGGTGTCGCTGGCGAAGATGAAGTAAACGCCGGGTTCGACTTTCCTGCCTTTGATGTCGGTGCAGTCCCAGGTGGCCTGTCCGCCCTCCGCCTTGAGGTGTGTGACGAAGGCGCCGCTGGCTGTCGTGATTTTCACGAGGGCGTCGGTGACAAGTCCTTTGATGCCTACGACTCCGGTATATTCCGGACGGACCGGGTTCGGGTAGGCGATGACGTCTTTGTTGGTGGTGCCGCCGGTAGTCGCGCTGCCTTTGTAAGAAACGAGGCCTTTGTCAGTCACGAAATACACATTGCCTTCGCCGTCAATGGCAATCTGTTTGATGGTGTTTGAGAGCAAAGGGCTGTTTTCTGTTGTGAAATGATGATATTCGGTGAGTCCGTTGTTTGAAGTGTGGAAGACGCCGTTGCTTGTGCCGAACCATATATTATTGGCCCCGTCAGCTGCGATGCAATATACCGACTGTCCGGAGAGGAGGTAGTCGGCCTGACCGCTGCCGTCGTTGCGTGGGACGAGGATTCTCGAGCAGTCGTAGGTGCTGTTGTCGAAAATCTTTCTTGTGTTGTAAAACAGTCCGACGCCGTCGTTGGTGCCCACCCATACGGTTCCGTTTCTGTCGGTGGCGAAGCAGTTGATGCTGCCCGGAAGCCCGCCGTGACCGGTGTTGTTACTCACTGACTTTGAGGTTTTTCCGTTGTATATTGTGGCGTGTCCGTCACGGTGGAGGACCCAGACGTTGTTGTTGCCGTCAACCATCAGATGGCTGATGTCGTCGCCGCCGTTTCCGATGTTGTGCGCCTCCCAAACGCCGTTTGATGTCATGGAGGAGACGAGTTTGTCGGCACCGCTGTTGGCGAGCCATAGCGTCCCTTTGCTGTCGAAGTCCATTCCGGTGACGCAAATGTTGTTGGTGCCGAGACGCTTGCCGAGGCTGCTGTTCTGATCGTCGTAGTTTGCGGTGACTTTTTTGTTTTCGATTGCCAACACTCCGCGGGCGTATGAGCCTGCGTATATTTTCTTGCTGTCGTTGGGCGCAATAGCGATGCAGGAAATGTCAACGTAGTCGTTGAAAATAGGGTCGTCCCAGTTGTTTACGAACGACCACCAGTCGTTGTTGTAGTGGAAGATGCCGTCCTGATTCCATGTGTTCGCCCATGTCGAGGTGTAGCCGCCGGAAGCGATCCAGACATCCTTGCCCTGCGCCTTGATTTCAAACATATAATTTGAATACGGCCCGTTCACGGTGATGTCTTCACTTGTGCCGTCGTTGTTATGTTTTCTCAGACAATTGACTTTCGTCCCAATCCAGTAGCAGCTTCTTGTCTTGTCGTAAACGGCGGAGTTGGCGATGGCGTTCCCGATGTAACTGACGCATTGTCCGTCGGAATTGAACGACTTGACACATGCCTGGGTCTGGTAAAGATCCCCGGCGTAGCTTTTCACGGTGTCGTTGACAAAGACGATCCTGTCGTCAAATGCGCGGATCTCGCTGTGGAAATATTTCTCATTAGGAAGGTATGCAATCCATTTTTTTCCGTTTGAGATGAACGTCTCGTCATAGAAATCGGTCGTTTTTGCATTTGCAACGAGCTTGTCGGAGAAAACCACGACGTTGTCATATTCGACGTAAGGATATGGCAGAGACTCGTCAAGAGTCCATTGCTGGAAGTCGGCGAGGTTCGGATTGTCAACATCTGCATAATAGATGCCATCGCTTGTAGCTGCGTAAAACTTGTTTTTGTAAATGGCTAAATTGTTGACATTCAAATAAGTACCATTCTCACCTATGATGTATGTGTCTTTCACCTCCATTCTGCCCAAGTCAATGGCGACTATGCCGAAACCGCAGCAGGCATACGCAATCTTGCCGTTGAAAAACACGTTGTTTATGACCTTGTTCCCGATGATGTTCTTGTCTTTGATGTCAACGATGTTGAAGATGTTTTCGTCTCTGTCGATGATGTCGATGTTGGCGTTGCTGTATCCAATGAAGATCACATCTGCGCCCCGGCTGTATCTCATGACATCAATACCGTAGTCGGACAGACCGTTTACTTTTGTTATCCTGTTGATACTGTTGTCGTTAGTGTTTAGATAGAAAATGTCGTAAGGTGTCGCCGCATAGATTTTCTCATGCATCACATCGACGTTGTCAACTTGCATTCCAGGAGTGTGTGTCATCCAGCCGCCGATTTGTTGTGCGGATGTTAAAATGTTGAATGTTAATAATATAACGAGAATTGTAAAATTTTTCTTCATATTGAATTGTTATTGATACCAAAATTAAACGTCTTTCAAAACACATTATTGTTTCAGGTGCTTTTCATGCCGCATAAATGTGAAAAAACACCTTTCATTAACGTGGATTTTTGTTGCGCAAAAATACAAAAAATAAGGAAACTAACTAAAAAATGTTTTATTTGCGTAATAATCAATGTTTTTCAAAAGTAAAATTAATTTGTTAAAAATTGTTTGCGAAAAAGAAAAATTGCTATTTTTGTGCCGATTAATATGCATGAAAACGAGAAAAAATGGATATACAAAACAGATTCAATTCATTATTAAATCACAATTCTTTATTAATTAAATTCACAGTTCTATGATGAAAAAGTTACTCTTTTTATTCGTAGCGATGGTCACGTCTGTAAGCCTTTGGGCGCAGGTGACATCATCAAACATCAGTGGTAAGGTGACAGGCACGAACAACGAGCCTCTTTCATTCTCAACCATTGTGGCAGTTAACACTGCGTCGGGTACCGAATATTCAGCGGTTGCTGATGAAGACGGTAACTATCGTTTGTCGAACGTCCGCGCTGGCGGTCCTTACACATTGCAGGTCCGTATGGTTGGTTACCATCCATTGGACGTGGAAGGTGTGTACGCGGCATTGGGCGAGACGAAGTACGTTAATATCACGATGACGGAGGAGTCAGTCAGTCTTGACGCCGTCACCGTCACAGCCGAGGCAATCACCAACGGCATGAACAGTGAGCGCGCCGGCGCCACGACGGCTATTTCTTCGGATGAGATAGCACTTCTGCCGACGGTCACAAGAAATCTGAACGATGTCCTTTCGCTCACGCCACAGGCATCCGGCAACACAAGCGGTCTGGCAATCGGCGGTGGCAACTACCGTCAGTCGTATGTCACCGTTGACGGCGCCGCATTCAACAACGCCTTCGGCATTGGCAGCAACCTCCCGTCAGGGGGCAGCCCTATCTCACTCGACGCCCTTGAGGAGATGACAATCAACATCACTCCTTTCGATGTCCGTCAGAGCGGCTTCACGGGCGGCGCCATCAACGCCATCACGAAGAGCGGCACCAATGAATGGCACGCCACCGCGTACGACTACTACCAGAACAACGACTTCAAGGGATACAAGGTTGGTGATGAGGATATTCCGAACACGCACATGATCAACAACACGGTCGGTGCCAGTGTCGGCGGTCCTATCATCAAGGACAAGTTGTTCTTCTTCATCAATGCTGAATACACGAAGGACGAAGTCCCGGGTTCGTCGAGCATAGCACGTACCGACGAGTCACAGGATTTCGGTGACGACGTGCAGTACAACCGTCCTACAGAGACACAGATGACAGAGATCAAGAATTTCCTTTCGGAGAAATTCGGTTATAACCCGGGCCGCTACGGCAGCTTCCCTCTCTCAACACCTGACCACAAAATCATCGCTCGTATCGACTGGAACATCAACAAGAACAACGACTTCATGGTCCGTTTCAGCAAGACACACGTGTCGCAGTCGAACAACCCGTCATCATCAATGAGCCCGCTCGGTTCGACAAACACTTCATTCAGTGTCGGTGGTGTTGACTACTCATTCAACAGATACAGCGAAGGCCGTCAGTCATCATACGCGCTTCCGTTCGAGAGCTCGCGCTACTTCCAGGAGCAGAACTTCCTCTCATTGGCAGCTGAGTTGAACTCTCGTATCGCAGGAGGCAGAGCAAACAACATGTTCCGTTTCACATGGTCACACCAGGACGAGCCACGTTCATTCGTCGGCGACCTCTTCCCGACAGTTGATATTTTGAGCACAGAAGGTTGCGACGAAGGCAGAACAGCCATGTTGACAACATTCGGCCCGGACCCGTTCACACACGGCAACTTACGTGACGTCCAGACAATCATCGGAACTGATGAAATGACATGGGGCAAAGGCATCAACAACTTCACGGCAGGTTTGCAGTTCGAGTGGAACAGAACAAAGAACGGTTTCATGCAGGGCGGCGCAGGTTGGTACATCTATGATTCATGGGAGTCATTTGTCGATGACGTCAACGGCGGCCTTGGAGGTGCGAAACCTGTCCTTTACATGCTCACACACCCTAACAACAACGCTCTTTCACAGGAGTATCCTTCATTCGACTACAGTCAGGCTTCAGCATATTTCCAGGATGAGCTTCACATCAGCGACTTCTTCAAACTCACAGCCGGCCTCCGTATCGAAATGCCATTCCTGTCAAATCCTAACAACAACTTGAACAAGGACTTCGCAGACGTGGCGGCAGCAAATCCGAATTCGTCTTTCGCTGGCCTCAGCACTGAAGATCTTCCGGACAACAGAGTGAACTTCTCACCAAGACTCGGTTTCAACTGTGACATTCTCGAGAACCGCAATCTCATCCTCCGCGGCGGTACAGGTATCTTCACGGGCCGTATCCCGTTCGTGTGGATGGTTTCCGCAATGGGTAACGCCAACGTCCTTCAGAACCAGTACATTGCAAACGCAAAGACAGGTCTCGAAACAATCCACTTCCATCAGAGCGTCGCCGACCAGCTTCAGGAAATCTACGGCGGCACATTCCAGCAGAAAGACCTCGCAGCTCCGACAGCGGCTACAATCATTTCAAAAGACCTCATCATGCCATCAGCATGGAAGTCATCACTCGCAGTTGACGGCAACCTCCCGTTCGGCATCAAGGGAACCCTCGAAGGTATCTACAGCTATAACTACAATGAGGTTTATGCAACACAGCTCGGCATCAAGAAAGCTGAACAGGGCATCCTCCTCGCTGGCGAACATCAGGAACGCGAAGTTTGGGTGAGCGAAGGCATCAAGAATAAGGAAAATGCAACAATGGGCGGCTACTACCTCCAGAACATTGACAAGCACGGTAACTACTACTCAATCACAGCCCAGTTGAACAAGGAATTTGGATTCGGCCTCAACCTCATGGCAGCTTACACATACGCAAAAGGCAAGTCACTCAGCGATGGTACAGGCGACCAGATTTCAGAATTCGTCAACACATTCAACGTAAACGGCAGCAACACCCCGGAACTCGGCTATTCAAACTACGTCGCTCCTAACCGCGTTCTCTTCAACGCCGGCTACAGAATCAACGAAGGCAGATACACTGCAACCAACCTCGGCCTCACATACGAAGGCTACAACATCGGTTACTTCGGTGGTTATTCATACAGTAGAATTTCATACGTCATGAACAACATCAGCGGCACGTCGGCCAACCAGCTCCTCTACATCCCGACAGCGGAAGACCTCACACAAATGAACTTCGTTGATGAAGCCAACAAAGCTGAATATGTCAAATTCATCGAAGACGACAAATACCTCAGCTCACACCGCGGCGAATATGAGGAGAGAAACGCCATCATCGTTCCTTGGCTCAACAGAATCAACTTCCATGTTTCACAGGAATTCAACTTCTATGTCAACAACGGCACAAAGAAGAACACATTCGAAATCGCATGCGATGTCAAGAACATTGCGAACCTCCTCAACAACGAGTGGAGCAACTACCAGGTCTTGAACACGAACGTCGTCCTCAACTACGATGCTGAAAACCAGATCTACAAGTTCACGAAACCGGAATGGAACGACTATGCAAACACAGTCTCAACATGGTCAATCTCATTGAGCGCACGTTATAAATTCTAATAAACGCCGCATTATGCGGAAAACAGAAAAGCACCTCGGAAGAGGTGCTTTTTTCATGTGCGAAACCGGAGTCTGAAAATGGACTCCGTTTTTTATGGAAGTTTTTAGAAATAACGTTTCACGGCATCACGCCATATCAGGTATCCTTTCCTGGTGAGGTGAAGCCCGTCGTTTGAGTAATTGATGTTCATCTCGCCTTCCGCATCGTTTCATATTACTCGAATTTTTCAGGCTGCGAATGTATAAAAAAATATATCTCCGCCGCCGGATTTTTTAATGTCTGAATTTATGGAGCCAACGTCTATGGATGTTTAAGACGTTCCCTCACAAAAGTGTGATATTTGTTGGTTTATTCCCTCATAAAAATGTGATATTTGTTGGTTTATTCCCTCATAAAAATGTAATAATTTATTTTAAATCATTTAATATCAAATAATTATTTGTCATAATAAAAAAAATAGTATTTTTGCAGAAAAATATTTTATTATGGAACGGAAAATATTGGACGATTTGATTCTGTGGAAGACAAATCCGCATCACAAGCCACTTGTACTGCTTGGGGCGAGACAGGTTGGAAAGACTTATATTCTGAAGGAATTCGGTCGGCGGGAATTTAAGAATCTCGTTTATGTGAATTGTCACAACAACGCCTTCGCTGAAAATCTGTTTTCTGATTTCAACACTGACAGGATACTGTATCAGATTGAGCAGGCTTTTGAATGTCATATCACACCGGGTTCGACATTGCTTTTTTTCGATGAGATACAAGAAGTGAAAAATGGTGTTGCATCGCTCAAATATTTCTGCGAAAACAAGCGTGGGTTGCATGTTGTCGTGGCGGGATCGTTGCTGGGCGTGAGTATGCGCAAAGACGAATCTTATCCTGTCGGGAAAGTTGATGACCTCCGTATGTATCCGATGACTTTTCACGAATTTTTGCTTGCAAACGGCAGGAAGCAGCTTGCCGGTGCGCTTTTGGAAATGAAATGGGACACGCTTTTGATTCACCACGAGACCATGACCGAATATCTGCGCCAGTATTATTTTGTGGGCGGTATGCCTGAAGCCGTTCAGGAATGGGTGGCCACTCACGATGCGAAAAAGGTTCGTGGCATACAGCAAAGCATCATCTCGGCTTATTTGAAGGACATGGGCAAGCACACCAAGACCGATATACTGCGCATTCAGCAGGTGTGGAACAGCGTGCCGATGCAATTGGCTAAGGAAAACAAGAAATTTATTTTCGGAGTAATCAGAAAAGGGGCGCGTGCCGCCGAGTTTGAGACGGCGATACAGTGGTTGCAGAATGCCGGGATAATATACAAAATAGAGCGGGTGAGTAATCCTGCGGAGCCGCTGAAGTTCTACGCCGACAGCTCCGCATTCAAGATTTACCTTCACGACCACGGGCTGCTGGCGTGCATGTCGGGGGCGCGTTCATCGGCCATGCTTATTGGAACGGACGTGTTTTCAGAGTTCAAGGGGGCGTTTACGGAAAATTTTGTCCTTACTCAAATGAAATCGCTCGAAAAACACGACGATATGGAACGCAATATTTTTTATTTCAGCAAAGACGGCAGCACTCAGGAAATCGATTTTGTGGTGCAAGGCGCGGAGCGTGTGATTCCTGTCGAAGTGAAGGCTGAAGAGAACGTACACGCGAAATCGCTGCGTGCTTTTATTACAGATGACCATGCCGACAAAGCGTTGAAAGGTGTCCGTTTCAGCATGAAACCGTACATCGATCAGAATTGGATGGAGAACGTCCCGTTGTACGGAGCGGAAGCGTTTTTCGTCCGCAACGGCTTGGGATGTATAGGATAGAAAATCACAGGCAGATTTTTGTTTTTTGATTTTGAAGCCTGAACCGCCTGAACCTGCGTTGTTATACCGTAGTCGAAGTGAAATTCTGACAAAGTAGTGGTTTTGCAGCGTGAAATGGACGTTTGTTTTGTGCAATTGGATTTTTCGATTTCCCGTAACTATCGGATTTGTATGTGATTGCGAAGTGTGGAGTGTAATGTTTTTGCATCATGGTTTTTGAAAATTTTTTTAACGGATTTTTAGTTTTATGCTTACTTTTGCACTTTAAAATTTAGATAAAGTTCCATCAAATTAAGAGCAAAATGAAAAGGGCACTCCTTATATTAATATTGATGTTGGCCGGCGTTTCAGGTCGGGCGCAGGAAGAAGAATTTTGTGTTCCGGATAGCTTGATGATGAGGCTGAAGGAGAATGAAAATGAAAACGCAGCGAGAGCCGAGGTGCTGTGTGAAGTATTATTCTATTTCAACAAACATCATAATGTTAAAAACTGTTACGACTATATAATTGACTTGTCAGAGATTTCAACTAAAATTGGCAGTTTATATTACAAAGCGGTTAGTGATTATTACATGGGAGGTTACTATTGTGAACTTGAAAGATATGCTGATGCAATGATGTGTTTCAACAGTGGATTGAAGAGCCTTGAGACATTAAAAAACTCATCCAAAAAACAAGAATTAAAATCACGGTTGTTTCTTGCTAAAAGTTATTGTTTGATGTTGTTAAACATGTATAATGATTCATACACCCAATTACAAAATGGATTCAAAATAACAAATGATAATCCTGATTTACTCAAAATACATGTTGGTTTATTAACTAATGAAAGTGCCCTTCTTTACAATATGGGCAAGTCTAATGAATCATTTGTAATAATGAAGGATGCTATAGCCAAATGTAAAATGACAACAGCGAGTCCGTATAATCTTTACTATAACATAAGTGTTTATTACAACGATTGCGGTTTGTATAACGAAGCTATCAAATATTGCGATTCATCTCAAATATTTTGCAGAAATGAGGATGATAGAATAAATAGCTTGATACATCGTGGAGATATATACGTCAATATGCATTGTTTTGAAGACGCAGAGAAATATTATATGGATGTTATTGGAAACAAAGATGAGTTATCGAATATAAATCTCACAAATCTGTATAAAGGTATGTCAAATGTCAAATTCCAAATGAAAGATTACAACAGTTCTTTGGATTATATTAACTACGCTTTATCAATAGCATGTGAAAAACATTTTTTGAAGGAAGAATTAATATGCTTTAACAGAAAAATAGAAATTTTAAGATTTTTAAAACGTCACGAAGAGGCTTTTGATGTTTTTGACCAATTCAACATGCTTAATGACAGCGTGAACAGAATTTCGGATATCGAACAAATCGAATTGAACAAAGCCCAGCAGGAAGTCAGGCTGATGGAGGACAGACTCATTGTCGAGAAAGAAGCATCAAAGATTAGGCAAAGAAATATTTTGATAATATCGGCATCATTGTTTGTCATCGTAATTGTGATTTTGCTGTCTGTTTATTCTGAAAAGAAAAGCAAGGAGAAATATCTTTCTGACGAATTAAATTTGCGGAACAGAGAGATAACGTCGAAATCTATGAGTCAGATTCAGAACAATGAATTACTGACGGAAATCATTGAAAAACTTGAACGTCATGAAAGCAATCCCAAAGGAAGTGACAACATCAGGACTATTATAAAAGATTTGCAGAAAATGTTGAATGACGGAACCAAAAAAGACTTTGACTATTATTTCGTACAGGTTCATCCGGAATTTTATGAAAAATTGCTTGCTGATTTCCCCAAGTTGACACAAAATGAGCTTAGGCTGTGCGCATACATAAAAGCTAACTTAAACATCAAGGATGTGGCCAATCTGACCAACGTAAGTTCTGAAAGTGTAAAGTCTGCACGGAAAAGATTGCGCAGACAACTTGGCATTGTAGGTGATGACATATCTATAGTTGAATTCTTGTCAAAATACTGATTATCACAAATATATTGAAATTTGCCCCCTAATTGCCCCCTGCTTTTCTTCCTTTGCCCCCTTTTGCCACGGGTGGAAATATTGACAAAATTTTTATGGCGTTGTAATTTTGCAGCGTAATTCAAAAATTAACGTGCAGAAATGCTTTAATTAAATTACACAATGTAAAAAGTTTGTTGAATAATTAAAAACGGAGTAACCGAAAAGCCGATTAAGTGAGTAGGAGAAATTATCAAAATTTTTATGCGATGAAAAGAATTCAAAGTATTGTTCTATGCATCATTACAATCATTGTATGTATGAGTTCATGCAAGAAAAACGAAACGCCGTCACCACAGACAACAAGTTTGACAATTGACGAGTCTGTTACTGTGGTTGTTGGCCAAACAGCAACTATCAAAGCAACCGTAGAACCCGCAAATGCTGCTATTACGTGGGAATCCAGTAATCCCGAAATCTGCACTGTGGAAAATGGTGTCGTAACAGGTGTTTCAAAAGGTACAGCAATGGTTTCTGCAACCAGTGGTGAAATTCGCAAGGTTTGCAAGGTTATTGTCATAGAGAATCTTTACAATGTGACTTTAACTTTGAATGAAGTTGAAATAGGCACTTCGGGGGCAACTTATGATTGTGTTATTTCAGATGATCTTGCTTATTACTCGGTATCTTGTGTCCTAACATCAGAAATGGGAACCCAGGAAGAAATGATAGCCAAATCTATTGCAGAAATGGATGAATTGATTGCATTGTATGCTACTGCTGGTATGTCATATACCTATTCAGATTTCATGTTGCATGGTTCTCAACAACAAGTTTTCACCGGACTTAAACATCAAACTGATTACACTATTTATGCATTTGTTATGGATACTAATACAAAGGAAGTATATCTGTACGTCACATCAAGCTTTACAACTGAAGCCAATGCATCATATGCATTTTCGGTTGGACCAAATAAACAGATCTGTTTCTCATCAGGCAATTTGCAATGTCAGCCATCTACGCAAACTTGGCGATTTGCAGCAAATCAGTACGATGTAATTGGTTCTGACAATTCAAACTGTTCAATGGATTATTCAGGTTGGATTGATTTGTTTGGATGGAGCACCTCGAGTACATATTATGGAATTTGCACTTCAGATAATGCACTTAATTATAATGGAGACTTTGTCGATTGGGGTAACGAAATGGGTGAAGAATGGTTTACATTGACAGACGATGAATTTGCATATATGACCTATGAGCGTTTAAATGCAGACCAACTTTATGGAGCCGCATGTGTGAATGGAGTAAATGGTTGCGTTGTTTTACCAGATAGTTGGACATTGCCAGAAGGTGTAACCTTTACACCTGGTGGAGCTATAGGATCAGGTAATGATAGTTTTGCCCAAGCTAACAATTATACCGTCGAACAATGGCAAATTATGGAATCAGCAGGTGCTGTGTTTTTACCCTGCCCAGGGACAAGGTTAGGAACAGATGTGTCTGATGTTCAATATGGCGGATTCTATTGGTCGTCATTAGGAGCTGGTGATTACTATGCAGGAGCTCTTCAAATCTCATCATATGCGGGAATGGAACCATGGGCCTGCGACCGTCAGAACGGAAATGCTGTTCGCCTTGTTAGAGAAATGGTAAAATAAAACCAAGTGTCATGAAGAAATTGCTATTGTTGATGTTTTTTGCAACATCAATAATGATTGTTGGTTGCAAAAAAGAATCTGAAGAACCCAAGCCAAGCAAAATTTTTGGCTTCATAAATGGAGCGTTTTCTGTTAGTGAGACGAAGCAAGTCTATTTTGCGAGCGGTAACTTGCAGTACAACCAATCATCATTTGATTGGCGATTTGCCGAGCACCAATATGACATCTGCGGAGAAAAGAACAATCACTGCGGTGACTTTTCTCATGATGGTTATATCGACTTGTTCGGTTGGAGCACTGCAAGTACATTCTTTGGCATAGATACAGCAATTGATGTAAATTCATATAGAGGTAATTTCGTTGATTGGGGACATAATGTCGGTAATGATTGGTACACTTTGAGTGGAGATGAATGGTGGTATCTGATATTGGGACGTTCAAATTGCGAACATCTTAAAGCTGTTGGATGCGTGAACAATCAAAATGGCTTGATTCTTTTGCCGGATAATTGGCAACTGCCAGAAAACATTAGATTTACACCAGGAGTTGCAAATGGGAATGGTGCCGAATATTATTCCCAAGTTAATACCTTCAGCAAAGAACAATGGGAAATAATGGAATCAGCAGGAGCTGTATTTCTGCCTGTGTCTGGTTCTCGCACTGGCTCACAATATGAAAACAGCCAAAATCAATGCCAATATTGGTCTTCTTACAGATTTGAGCCAAACCCAACATGCGCTGAAATTCTATTTTTAACTTCAATCAATGTGACACGTACTAACACATATGTTTTTTATGGCATTCCAGTTCGTCTTGTAAAGGATGTGCAATAAGTTTATAAATATAAAGTGTTGCCAGGAAAATAAATAAGTATAGGTAAATGGACAAGTTTGTTAAAGCGAATACAATGGCTTTGATTTGCATCACGATGACATTTTTCGTATCGTGTAATAAAGCCAATACTGAATCTGGTGGCGGTTCAGTTCAGACTGTGGCGACTGTCACCACCAATGACATAACAGAGGTGACGGCTACAACGGCTGTTTGCGGTGGTGAGGTAAAGATGGAGAACGGTTGGAGAGTTGTTGAACGTGGTGTATGTTGGAATACTGAACCCAACCCAACGCCATCAGATTTTCATACATCTGACGGAGAAGGCTTGGGTAAATTTACATCGAATATAACAGGACTCATAGAAAACACCAAGTATTATGTTCGGGCGTATGCCATCAATGATGCAGGTACTGGGTTTGGTTCAGAGATAAGTTTCACAACCAAGATCGGAAGTTGGAGTGGTGAGCATGAATATGTTGATCTTGGTCTCCCAAGCGGATTGCTGTGGGCGACATGTAACGTTGGAGCAAACACGCCAGAAGATTTAGGTGACTACTTCGCATGGGGTGAGACCACGACAAAGAACTATTACGGCTGGTTTCTTTCATACAAATGGTACAACGATTCATGTAATTCCATCACAAAATATTGTTCGGATTCACATTTCGGTGTAGTTGACAATAAAACTATTCTTGATCCTGATGATGATGTTGCTCATGTCAAATGGGGCGAAAATTGGAGAATGCCGACATGCGACGAAATCAATGAGCTGAAGACCAATTGTACATTTGTCTGGACAACACAAAATGGAGTTCCTGGTATTCTTGTCACTGGGCAGAACGACAACAGCATCTTCCTGCCGGCTGCCGGCTACCACATTGATGAGAGTCACTATGATGCCTTTATGTGCGGTACTTATTGGTCTAGTTCGTTAGAATCCGAATACCCTGAGGTCGCATTTTGTTTGAGCTTCTCTGTCGGATTTAATGGCATATATGATTTCGGTCGCCATGGTGGACTTTCTGTGCGCCCAGTTTCCACATGTAAATAAGTAGATTGAGTTATTAATAAACATTCTGTTAGCAAGGGGGTGGCAAGAGCCGCCCCTTTTTTTCTGGCTGTGATTTAATGAAAAGTAATTGTATGTATTTTAAAAAATAAAGGAGCTAAATATCTGTCAATTAAATATTTAACTCCTTGTTTCTGTACCCCAGCTGGGAATCGAACCCAAATCTAAAGTTTAGGAAACTTCCATTCTATCCGTTGAACTACCGGGGCAACTTTTCGGCTGCAAAGATACTAATTTTTTCAATCTGTTGTAATTTATATTTTCTAATTATGTAAATTTGCAAAGTTTTTGGAATTATGAATAAAAAAGTCTCTAAGTCGTTGTCTTACATAGCGTTTCTCGCTCTCGGACTCGCATTGCTGTGGTTCAGCTTCCGCAATGTGAACCTGCACGGGCTTTGGAATGACGTGAAAACCGCTAAAATCTCGTGGCTTTTGCTGAGTCTGGTATGCCTCGCGGCTTCGTTGTTTTTCAGGGCGTTGAGATGGAACATCCAGATTGAGGCGATGGGCTACAAGACGCGAGCGTCTTCAACCTACGGCGCCGTCTTGATTGCGTATTTCGCGAACTGCATCTTCCCGCGCCTCGGCGAAGTGGTGCGCTGCTCCGTCCTCAAACGCAAGGAAAACATCCCGTTCGACAAAAACCTCGGCAGCGTCGTCTCCGAACGCATCATCGACCTGTGCGTGCTTTTCCTGCTCGCGTTCTTGGTCATCGTATTCCAATGGCAGCTGCTCGGAACTTTGATCACTTCATGGATGATACCATTAATTAATAAGGTGAAAGGCAATGTCATGCTCGGTGTGGTTGCAGTGGCGGCAGCCGTCGTTTTCGTAATCTTCATCATCAGACTTTGCAAGAAAAGCAGCAAACTTGCCAAGATTTGGCACGGCTTCGTCGATGGTGTCAAGAGTGTCGTCACAATGAAAAGAAAGTGGCGTTTTATTCTTTACACGTTAGGGGTTTGGGGATTTTATGTCGTCATGACATGGCTGCCGTTTTACATGTTGAGTGAGACGTCGCAGCTCGGTTTTGTCGAGGCTGTCACTCTTCTCGGCATTGCGACATTGGGCGTGGTGGCACCGGTTCCTGGCGGCATCGGCACTTATCATTTCATCTGTATCACGCTGTTGAGCGGTTTTTACGGGATTTCCGAGCAGACCGCCGGCTCCTTTGCAGCCTTAAACCACGGCTCACAGATGATTTTCTACATCATCACCGGAGTCGTGGCTTACATCGTAATGATGTTTTTCGATAAAAGAGAAGCAAAAAATTAAAAAACTTGTGCACTTGTGTTAAAAAATAAACATTAAATTAAAAAACTTGTGCAACTCGTGATATAAACTTGTGCAGCTTGTGTTAAAAAATAAATCTTTAAATTGAAAAACTTGTGCAACTCGTGATATAAACTTGTGCAACTTGTGTTTAAAAATAAATTATAAAAATTTGATTATGAACTACTTTGAAAATATTAAAAGCAAAATACTTGACGGAAAGAATCTTGAAAATTGGCTTGAAGAATGTCGCCGAAGCGGAAAGAAAATCGTGTTTTCCAACGGCTGTTTCGATATTTTACATCGCGGTCACGTTGAATATCTTTCAAAAGCCGCTGCGAAAGGTGATGTCCTGATAATAGGTTTGAACACCGACGCTTCCGTGCGCCGTCTCAAAGGCCCGTCACGTCCCGTCAACGATGAGAACGCCCGTGCCTTCGTGCTTGCCGCCCTCGGTTTTGTTAGTGCGGTGACGCTTTTCGATGAAGACACGCCTTACCAATTAATTAATAAGGTGCAGCCCGATGTCCTCGTGAAAGGTAGCGACTACAAACCTGAAGACATCGTGGGCTACGGCATTGTGATGGCAAAAGGCGGGTGCGTCGAGACAATCGATCTCGTGGAAGGATTTTCCACAACGAAAACAATTGAAAAACTTTCCTGCAAATAGTATCTGATAACGCAGATAAACAAAATAGAACGGCAAATTGTCGTCCTATTTTTGTAATAAATGCGCATTTAATCTGTGTGTCACATACTTTTTCATCCTATCTGAAGGACCAGCCCTTTGAGGTATGCGCCTTCCGGATGATAAATGTTAATCGGATGGTCTTCCGGTTGCGAAAGCTGATGTAAAATCCTGATTTTCCTGCCGGTTTCGATAGCCGCTGCCATCACGATGCTTTGGAATTGTGCTCTGTCAACAGCTTGTGAGCAGCTGAACGTGAACAGAAGTCCGCCTTCTTTGATTTTCTTGATTGCTTCTTTGTTGATGAATTTATAACCAAGAAGCCCGCGGTGCAATGACTTGTGATTTTTTACAAAAGCCGGTGGGTCAAGGATTATCATATCAAATTGATTTTCAGGCATGTTCTGAAGATAAAGCTTGGCATCTTCATCTATGATTGGGTTTGTATCTTTTGAAAATCCGTTCAATTCGATATTTTTTTCGCAAACTGTCAACGCCTTCTTCGAGCTATCAACGGAGATAACCTGTTTTGCGCCGCCTTTCAATGCTGTCACCGAGAAGCCGCCCGTGTAGCAGAAAGTATTCAAGACAGTGCGGTCTTTCGCAAGTTTTCCAACTAAATCGCGGTTGAAACGTTGGTCGAGGAAAAAGCCCGTTTTCTGACCTTCTTCCCAGTCAATCAAGAACTTAGAATCGTTTTCGAGAACGAAATCCTCACATTTTCCGCCAAGGAGATAACCGTTATCAACGGCATCTTTTCCCATGCGCTGCATTGCTTCGGAACTCTTGTTGTAAATCGCTTCAAGTTTCAAATCTGGGATTGCCTCAAGTGCGAGAGCTATCGCCTTGATGTTCAACGCCATACCTTCAGTCTGCGCCTGGATGACAGCGGTTTTTCCGTAGATGTCGATGATAAGCCCCGGAAGTCCGTCGCCTTCGGAATGGACGAGACGGTAGCAGTTAGTATGTTGATTATCAACAAATCCGAGAGCTTTACGATTCTCGAAAGCGGCGTTGAGGCGTTGCTGCCAGAACATTGCGCCGATTTTTGTGTTTTCGAATGAGAGAAGTTTCACGGCGATGTTGCCTGCCTCGCAGAAACCGGTGCCGATAATCTCGTCGTTATTATCTGTAACTGTCACAATATCACCTGCTTGAATGCCTTCAGGACCTGATTCGATGGCACCCGAAAAAATCCAAGGATGAAAACGTTTCACTGCATCGTCTTTGCCTTTGTGAAGTTTGATAACTGGGTATAATGGAGTCATAATATTCAAAATATTTAGTTTGCTAAAATATGGATTTTTTGTTTTGTCTTGCTAAATTTTTACTCCGCCATCAGATTCTCAAACTGGAACTTGTCGCCGTCAAATAGTCCTTTGTCGCTGAGTTTCAACGATGGGATGACCAACAACGCCATGAATCCCATTGTCATAAACGGAGCGTTAAGCGTCGTGCCGAGGTTTTTTGCAAACTTATCGACATCTTTGTATGCCTCCGCAACCATGTAACCGTCGCCGTTGTTCATCAGGCCGGCGACAGGCATCGGCATGGTGACGCAGATTTCCTTTGAATATGCGGTGATGCCGCCTTTGCATGTAACGATTTGATTTACAGCGGCTGCCATCTCTTCATCGCTGCATCCGACAACAACAATATTGTGACTGTCGTGGGCAATGCTTGACGCCAATGCACCTCTTTTCAGACCGAAATTCTTGACATAGCCGACAGCTGGCTTTGACTTTTGGTATCTGTTGATGACGGCGATTTTCAAGACATCAGGGTCGTGGCGGTCAACAACGACTTTGTTTGTCACCAATTGTCCGGGAATGATTTCTATCACATTGACTTTCTTTCCGTTTTCTTCAACGTAAAAATCAGCTGCGGTGACAGGTTCGGCATTGAAGTTGTTGATAGGTGTAGTCGCAATATGAGCGAGTTTGCTTTCTCCGTTTTCAGCCACGAGTTCACCATTGATGTAAGTCTGTAAGACATTGAAATTCTTGAAGTTATCAATGACGATAAAGTCGGCGGGGTCGTTTTTTTGCAGAAGACCGATTTTCATCTTATAATGTTCAACGGGTGCCACGGTTGCGGCTCTGATAACATCGAATTTGTCGTAACCCAATGATATTGCGCGTCTTACGGAATCGTTAATGTGACATTTTATGAGGTCATCTGGATGACGGTCATCGGAGCAGAACATGACTTTGTCGGGGCAGGTTTTGAAAAGCGGCACGAGGGCATCGAAGTTTTTGGCTGCGCTGCCTTCGCGGATTAATATTTTCATGCCAAGTTTCACTTTTTCAAGTGCTTCCTCCAAAGTGAAGCATTCGTGGTCGGTGCTTATTCCGGCTCCGACATATTTTTTTGCGTCGTCTCCAGTCACGCCCGGTGCGTGTCCGTCGATGGGTTTGTCGTGACGTCTTGCGGCTTCGAGTTTCAGGTGAACTTCTTCGTCATTGAAAATGACACTGGGGTAATTCATCATCTCGCCAAGGAAATGGATGTCGTCCATCGCCATCAAGGTTTCGATGTCGTTGTGGTCGATGACAGCACCCGATGTCTCGAAAGTCGTTGCCGGAACACAGCTCGGCGCGCCGAAATAAAATTTGAAAGGAACTGATTTTCCGTTGTCAATCATAAAACGTATTCCGTTGATGCCCAATACGTTGGCTATTTCATGCGGGTCACATACCGCACCGACGCTGCCGTGAACGACAGCCATTCTCGCAAACTCCGACGGCACAAGCATTGAACTTTCGATGTGAATGTGTGCGTCAACCATGCCCGGCATAATTATGTTTGTGCTGTTGTTCGGTTCCTCAACGATGTCGGTAATCTTGCCGTTTTCCACCGTCACTGTGCCGGGAAACATCTTTCTCCCGACAACATCAATAATTTGACCTGAAATTTTCATCTCTTCAATTTTATATCTAATATTTTATCTTTTAACAAATTAAAGCTCCCAAGGCTCATCTAAATCAATGTCCCAGTTGGCTTTTACATCAAGTTCGGTCTTGTAAAATACAATCTTTTCCGGCTGGATTTTACGTCGGAAACTGCCTGGACTCCATTCGCCGTTGGCATCCATGTCGTAAGTGGCCCTTAATTTATATTTTCCGGCTTCAAGATATTCAAAAGCGACCTCTTGTGTCTCTGTAATTATCTGTTTGTCAATAATTTTATCTTTTGTATCGAGCAAATCCACAATAATTTGCGGAACGTTTTCAGGCACTTCGACGGTAAGATAAATGTTGCCGTATTGTGCGAGTTCCGGGACTGAAAAGCCGAGTTTCAAAGTGTCGTTGGTCAAGCCGCGGAAACCGAAAAACACCGAATCAGGAATGATAATCTGGTACTTTTCTTCGGGTTTGAAACTCTTTTCAACTTTATATTGAAAACCGTATTCATCAATTTTTGTAAAATGTAAGTCATTGTAAATCGTATCTTTAGTGGTGATAAACCACATTGTGTCGCGCATCGCAACGTCAACAATCGGGTCGTTGAATGAAAGAATCAGCTGCTGTTCCGGCTTCAGTTTGTTGCCCGAAGCGTTGTTTTTGATGTTCAGCCGTTTTACGACAACTTCTTCTTCGTCTTTCTTGCGTTTGTTCGGTTTCACGGCCTTCCGCATTTTAAGGCTGTAATGTGTCGTGTCCTTTATTATTGTATCATAATTGATGCAAATCCAGAGACTGTCGATTTCTGGCGTCACAAACCATGAAACCGTGTCTTTTTTTGCGGAAAAAACTTTCATGATTTTGATGCTGTCGGGAAGCTCGTCTTTTGGCTCAATGCTCACATTATCAGCGGGATAGCGGAAAGTAAAGCGAAGCACTCCGTCATCAAGAGTCTCTTTTTTAAGAAGTTTCTGAATGGAATCTTCTTCGACAAAAGTGTTGAGATTATATTTCGTTGTGTCGAAAGGAGCAGGTTTCATTACAACGGAGTCTTTTATTGCTGTGTCAATAACAAATTGATTTACAGGAATATATTGAGGTTTCACCATTTCTGGATAGTAACCGATTTCTTCATTTGGAAGGTCGAAAAGCATGTTTGAATTGACATCTTTGATTGCGAAAAGAAGATATTCCTTGCCGGCGAGACCTGAAAACGCAAACTCGCCTTTTTTGTTTGTCTTTGTCATGTAATTCGGGACGATGCAGTAAGGCAGCGAATCGAGTTTGACGGTATCGTTATCATCGGAATAAAGGAAGACGAAGAAGTCCTCCGCCGGTTTTAAAGTCTGTGCCGAAACCGCTTTTCCGGCAAGCGAGAGAGTATCAAGGTTTTCTCCTGTCGAAAACACAAACACATAGTCTTTCAATATGTTACCTTCGTGCAGGTCTTTTATGGCATTGCCGAAATTGATGGAATATGTCGTTTCTGGTTTCAAATCCTCCTCAAACCTGATTTGAAGAGTTTTCCCGTTCAGACGGTATGTCGGCGACTTTTTCTGCGGTGGCGAAATCAGGATGTTTTTGTTGGCATTGTCGAGCGTGACGAACTCGTCAAAGGTGACGTTGATGGTTTTGTCCGAAAAATTTTTTGAAAAATTATCTGGAGATGTGCCTAAAACCACAGGCGGAATTTCGTCTTTGGGACCGCCGGTTGGAGAAACGGCATTGGCGCATCCATTGATAATCAATGCGATAAATATTAAAACTATGTAATCTAAAATTTTTTTCATGCTGCAAAAATAGTAAAAAAAAACGAACTTCCGTAAGCTAAAATTATGTAATTTTGGCGATTAAAATATTAAAAATATGCGAAAGAATCTTTACTTTTTTATTGCAGCGTTTTTTGCCTTGTTGGTTAATAATGCTAACGCCCAAGTTACAGAAGTGATTGGCGAACAAAATGGCACATGGAATGGTACGATTATGCTTATTGGCGATGTCTATGTCAGTGATAATCTGACAGTTGAGCCAGGAACGACGGTTGTCTCGGCGAAGAATTTCACTATCAACGTGTCAGGTGCTTTCAAAGCGGAAGGAACTGAAGACAACAGGATAACATTTTCTGTTGCCGACACGACCGGATTCGCTGATTATGAAACGATTAAAGGCGGCTGGGGCGGTATTGAATTCAGAAAATGCAATGATGTCGTCTTGAAATATTGTGACTTCTCATACGGTAAAACCCCGATTGGCGGAAGCGGCGCGGCCTTGCGATTCTTCAATGTCAATGATGCCGAAGTCAGCAACTGCGTGTTTCACGACAACATTTTCCATTTCAGGGGCGGCGGCATCTGCGCCGAGCATTCGTCAATCAAAGTGATTGATTGTGAAGCATATAACAACGAAGGCTATGGCTACGAAGGCAGTTACACATACGGCGGCGGCTTTTATTTCATCAACTGCGACGTGGAAATAGAAAACATGGTCTCACACGACAATTACATTCCTTCCGGCTACGGCGGCGGCTGCAGTTTCGACAGCTGTAACGTGGTCCTAAATAATGCGATTTTCTATAACAATTATGCGACAAACGGCGGCGGACTCGGTCTCCAACGAAGCAAACATCTTGACGTGAAAATGTCTAACGTGTTGGCTTACAATAACGAAGTGGTGCATTACGGTGGCGGTATGGCGATGGCGACAGCAAGTCCGGAACTCAATAATTTCACGTTGGTCAACAATATTTGCGGCGGTGGCGGTGGTGCAGGTATGCAAATATCTTTTGAGTCAGACCCAATTATCAGTAATTCAATCATTTATGGAAATCATGCTGTTTATTATGATCTTACAGGCAGTGAATACGAATATTATTATGGCTCGCAGGTCTGGCTCTGGGGCGATGGTAACTGGCCGGTGTTCCAAAATGGAAATATTCAATACGGTCTCGACTCAATTTTTCATAATCCGGATCTTTATACTGAAGAATTTTACATCGACATGATAAATGAAGATCCGTTATTTGTTGATACTGAAGCATATAACTTTAGACTTTCAAGTGAAAGCCCCTGCATCGACAAAGGCCTTGAAAACGTTGAGGGAATGTTTATTCCTGAATTTGACCTGAACGGACAGGTACGTGTCTTCAATAACAGAATCGACATGGGCTGCTTTGAATGGAACAACATCGGCCTGAATGAGATTAATTCCGATGTCTTCGAAATGGAGATTGCTCCTAATCCGTTGAATGCCAATAGTGTTTGTTATCTCAACTCTGAAAAGCCACAAGATGCCACTCTGCGTTTAATCTCCCTTGACGGAAAAGAGATTCTCAAAAAAGATTACGTGAAACTTCAGGCAGGGGAGAACAAAATCTCACTTGGCGAATTGATTGAAAATGTTGGAAAGGGTAATAAGTTTTATCTGTTAATTATTGATACTCAAGAAAATAAGTATTGTAAAAAGGTGATTTATTAAAATGAACAGGTTCTTCACGGAAAACAAGAAATCTCTCGGCATCGTACTTTGCATCGTTGCCTTTGCATTGATTACGTTGATATATTTTTCTCCGATAATCCAAGGAAAGCGTATCAAACAACACGACATCGAAATGTATAAGGGGATGTCGAAGGAAATCGTTGATTTTAAGGCACAAACTGGGGAACAAAGTCTTTGGACAAACTCAATGTTCGGCGGAATGCCGGCCTGGAACATCAGCGTCCCGCAGAACAGCAACCTTATTACATATATCCACCGGTTGCTGAACGCAGGTTTCCCGCATCCTGTCGGAGCCGTGTTCATCAGCATGTTGGGATTTTTCATTCTGCTTCTCGTGATGGATTGCAAGATATGGGTGAGTTTCATCGGTGCGTTGGCGTATGGATTTACGTCATACATGTTTATAATAATAGGTGCCGGACATAACTCAAAGGCGATGGCGATGGCTTACATGGCTCCCGTAATTGCTGGTATCTTGTTGACTTACAAGGGGAAATATTTCTGGGGCGCAGTCCTCACCGCTATAGCGTTGGCACTCGAAGTACGTGCCGGACACCTTCAGATAACGTATTATCTGTTGCTGACCGTGCTTTGCATCGTGATTGCGGAATTTGTTTCAGTAGTAAAAGAAAAGAAATATCTTGAATTTTTCAAGGCGAGCGGAATCTTGGCAGGTGTTGCGATTCTTGCCATAATGACTTGTACCACAACGCTTTACGCAAATTATGAATTTGGAAAAGAAACGATGCGCGGCAAACCGGTTTTGACGAAAAACGTTGAAAATCAGACAAAAGGCCTCGACCGCGATTATATCACTCAATGGAGTTACGGAATAGGGGAGACGTGGAGTCTGATGATTCCTAATGTCAAAGGCGGTGCGTCGGGTTATATCGGAAACAGAAACACCGCTCTTGATGTCGCCGATTCCCGCTTCCGTTCAACGATAGCGCAACAGAACGCTTATTGGGGCGACCAACCCGGCACAAGCGGCCCCGTCTATGTAGGAGCAATAGTCTGTTTCCTGTTCATACTCGGACTTTTCATCGTGAAAGGAAAATACAAATGGGCACTTCTTGCAGCAACACTTCTCTCAATATTGCTCAGCTGGGGCAAGAATTTCATGGGATTCACCGATTTCTTCCTCGATTTCGTACCCGGCTATAACAAATTCCGCGCAGTCTCAATGACGTTGGTGATCGCTGAAGTATGTATGCCGCTGCTCGCTTTCCTCGCCTTGGCGGAAATTTTCAAGAATCATGAAGTGTTGAAAAATAATATGAAATATTTCTGGATCTCGTTGGGCTTGACCGGCGGTTTCTGTTTGATGTTTTATATTATGCCGCAGACGTTCTTTAACTTCTTAAGTAAAGGTGAATCGATTCAATTTCAACAACTTATGTCAGGAAAAGATGGCGCGATGTACCAGACTTTCGCCACCCAATTGGAAAATGTCCGAGTCGAGATATTCAAGAAAGACGCAATGAGAAGCCTGCTTTTCATCATTGTCGCAGCCGCTGTTATCTTATTGAATATCAAAGGAAAAATGAAATCAAACGTCATGTTTGCGTCATTGGCGGTTTTGGTTGTGGCTGATATGTTCACAATTGACAGACGTTATCTGAACAACGACAATTTCATTGACAAGCGTAAATTTGATAAGCCATTCGTAATCAGTGATATAGATAAGGCAATTATGAACGACAACTCGCTTGATTATCGTGTGATCAATCTTGCGACGAGTACTTTCAACGATGCCGGAACTTCGTATTTCCATAAATCTGTCGGTGGATACCACGGTGCAAAACTGCGTCGTTATCAGGATATTATCGATCATTACCTTTCTGGCAAGACGGATGCGAATTATTTCAAGGTGCTTGACATGTTGAACACGAAATATATCATCTATCCTAAAGATGACAAAAATACTGTCTATCCGAATCGCGAGGCTTTCGGAAATGCATGGATTGTTTCTGATATTCAATGGGTTGCGACACCCAACGATGAAATAGATGCCATTGCGACGACGGATGTGAAAAATGTTGCGATTGTCAATGAGGAATTTAAAGATGTCATCGGCGATTTCACTGCGACTCCGGCTGAAGGAACGATAAAACTCGTTGATTATGAACCGAATCAGTTGACGTACAACTTCGATTCGTCAAAAGACGAACTCGTTGTCTTCTCCGAAATCTGGACCAAGAAAGGCTGGATTATGTGGATTGACGGAGTGGAAAGTCCGTTGTTCCGCTCTGATTACATCTTGCGCTCGGCAATCATTCCAGCAGGTCAGCATGAAATCGTAATGCGTTATGAACCAAGGATTTGGAAGGTCGGAAATGCAATTCAGTTGCTTACTTCGTTCATCCTTGTTGCAGGGTTGTTCATTGCTATCTACATGACTTACAGAAAGAAAAAGGAACAAAATTCGTGTAATTCGTGAGATTCGTGGTGTTTATGTAATTCGTTCAATTCGTTCAATTCGTGGTGATGAGACGTGTTTTGATAATCACATATTACTGGCCGCCATCTGGTGGCTCCGGCGTTCAGCGTTGGCTGAAGATGTCGAAGTATCTGCCCGAAAACGGTTGGCAACCAGTGATTTACACTGCCGAAGATGCCGAATATCCTGTTGAAGACCCGTCTTTGGAAAAGGATGTCGCACCTGAAGTGGAGATTGTCAGAAGACCGATAGTTGAACCTTATACCTTTTACAAAAAGCTTCTTGGAATTAAAAAAGAAGAAAAGGTAAAAGCAGGTTTCATCAACGAAGGAAAGCAGAAATCCACTTGGAAAGAGAACCTGAGCGTTTGGATCAGAGGTAATTTCTTTATTCCGGATGCCCGCTGCTGGTGGATAAAACCGTCGGTCAGGTCTTTGTCGAAATATCTTAAGGAAAATCCTGTTGACGCAATAATTTCAACTGGTCCGCCGCATTCAATGCACTTGATAGCCAAAGCGTTACATAAAAAACTAAATATCCCTTGGGTCGCCGATTTCCGTGACCCGTGGACGGAGATTTTCTATTTTGACTCGCTGAAATTGTCAAAATGCAGTCTGCGAAAACATAAAAGACTTGAAAAACAGGTGCTTACTGAGGCTGACAAAGTTGTCGCCGTTGGATGGCACGAAGCCGCTGACCTTGAAAACCTCGGTGCTAAAAACGTTCACGTTGTGACAAATGGCTTTGATAATGAGTGCGTTTGCTCTGAAAATAATTTTGAAAGAAACGAAAAGTTTACGATAACCTACACCGGCGTTCTTCTTCCGAATGAGTCGTTTGTGATATGGGATGCACTCAACGAACTTTGCGGGGAAAATTCAGAATTTGCCAACAATTTGAAAATCAAACTTATCGGCCATATCGACGGAAAAGTCAAGAGCTATATGGTAGAAAAAAATCTTGAATCAAAAGTTGAAAATGTTGAATATATGCAACATACTCAAGTACTTGAATATCAACGCAAATCGGATCTGCTTCTTTTGCTGATACCGATAGCGAAGAAAGCAGAGTGCATCTTGACAGGCAAACTTTTTGAATATATTGCTTCCGGCCGCCCGATTTTGGCTGTTGCTCCTGAAAACGGCGATGTTGCAAGAGTTCTGAAAGAAACTGCGTGCGGTTTCACAGTTGATTTCAACGACAAAGAGAAAATGAAATCAATTATTAAAGATTTGTTTATTAAATATCAAGAAAATCAATTGGTTACGAATAAAAATGATGTTGTCGAAAAATTCTCAAGACGTAATCTGACCAAGGAATTTTCAAAAATACTTGATAATTTAACCAAATAATAAAAAAATGAGTGACAATTGTTTCAATAGAAAAATCAAGGTGTGCCATCTTATCAGCAAACATAAAATGGATGACATGCGCGTTTTTCATAAGGAATGTAAGTCGTTGGTTGACAATGGATTCGATGTCACTTTGGTTGGTTTTGGTGATAAGTTTGAGACAAAAATCATAGACGGAGTTAATTGCATAACGCAGTTTTGTCCGATTAAAAATAACATTGAATTGCTTCGGAAACGTAACAAAATGAGTTACCTGACAGCTCTTCAAGTTGACGCTGACATCTATCATCTGCATGAGCCGGAACTTCTTTCAATCGGATTGAAATTGAAAAGGAAAGGTAAAATCGTGGTTTTCGACAGTCACGAATTTTATGGATGGCAGTTGCACGATAACATACACAAAATCAAGGTGATAAAGGTTCCGGCTTTGTTTATGAAACTCATCGGGAATCTTTACATGAAATATGAGAAATTTGTTTGCAAACGTATTGACGGGGTTGTTCAGGTCTGCACCTTGAATGGCAAAGACTATTTTGAAAAACGCTGTCGTAAATCATTGTTTGTCAGGAATTTACCAAATATTGCTGATTATACCCGAAAAGCAGAAGTCAAGTTTTCTGATAATCCGCTTGTCGCCATGATTGGCGGAATCACAAAAGAACGTGGCATTACACAATTGATGAAAGCTTCATTCAATGCCGAGGCAATATTGCAGCTCGCTGGAAATTTCATGCCGAAATCATACGAGCAGGAATTAAAACAAATGCCTGAATATCAATGTGTTGAATATAAAGGTTTTCTTGATAAAAAGGGGATGTTGGATGTTTTGGAAAACTCGTCAATCGGAGCTTCGACATTGCTTCATGTCGGGCAATATAACCAAATCGACACTTTCCCGACCAAGGTTTACGATTATATGTCGATGGAACTTCCAGTGATTATTTCAAATACACCTTACGCATTGAAAATGAATGAGATATATCATTTCGGTATCTGCGTTGACCCATCAAATGTTAATGAAATAGCAGACGCTATCATTTGGCTGAAAAACCATCCTGAAGAAGCAATTGCAATGGGAAAGAACGGTAGAAAGGCTGTCGTTGACGAGTTTAACTGGGAGAAGGAAAGCGAAAAGTTAGTGGCATTTTATTGGGAATTGTTAAATTAATAATTGTATTTTTTCATTTACAATTTCTTCTAAAAATTTGCAGAACTGCTCCATTCCGGCGCCGTTTTTGGCTGAAACCGGGAACAACTTCAAGTCGGCGTTCAATTTTTTGACGTTTATTTGTAATGCTTCGAAATCGAAATCGAACATACTCAAGCAATCAATCTTCGTGATTATCAACGCTTTGCAAACGGTGAACATCAAAGGATATTTCAATGCTTTGTCATCGCCTTCCGGGACGCTCAAAAGCATTGATGGCAGGTCTGCGCCGAGGTCGAACTCCGCCGGGCAAACTAAATTCCCGATGTTTTCGATGATTACGATGTCAAGTTTATCAAGCGGGAGGTTTTCCATAGCTTTCTTAATCATCGCCGCATCGAGATGGCAGTCGCCGCCGGTTCTGAGCTGGACGGTCGGAATGCCCAACGCCTGCATTTTCTGTGCGTCAACGGTCGATTCAATGTCACCTTCAATGACACCGATGCGGAATCTGTCCATCAAACGTTTGATAACTGAAAGAATGAAAGTCGTCTTTCCAGCTCCTGGCGATGACATAATATTCCAGACGAAGAATTTCTTTTCCTTTGATAATGAACGTATTTCGTTGGCAACGTTGTCGTTGTCCTCCAAAATGCACTGCTTTAAATCAATATATTTTAACTCTGACATGATTTTATTTTTAATCTCTAATCAATCTCAATTCCGACAATTCGCATTTCTCTTCCTGTAACGACATTTCCTTGCTGGCATCCGCAATTCGGGCATCTCGTTTTTTCAATGTTACTCATGTCAACATCGTAAATCGTCTGACAATCATTGCATTGTACCGTGACCGGAATTTCTTCGATTTCAATTTTCGCACCTTCTGCGATGCTGCCTTTTGCGATGTAATCCCAATATTTCTGCATTATTTCGGGAATGTAATCGCGTAAGACGCCAATCTGCAACGCAACAAGGCTGATGTGTTGTGCTTCAACACTTTCAGCCTTGGCGATGACAGTCTTAAAAATGCTTTTCGTTATCGGAAGCTCGTGCATTCTTATTTGTTCAACGCATTCACGACAGCGTTTTCAATTTCTTCTCCACGGATTCCACGGTTGATGATGATGCCGTCTTTCCCGACTAACATAATTTCCGGAATGCCGTTGAAACCGTAAATCTTTGATGCAATATTCGCTGTATCAATAACTTGCGGGTATGTGATGCCGAGTTGCTCAACCATAGCTGCGTGTTTGTCAATCTTGTCCCAAACGTCAACGCCGACAACCACAAGTCCTTGTTTTGCGTATTTTTCATAAATTCTAATAAGGTTTTCCTTGATTTCTTCTCTGCATGGACTGCACCAAGAAGCCCAGAAATCAACGATGGCTAATTTCCCGCCTATGACATCGCTTAACTTGCCTAATTCATTTGTGCTGAAGTTAATACATTCAAAATCAATGTATTGATTGCCAACTGATGTTGCTTCAGCAGCCTGAAGTCTTTCGATTTCCCTGTTAAGTCTTTCATCATCTTTCACAATAGAACCTTCTGCGTCGCGGATTGAAAGGAGTTGTTCTACCGTAGGCACTGCTTCAAGAAGTTCTGAAACGGCGTATTTGCCAAGAATGTTGCTCTTATTTTCATTGAAAAGTCTGTCGGCGGCTTCATTGGAGTTAATGATGTATTGTTCATGGATTTCCTCAAAGCGATTTGATAGACTGTCTTTAACATTTTCATCATCAATGCTGTAATATATCTTGATGATTTCAGCTGATTCTTTTTGATAATCTGTCACGTTACATTCGTTAAAGTATTGTGTTAGACGGTCATTGAAAGGAGTGCCTGTGACGGTGTTTTCATCAATATTGATGTTAATGTTACCGGTTTCAAGGATGAATTCCAGACCGCCTTTTCTTGGATTTGCGCTTGCGTATGCCATCATCGGTTTGCTGATTGTGTCGGTAAATGTGAATGTTCCGTTTGTAACTATTGCAGTGTCAAACGGTTTTGCATCGCGTGTTCTGTAATTGTAGAAATCGTAAAGGTAGATTTCAGTTCCGTCTTCAATGTCTTGAATTTGTCCGTTGACGACATATTTGTTTGTGTTTTTGTTTCCGCATGAGAATGCGATGACGGCAATGGCTGCAAATAATAATGTTTTGATTGTTTTCATGTTTGTTTTCAATTAGTTATGAATAATTTAGTTATAAATAAATTTTGCAAAATATAAGATTTTAATTATCATTTTCAAAAAAGCGCGAAACAAGTATAAACCCGCTTCGCGCCCTTTTAACTTTCAACTTTATGACTTTCAACTTTAAAGCGCGTTCGCACCGCCGACGATTTCGATGATTTCGTTGGTGATCGCGGTCTGACGTGCCTTGTTGTATGAAAGGTTGAGTTCTTTCAGCAGTTCGGCTGCGTTGTCCGTCGCCTTGGTCATGGAGACCATTCTTGCGCCGTGTTCGGATGTTATGCTGTCGAGCAACACCTTGAAAACCTGCAACTTAAGTGATTTCGGAACTAATGTCTCCAGAATCTCGCTCTTTGAAGGCTGGAAGATATATTCGACATCGCTTTGCATCTTATTCTCGGCTGCGGTTTCCTCCTTGTTGACGATAGGAAGGAATTGTTCTTTCACGAGAATCTGACTTCCGGCGTTTTTGAACTGATTGTAGATGAATATGATACGGTCGTATTTCTCGTTCACGAAGTCATTCATCAGCTCTTCGGCGAAAGGCAGGGTGTTGTCGTAAGTCAGGTCGTCGAGAATCTCAAATCTCGGTTCCAAATGTGGGATTTTCTTGAATTTGAGTGTCTCATAAACCTTCTTGCTTATGCATAAGATGTCAATGTTGCCTTTGTCGAAATGTGTCTGATAGTTATCCTTGATGAAACTCATTGTTTCACGAATCACCGTTGCGTTGAAGACACCGCACAGTCCTTTGTTCGACGCCACCGGTATGATGAGTATCTTCTCGTCTTCCGGATGCTCTTTGTGGATTTTTGTATAGACTCCTTCGTTAGATGTCTGCAACGATGACGAAAGGTCCTGCATTATCTCGCTGAGTTTGGAGGCGTAAGGGCGGAGTGCCAAAATCGCATTCTGCGACTTGCGCAGTTTTGACGCCGACACCATCTTCATGGCGGACGTGATCTGCATCGTTGAATTTACGGAAGCGATTCGTATCCTGACTTCTTTGAGGTTCGCCATAATTATCGTTATTTATTCATCAGTTCGATGATTTCATTGGCGGCGTTTTTCAGCACGTCTGTGATCTCATCTGTATATTTGCCGGCTTTGAGTTCGGCCATTGTGTCTTGATGTGAGCTGTTGAGCAGCGCGAGGTATCTCTTCTCGAAATCTGCCACCTGATTTGGCTGGATCTTCCTAAGCAGGTTGTTGACGCCGCAATAGATGATTGCGACTTCTTCTTCCACTCTAAGAGGTGACGACTGCGGTTGGATAAGCATCTGCACGTTGCGGCGGCCTTTGTCGAGAACCGCTTGTGTCGCGGCGTCGAGGTCAGAACCGAATTTCGAGAATGCCTCCAATTCACGGAACTGCGCCTGGTCGAGTTTCAGAGTACCTGCGACTTTCTTCATTGACTTGATCTGTGCCTTGCCGCCGACGCGCGATACCGAGATACCGACGTTGATGGCGGGACGGATACCTGCGTTGAAGAGGTTGGTCTCTAAGAATATCTGTCCGTCGGTGATGGAGATGACGTTCGTCGGGATGTATGCCGACACGTCGCCGGCCTGTGTCTCGATAATCGGAAGTGCCGTCAATGAACCGCCGCCTTTGACTTTCCCTTTAAGGCTTTCCGGGAGGTCGTTCATTTTTGCCGCGATCTCATCGTTGTTGATAATCTTCGCTGCTCTTTCGAGGAGACGTGAGTGCAGGTAGAACACGTCGCCCGGATATGCTTCACGTCCTGGTGGTCTGCGGAGAAGCAAGGAGACTTCGCGGTAAGCCACGGCCTGTTTCGAGAGGTCATCGTAGATGATGAGTGCCGAGCGGCCAGTGTCGCGGAAATATTCACCGATGGCTGCGCCTGCGAACGGCGCGTAATATTGCATTGCGGCTGTGTCGGACGCAGTCGCGGCTACCACGATTGTGTATGGAAGCGCGCCGTGGTCTTCGAGGTTCTGCACGATGTTGGCGATTGTCGAACCTTTCTGTCCGATAGCCACATAGATGCAATAGACCGGTTCGCCTTTGTCGTAAAACTCCTTCTGGTTGATGATGGTGTCGATGGCGATTGCTGTCTTGCCTGTCTGACGGTCGCCGATGATAAGCTCACGTTGTCCGCGTCCGATCGGGATCATTGCGTCGATAGCCTTGATGCCGGTCTGGAGTGGTTCATCGACCGGTTTGCGGAAGATGACACCCGGAGCTTTGCGTTCAAGTGGCATCTCCACTGTCTCGCCTTTGATTTCGCCCTTGCCGTCGATTGGGTTGCCTAATGTGTTGATGACGCGTCCGAGCATGCCTTCGCCGACGTTGACTGATGCGATGCGGTGGGTGCAGACGACAGTGTCGCCTTCCTGAATGTCACCGGCGTCGTTGAGAAGCACCACGCCCACGTTGTCCTCTTCGAGGTTCTGGACGATGCCCATCACACCGTTTTTTTCAAACTCGACGAGCTCGCCTGACTCGGCGTTCCCCATGCCATAAACACGCGCCACGCCGTCACCGACGTTTAACACCGTGCCTTTGACATCAAGAGTTGCCTTGTTTTCGAAGTTGGTCAACTCGTCAAGTAATATTGCTGATACTTCAGCGGGTTTTATTTTTCCCATATTTAATTTTTTGTCTGATTATCAAACTGTTAATTATCAATATCCTTTAACATAAAGGTTCTCGGTGAATATCTTCGAAAGCCGTTTCAGCTTCGTCCTGATACTCGCGTCGTATTCGTAGTCGCCACGGCGGATGATGAAACCTCCGATGATTTTTTCATCAATCTTGTTGACGATCTGAATGTGGCCTTTGATGATATCTTTCACGAAAGTGAGGAATTTCTGTCTTGTGGCCTCGTCGATTTCAACGGCGGTGGTTATTGTCACGACCTCTATGTTATTGTATTCGTTATATAAATCGCGATATTGTTCGTATATGTCTCCAATTATCTCACTGCGGTTCTTCTCAATCATCATTGAGATGAAATTCAATGTCTTGGCTGAGACGTTGTCCTTGAAGATGCGTACAAGTATATCTGATTTCTTTTTGTCGGAGACAAACGGTCCGGATAGTAATCCACGCAGTTCGTGACTCTCGTTGATTGTCTCGCAAACAGTCTCGAGGTCCGACAGTCCTTCTTCCGTCATGTTGTTTTTTATGGCGAAATCGAGGAATGCCTTGGCGTATCGGCGTGTCAAAAGAGTGTCTTTCATACTACCTTAATTAATTGTTGTTTTCCGTTTCCTTGATGATTCTCTCTATGTAATCCATTTGTGCCTGGTTGCTGTCGAGTTGTTTCTCAAGGATTTTCTCCGCCACCTTTATTGAGATGTTGGCGATTTCATTCTTGATGTCGGTCAGCGCGGCTTTGCGTTCATTCTCAATGGTTTCCTTTGCGGTTTCCACGATGCGGTTTGTCTCTTCCGTCGCCTTAGCCTTTGCTTCCTCGATGATTCTGTCACGTGTCGAACGCGCGTCGGTCAAGATTTTGTCGCGTTCCTCGCGTGCTTCCTGGAGGACTTTCTCGTTGTCGGCCTGAAGTTGTTTCATCTCTTCATGTGTGCGTTCCGCCAGTTCAAGAGCTTCGGTGATTTTTTCCTCGCGTTTCTTCAAAGCCTTGCCGATGATTGGGAAAGCGACTTTAGCCAAAACTAAAAACACTATGCCGAATGCCAATGTCATCCAGAAAATCAACCCAAAATCAGGAGTTATAAGTTTCATTTCTTTTATTTTTTGTTTGTGTTTTCATTTTTAAAATCCCAGGTCGCAACCAACCGTTGCAACCTGAGACTGTTCGCTTGTTAAAGTGCGATGAGCAGGCAGACGACCAAAGCGAAGAATGACACACCTTCGATAAGAGCGGCTGCGATGATCATGCTGGTCTGGATGCTTCCGGCTGCTTCCGGCTGGCGTGCCATTGATTCCAATGCGCTGCTTCCGATTTTGCCGATGCCCATTGCTGCACCGATTGTTGCGATACCTGCTGCAAGACCTGCACCTAATTTTGCCAACGGTGCCAAGTCAACTGCTGCCTTTGCTACTTCTTGTAACATGACTAATAATGACATAACTTTAAATTTTTAAAAGTTTATATAATTCAATAATTTAAAATTCAATAATTTACATCGTGCATCAGCTTCTTTTAACCGTGATGTTCTTCTTTGCTGGCCATTCCGAAATACAATGCCGAAAGCAGTGTGAAAACGTAAGCCTGGATGTATGCGACCAAAAGTTCAAGCACATCGACGAAGATGGCGAGGAGCAACGACAGCACCGACATCGCGCCGCCCGCCGCCGCACTCATCTCCCCGAGGATGAAAATCATGCTGATGAATCCTAAAACAACAATGTGTCCCGCCGTGATGTTCGCGAAAAGACGTATCGCAAGAACCAACGGTTTTGTCAGACAACCAACGAACTCAATCAACGGCATCAGCGGGAGCGGGAGTTTCAGGAAAACAGGAACGCCCGGCGTGTTGAAGATGTCTTTGTAATATTCTTTGTTCCCGAAAACATTCGTGATGATGAACGTGAAAATCGCCAAAACGGCCGTGACAGCAATGTTTCCCGTGAGGTTCGCACCGAATGGGAAGAACGGAATCAAGCCCAGGAGATTGTTGAAAAATATGAAGAAGAACACCGTTATTAAATAAGGTGTGTATCTGTCAACATGTTTTTCGTCAATGGATTTTTTCGCGATGTCGTCCCTGACATACACGATGAGCATCTCAAACAGCGACTGAAGACCTTTCGGTGCCTTCTCGCCGCGTTTCTTGTATGCGTTCGCCACAATCAGGAACAACGTGACAAGCAACGTGCACGAAATAAAAAGTCCGAAGACGTTCTTTGTGATGGAAATATCAAAAGGCCTGATTCTGTCCTCTCCTTTGAGAATCACTACCTTACCTTTGTAATCGCCCTCCGATGGAATGCAGAATGTGATGGGGTCGCCCGTGTTTTTGTCAGCGACTTCGTAAGTTCCATGCATCAGATGTTTTGAAGAAAAAGAATAACATTTGCCCTCATTGAAAACGATTATCGGAAGGTTTATGGCCACATGATGGCCTTTCCATGTGAATATATGCCATTGGTAAGAGTCGAGAATATGCTCGAAAATCATCTCACCGGCGTTGAATTTTTCTTTCGTTTCAGTTTGTTCTGTTCCGCCTTTCGTTTCATCCGCATATGAATAGGTATGAATTCCAAAAATGAAACACATTAAGAATGAGATACTTATGATAAATTTGTTATTTTTCATTTTTAAAAAATCTCCAAAACATTTAATTTTGCAAGTTTACAAAATATTTTCTAACATTTGACAAAAAAAATAAAAAAAATGACTGACATTTTGTCAGAATTATGTATTTTTGCATTTCGTAAAAATGAAATAAATTTTTTTAAGATGAAAATATCATACAATTGGCTTAAACAGTACATTCAGTGCGAGTTACCTGCTGAAGAATTAGGTAAGACATTGACCGGAACGGGTCTTGAAGTTGAAGATTTGGAACGTTACGAGTCCGTCAAGGGCGGGCTGAAGGGTGTCGTTGTCGGAAAAGTCCTGACATGCATCGACCATCCGAACTCCGACCATCTTCACATCACGACGGTTGATGTCGGCGCGGCTGAACCTTTGCACATCGTGTGCGGCGCCCCGAATGTCGCTGCCGGCCAGACGGTTTTGGTGGCCACGATAGGCTGCGAGCTTTGGAAAGGCGATGAGTCGTTCACAATCAAGAAAGGCAAAATCCGCGGCGAAGTGTCGGAAGGCATGATCTGCGCTGAAGACGAACTGCAACTCGGCGCGTCACACGACGGCATCATGGTGTTGCCCGACAGCTATGAAGTCGGCAAACCTGCTTCGTTCTATTTCCCTGTGGAAGAGGACTTTACATACGAGATCGGCCTCACCGCCAACCGTTCGGACGCCACATCGCACATCGGCTGCGACCGTGACCTCGTGGCGGCTCTCAACCACAAAAACCATACTCACGAATATCACATCACACGTCCTTCTGTCGATGATTTCAAAGTCGAAAACACTAATAACAACATTGAAGTTGAAGTCATTGACACAAAGGCGTGTCCGCGTTACTCCGGCGTCACCGTCAGCGGAGTGAAAGTCGGGCCTTCTCCGGCGTGGCTCAAACACCGCCTCGAAGCAATCGGACTCCGCTCGATAAATAACATCGTTGACATTTCAAACTATGTCCTGATGGAAGTCGGACAGCCGCTTCATATCTTCGACGCCGACAAAATCAAAGGCAAGAAAGTCGTTGTGAAATGCCTCGAAAAAGACACGCCGTTCACGACTTTAGACGGAATTCAACGCAAACTCAACGATACTAACTTGATGATTTGCAACGCTGAAGAGCCGATGTGCATCGCCGGTGTGTTCGGCGGCCTCGACTCCGGCGTCACCGAGACGACAACCAATGTTTTCATCGAGAGCGCATATTTCAACCCGACTTCAATACGCAAGACAGCACGGTTCCACGGACTTCAGACCGATGCCAGCTTCCGCTATGAACGCGGCTGCGACCCGAACATCACGATATACGCCTTGAAACGCGCGGCACTCTTGGTCAAGGAACTTGCAGGCGGAACGATTTCTTCGGAAATAAAAGATGTCGTCAACGGTGACTTTACGCCTGTCCGCGTTCAACTGAAATTCGATTACTTAAACAAGATTGCTGGTCAGCCTATAGAAAAGGAAATTGCAGTAAATATCTTGAAAGACCTTGATTGCCAAGTTGTTGAACTTACTGACGCATACGTCACAGTCGATGTCCCGACATGCAAGGTCGATGTCTATCGCCCAGCCGATTTGGTTGAGGAAATCCTCAGGATTTACGGCTACGACAACATTGCAATTCCAACTAAAATCAACGCGAGCCTGAATGTCAACAATAAGCCGGATGCCGAGAAATTGCAGAAAGAGGTTTCTATCATGTTGGCAGCCAATGGTTTCTATGAAATCATGAACAACTCATTGACGAAATCGGCTTACACGCGCGAACTCGACAGCTTCGATGAAGAGAAGAACGTGAAGATAATGAACCCGTTGAGTAGCGACCTCGATGTCATGCGCCAGTCGCTGATGTTCGGCGGCCTCGAAAGCATCGCGAGAAACCAGAACTTCAAGACTTTCGACATGAAATTCTTTGAATTCGGGAACACATACATATATAATAAGGAGAATCAGCAGACTGATGAGAAACCGTTGAATCCGTACAGCGAGAATTTCCGTTTGGACATGCTTCTTACAGGCAACGACATCGCCGAATCATGGAACGCGAAACCGCAAAGCCTTGGTTTCTACGATCTTAAGAAATATGTCCTCGCCATCATTCATAAGTTAGGCATCAATGTCGAGGAACTTGAAATGAGAGAAGGAACGGTGTCGCATTACGATTATTCAATTGTTTATTCATTGAATAACAACGATTTGGTCACTCTCGGAAAAATCAATCAGAAAACCTTGAAGATTTTCGACGTGAAGAAGGAAGTCTATCACGCAACCTTCGACTGGAACATGATTCTCAAGGTCGTCAAAGGTTTGAAGACCATCAGTTTCAAGGCGTTGCCAAAATTCCCGAGCGTCCGTCGTGACCTCGCTCTCGTCATGGACAAAAACGTGACATTCGAGATGGTGAAGAAAGTGGCGATGGCCGCCGAAAAGAATATTTTGAAGTCTGTCAATCTGTTCGACATCTACGAAGGCGACAAGATTCCGGCGGGAAAAAAACAATATGCCGTCAGCTTCACATTGCAGGACACTCAGAAGACATTGACTGACAAGGTCATTGAAAAGACGATGGCCAGAATCCAGTCATCGATTGAGCAACAATTACAGACAACATTGAGATAATGGATATTCAGACAATAAAACAAAGATACAAGATTATAGGCAACGACCCTCATCTGAACCGCGCCATCGAGGTGGCGGTTCAGGTGGCGGACTCTGATTTGACAGTGCTTATCAACGGAGAAAGCGGCACTGGCAAGGACATCATTCCGAAGATAATTCATGATAACAGTTCGCGCAAACACGGACAGTATTTCGCGATCAACTGCGGTGCCATTCCAGAGGGAACCATTGATTCTGAACTGTTTGGACACGAGAAAGGTGCTTTTACCGGAGCTGTCGATTCCCGTAAAGGCTATTTTGAGGTCGCCAACGGAGGAACGTTGTTCCTTGATGAGGTAGGTGAACTGCCGTTGGCGACGCAGGCGAGATTGTTGAGAGTTCTCGAAAACGGCGAGTTCATCAAAGTCGGCTCGTCAATAATCCAAAAGACAAACGTGCGCGTCGTGGCGGCGACGAATGTCAATATTCCGGACGCGATAAAGAAGGGACGTTTCCGTGAAGACCTTTATTACCGTCTCAACACAATCCCGATTACCATTCCGCCTCTCCGCGAGAGAAAAGGCGATATCAGTTTGCTGTTCAGGAAGTTCGCTTCGGATTTCGCCGACAGGTATCATGTCGATCCAATCCGTCTGACGCCTGAAGCCCTCGTGATGTTTGAGAATTATCGCTGGGAAGGCAACATCCGTCAGCTGAAAAATGTCACTGACCAGATTTCAATCATTGAGGAGACGAAAGTCATCACTCCCGAAATTTTGATGAATTATCTTCCGAAGCAGACTTCGTTGCCGGTTCTGGCTGGCGCGAAGGAGCAGGAATCGCTGTCCGAACGCGACATATTATATAAGGTGTTGTTCGACATGAAGAAAGATATTATGGAACTTCGCAAGACTGTCAATGACCTCACTAACGGTCAAGTCGTTGTTTCTCACAATATTACGTCAGAACCATCATCGATAACACAGATTCGCGGGACAGTCTTGAATCCTGTTGAGGATGATGACGCGCTTGAATACGAATCAGCTCAGGATGCGGAGGTGGAGTTTGTTTCGGCAAAGCCTATAATTGATAGTTTATCACTTCAGGATAAAGAGAAAGAAGTGATTATCAAAGCGTTGCGTAAATATAACGGAAAACGCAGGGCAGCGGCCAATGAACTTGGAATAAGTGAAAGGACGCTTTACAGAAAGATTAATGACTACGAAATTGATATCTGATGAAAAAGATTCACACCTTATTAATATTAATAGTGGCGTTTGTGCTGACCGGCTGCGGGGTGTATTCGTTTACAGGGGCGAGCGTCCCGCCGGAGGCAAAAACGGTGTCGGTGCAGTATTTCCCTAACAACGCGAACCTTGTTTACCCGATGTTAAGTTCAATGCTGACCAACACTTTACGTGACTATTTCATGAATCAGACGACCTTGTCGGAAGTCGCCAACAACGGAGATTTGGCTATCGAAGGCGAGATTGTCGGATATGAAACGGCTCCGACGGCCATCACGGGCGACCAGACTGCCGCGTTGAATCGCCTGACAATAACGGTGAATGTGAGATTTTTCAACAGATTTGACGAGACGAAGAATTTCGAACAGAAATTTTCACAATACGAGGATTATCCAAGCAGCCAGGATTTGAATTCCGTGCAGGAAACGCTGTCGAATACAATTGTGGAAAAATTGTGTGAGGACATTTTCAACAAGGCGGTTGTCAATTGGTAATTTAAAAAGCATCGAGATTTGGATCAGATAAGATTTATAACATTGGTTGAACATCCTGAAATTATTGACAATCAGGATGTTGATGACCTTGAAGTGATGCTTGTCAGGTATCCGTACTTCACGGTCGGGCAATCGTTGCTGGCTGTCGGCATGTACAGAAACGGACATGCGAAGTCAAACCAGCAGTTGAGGTTGGCGTCATCGATGTCGCCCGACAGGAATGCGCTGCGCCGACTTTGCACGCAACTGCCCGACGAATTTGTTGAAGAACAAAAGTCTGTCAGTGACGAAACTGTTGAAGTTAATGAGAAACCATCGGAGGTCATTCCTGAGAAGACGTTTGTCATTCCAGAGATAGATTTGGGAAAAGACACCGAGGAGCTGAACAAGGAGTTTGCGGTTCTTGAGGAGAAAAAGAAGACCCTCGACGAGCTGATGGCGATAATCGAGAACAAGATCGCGGAGTTGGAAAGAGAGAAATTGAAGCCTAAAAAAGATGAGAAAAAATTAACAAAATCGGAAATTATTGACAGATTTATAGCGGAAAATCCGTCGATTTCACGCCCGAAACAGGAGTTTTTCAATCCGATTTCGGCTGCACAGGACTCTGTCGTTGACCAAGAGAAGATTGTAAGTGAAACATTAGCAATGATTTATGCAAGGCAAGGATACTTTGAAAAAGCAATTTCAATTTATGAAAAATTAATCTTGAAAAATCCAGAAAAAAG
>JAKSMW010000040.1 GCA_024400395.1 Bacteroidales bacterium
CCACCCCACACACGGAAGCCTGACCCAACACCGGGGCAGGCTTCTCGCGTTTGTAAGACGGATGTGAAATTTATTTTCCGAAATCAAGACACCGCAACGATTTTTTTCCATATCTTTGCCCTCACTTAAAATATCTGAAATGAGAAAGTTTAATTTGTTCAAACTGATTCTATTAACTCCTGTTTTTATCTTCACAATGGTCTCTTGTGACCGCTTTTTGGCACATCCTTATTATGGCGCACACCAAAAAGACCATAATTATAACCCTCGTAACGTAGAAACAATCTTGAAAAACTGCAAGGAGAAAGATACCGTCCGCTTTGCCGTAATCAGCGACTCTCATGTGAAATACGACTTTTTGGTTGATGCAGTTGAAGATATTAACAAAAGAAACTTTGACTTCGTGATCCATTGCGGCGATGGAAGCGACTTCGGATTGCTCCGCGAACTGATGAGAACCCATAATATTATGAATGATCTTAAAATGCCATACCTGATGGTTCTCGGAAATCATGATTGCCTCGGCACAGGAAAAGAAACTTATAAGGAAATTTATGCAACTTCCGACCTCTGTTTTGACCTTAAAAATGCTCGGATAATCACTGTCAATACTAATTGCGTCGAATATCACGAACAAAATAACATCCCTGATATAATGTTTATTGACGGCCTGATTGAAAGTCCAGTTGAAAAACCTGTTTTCGTCGCCATGCATGGTGCTCCTTGGACTGATTCTTTTTGCAGCGAAAAGGAAGTCTATTATGCGAAAAAATTACGCAGCCTTGGTGATAATGTAATCTGCATGTATGGTCATATTCACGAACATCCTATGGTTGATGATTACTATGGTGACGGCGTTAATTATTATCACGTGCCAAAAACAGCTTACAAAGAGTATATTTCTTTTACAATTACAAATGAAGGTGTTGAATATGAAGCAATTGAGTTTTAGTTTAGTTCTTGTCCTGCTTGCTCTGACTGTTAATCTGAATGCACAGGAAAAAACAAGGAGAGGCTTTATCCCTGATGAAGTCGCAGTCCAATATGCAGGTAATATAGGTATTGCTTCCGTAGGCGCAGGTTGGAATTATGCGAAAAACAATTGCCTCGGAACAACTTTCGCTATCGGCTATGTCCCTGATTATCATTCATATCATGGCAGTGCTTGCTTTTCGATCAGAGAAGAATACACCCCATGGAAGGTGAAGATGGGTGAGGTTGCCGCTTTCCGACCGCTTACTGTCGGAATAATGACGACTTTGATTACCGGAAACAATTTCTGGATCTTGGAGCCTCATCACTATCCGTCTAATTATTACGGAGTCATGTCGAAAATCAGATTCCATTTGCTGTTAAGCCAACAGTTCGATTTCTTCATTAAAAATAAAAAACATGATTCAAAAAGAAGATTGTCGTTTTATTATCAGGTGAACTCCTACGATTTGAATATAATCGACAGCTTTAACAGCGAATACGTCAAGTTCAAGGATATTCTTGACCTTGCAATTGGCATTAAGATTGAAATTTAAAGGATTTTATAAAAATTTGGAAAAAACAATTAACTTTGCGGCTATGAAAAATAAGTTTTATACGGTTTGGAACGGACGCAAAGTCGGCGTTTTCTCCACCTGGAACGAATGTCGTCTCCAAGTCGAGGGTTTTCCCGGAGCACGGTATAAAGGTTTTCCTGACCGCCATTCTGCGGAAAACGCATTCAAATCAGGTTATGAAGCATCAAAAGACGAACAAAAAAACATCGCAGAGAGATTGAATGACTTGCCCGAAAACACGCCGAAACCGAACACTTCTTATATTGCGGTCGATGCGGCATGTTCAGGAAATCCTGGGAAAATGGAATACCGCGGGGTTTACGTCGAGACTGGCACTGAAATATTCAAAAGCCCTGTGTTTGAAGGCGGAACGAACAATATCGGCGAATTTCTCGCCATCGTCCATTGCCTCGCATGGCAGCAGAAAAACCATCTTAACATCCCGATTTATTCCGATTCCGTTAATGGACAATTATGGGTGAAAGGCGGCCTCTGCAAGACGAAATTAATTGAAAACAACAAGAATAAATACTTGTTTGAAGTGATTCGCAGAGCCGAAAGTTGGCTCAAAACCAACTCTTTCAGAGTGCCGATTTATAAATGGAGGACAGAACTATGGGGCGAAATCCCCGCTGATTTCGGAAGAAAATGATAAACTTTGAGACTTTTTATATTAAATGCCCGCATTGCGGTTCCTACTTGGAAGGCCATCTCGTCAGATCTGAAATGGTCAACAAGTCAGTGTTGTTTTCTGATGGCAAGACATTGAACGACAATTATATAACCGAGCAACAGAAACTCGTTATTTGTCCGGCTTGCAGCCATTGGTACTGGATTGAAAAGTATGAGGAACCTGTCGTCAGCTACGAGAAGCCCAATGCCACATTCTATAATTGGAATCATTGGCGCTTTTTTGGAGTACGTTTCAATACGAATCAGGGCAAGATAGCTCTTGTGAACCATTACAAGAAAGCTCTTGAAGTCATCAAAGATGATGTTGACAAGGAAATTTACATGCGCCGTCTGATGTGGTGGGCCTTCAACGACCTTGTCCGTAACAATTATCAAGGCAAGCTGAAATATCTCATGTCGGGGCAAATGAGTTTCAACGTGTGGCGGAAAAACCGCCAGAAACTGCTCGAAGGACGCAAACTGTTCAGGAAATATCATAACGAATACGTCGCCAATATGAAAGCCTTGCTCGTCATGCTTAAGGGACGTTATACACCCGATGATGAAGAATACGAGTCTTCAACATTGGAAATCATTGAGTTATATCGCGAGATGGGCGATTATTACGAGGCGCAGAGAATGCTTGATGCTATTCCTCGCAGAACACATTATATTGCGAACATTGAAAATGAGGTCCAGAAAAGACACGATTTCGTGTTTTTAGTGGTCGGTTGACGGCTTATTTTTCTAAAAGTTTATTTATGACATGCGATGCGCAGAAGCATCCGAAAACCGCCGGCATGTAAGAGATTGTGCCCACGGTCGCTATTTTGTTGTCAACTTTTTCGTCCTCGACGATAAACGCTGTATCCGCGACTTTTTCCGGCGAATAAACGACAGTGATTCCCTCCCTGATTCCGAGACGGTGCAGCCTTTTCCTGATGTAAAACGCGAGACGGCATTCGTGCGATTTCGCAATGTCAACGATTTCAATCTTTTCCGGATGAAATTTCCCGCCCGCACCCATGCAGCTCACTATGTTCTGATGATTCTGTACCGCATAATACAGCAGGAAAACTTTCGGCGCCAAAGTGTCAATGGCATCGACAATGAAATCAAATTTCTCGGCCATCAAGTCAATAATTGATTGATCCTTAAGGTATTGAGTTATCACATGGAGTTTTATGTCAGGATTGATGTCCCTGATTCTTTCGGCCATGACCTCTGTCTTCAGCCTCCCGATGGTGCTGTCGAGCGCGAGAAGCTGCCTGTTTTTGTTGGTTTCATTGACAGTGTCGCTGTCGATAATCGTCATCTCTCCGATTCCGGCGCGTGCGAGCTGTTCGGCGGCATACGCCCCGACGCCGCCGAGACCTACGACTAAAACATGTGAGTTGGCGAGTTTCTCAACGCCTTCATCACCAACCAAAATATGTGTCCTGTTCTTCCAGTTTTCCATAACCGAATATCTGTTTGAAATTATCAAAAATCTTTTCTTCTAAAAAATCAATGTCGCAATTCATCAACGCCGCGGCTTTTTCATAAACATCAACGATGTTTCTCCCGGAAACGTCAGTTTCAAGAAACAATTTTTCAACAGGAATCGATCTCAGCACTTTAACCGCTTGATTTTCATTTCTGTAAAGAAATTCACCAAATGACAGAAACAAGTCATGTCTTATCAATTGTTGTGCGGATTCTGGCGACCCTTGGAAACCATGTATTATCCACGGCATCTTCGCTTTCGTCTCCTTCTTTATTGAAATGATGTCGGAATAAGTCCTTACCGCATGGATTATCAATGGCTTGTGAATTTTTTCAGAAAAATCAATCATCTTCAGGAAGATTTCATGTTGTTTTCCGAAAGTTTCTTTATGTGATTTGTCGAGACCTGATTCGCCGACAGCAACGACATTTTCCTTTCTTAAAATTTCACGGAAGTCGTTCAAGTCAAAGTTTTGATTTGCGTCCCACGGGTGAATTCCGGCAGAAAAAAGGACGGGAAAATCCCCGTCCCAGAAAGTATTAACTGTAAAACCTAAATTCACAATCTTGATAACCTCGTGATTATCAATGTTTATGTCATGAGTGTGGACATCAACGAACATTAGAAATCAATATTTGGCTGAGCCAAAAGTTCCATTGTGTCGATGTTGAGAGCCATCAGGTTTCCGAAGCCGTCTCTTGCATTCTTGTAGTAAACACCGTTGTCGAGGGCGATGAAGTTATAGCTGTTCGAGTGGATGAGGGTTTCGATGAGGCCGTATTCAACTGGAACGTGTCCGTGAATGATTTTCTTTCCGCCCGTCTTGGCGACATCAACTTTGAAATCCCTGACCCACATCATCGAATTTATGTCCTCAAAAGGATTTGAAATGTTGAAATTCAATCCTGCGTGAACCAGAATATAATTGTCGAGTTCGATGAAAAACTCACCTTTGCGCATCCATTCTATGTATTTCTCATCAATTTTGCGAGGTCTGGAAACTCCGAAACTTGCCAATGTCGCTTTTGCGCCGTAACGTTCCCATTCTCTATGGACAACGCTCTTGCCCAACCATCTGTTTTGGTCAAGTTCGTAAGATTTGATGCAGTAATCTTCGTGATTGCCAATCAAATAATGAATGTCATAACCCTGGTCTTGAAGGCTCATGATGTAATCAATCACGCTTTTGCCATCAGGTCCGCGGTCTATATAATCGCCAAGAAAATACAGGGAGTCTTCCTTGTCAACCTGTATGACATTCTCGATGAGTTGTCTTAAAGTGTTGACATATCCGTGAATGTCTGGTATAACCCAACGTCTTTTCATATTGATTTTCAACATTTATGGCAATCTGAATGCCTGATTATTTTTTTGCTTTTCCTTGGTTTGCAACACTTTGCATCTTTGCGGCTATGACATCCGGGTCGCCGACAAATTTATGGTCGATGATGTTCATGTTGTCATCGAATTCAAAAACGTAAGGAGTTGCTGTCGGGATGTTGAATTCAATGATTTCGTCGTTGCTCATGTTGCGGAGTTTCTTCACGATTGAGCGGAGGCTGTTGCCGTGTGCGACCACCAAAACCTCGTCGTGATTTTCAAATGCCTTCGTGATGACATTCTCGTAGTAAGGCATGATACGCTCGATGCAGTCCTTCAACGACTCTGTGAGCGGAATCTGCTCGTCGGTGAGTTCGGCGTAACGCGGGTCCTGACGCGGACTCTTCGGGTCGTTCATTTCATACGCCGGAGGCTGGACGTCAAACGAGCGGCGCCATTTCTTCACCTGGTCATCGCCGTATTTCGCCGCCATCTCGGCCTTGTTTGAACCCTGCAAAAGACCGTAGCTCTTCTCGTTCAGACGCCATGATTTATACACCGGAAGCCAGTCCAAATCCATCACATCAAGGATGTTGTTGAGGGTCTTGATGGCTCTTTTCAAATATGAGGTGAAGCAGATTTCAGGTCTGTAACCCGCATCTAACAACGCTTTTCCCGCTTCTTTCGCTTCATTAATTCCGTTTTCCGACAAGTCAACATTTGTCCAACCTGTGAATAAGTTCAACTTATTCCATACACTTTCGCCGTGACGAACCAATATAAGTTTCTTCATCTTTCTAAAATTTATTCCTTAATTACAATTTGCAAAAATAGTAAAAATTTCATAATCACAGCAATAAAATTGCACTATTTCAATTTGTAAAAATTTTGACCACATATATGGAATTTATCCGTATCTTTGCAAGTTAAAATTGTAACGCCCGCATGGGCTTTTGATATATAAATTTATTTTTATGGAAGAAAACAACAATGGCAATAACGGCGAAAACCGCAGGAGAAAGCCATATCATAAGAAGAATTGGCATCGTAATAACAAAAACAAAAAAGATAAGGCTGTCGATAAAAAAGCAGTTGAAGATGAAGAAATTTTCGATGATGAAATCATAGAAGAAAACGAGACGGTGGAGGAGACAGCGGTGACTGCTGTGGATGATAATGAAACTGTTGATAATGAACCAAATACGGATGATACTGGAGATGTGGAGTCTTTGTTGAAGACATCGCCCCGCAAGATGAATTTCCATGATGAGGATCAGGAAGACCGTATGGTGAACAAACAGGAAGAGGAGGTTGAATTCAAGATTACGTGGCCTTTGCACGACTCGATGAAAAAAGAATTTACCCCCGATTTCCATCGCGGATGCCGTCTGAAAGCCGAGACTTTTGAATTGGGCGGCAATGTGTTACGTCACGGACAATGCAAACTCGACAGTTACAACTGGCTCAAGGATTATGAAGGTGAAGCCCCGAAAGAAGGCAATCTTCTTGTCGCCGAGGTGCGTTTCAAGAATGACAGGAAGGACTTTTACAGTTATCCTTCAGAATTGAATCTTATTGAAGGTGAATTGGTTGCGGTAGAAACGGCAATCGGTCACGACATCGGGATTGTCTCGATGGTCGGTGAATTGGTGAAAAACCAGCGGAAACGCAAGAGAAACAACACTCCCGTTGAAAGCCTGAAGAAGATTTACCGCCGCGCACGTACCAACGATGTCGAGAAATTCATCGAGGCGACACGTCAGGAGGAACGTACTTTGTACCGGAGCCGCGAGATAGCGTCTGGTCTGCGGCTCGATATGAAACTTAATGATATTGAATATCAAGGCGATAGAACCAAGGCTATTTTCTATTATACAGCCGACGGCAGAGTCGATTTCCGTGAGCTTATCAAACGACTCGCCGAGGAATTTCACGTCCGCGTGGAAATGCGTCAAATCGGTTTCCGTCAGGAATCGGCGAAGCTCGGCGGCATCGGCTCTTGCGGAAGAGAACTTTGCTGTGCCTCGTGGATTACTGATTTCCAATCGGTTACGACAGGCGTGGCGAGAGTCCAGCAGCTTTCACCAAACCCGCAGAAACTCGCAGGACAGTGTGGCAAACTGAAATGCTGCCTCAACTACGAATACGATACTTATATCGATGCGCTGAAGGCATTCCCTGACAACAGGGCTGTCTTGAAGACCAAGAAAGGCGACGGTTTCTATCAGAAAATCGACATATTCAAAGGCCTGATGTGGTATTCCTATCCTTTCGACAGAAACAACATGATGGCGATTCCCGCCGAGAAAGTCAAGGAGATCATCGACATGAACAAGAAAGGCGAGCTGCCGGAACAGCTTGAGGATTTCGCATTCATCAAGGAACAACATAACGCCGACTATGGCGACGGAGGCGAAAACGCTGACCTCTCGAAATTGGAATAACGGTAAACAGAAGAACCGCGTAGCGGTTCCACATCCGTAGATAATAAATTGATAATGAAAAATATAACAATAATTTTTGCGATAATTTCGGCATTTGTCATGTCGTCATGCAGCAACCGCATGATGTATGACGAAAGTGTCGTGATTCCTGAAACGAAATGGGACAATAAAAATGTCCCGTATTTTGATGTTAATGTTGAAGATACGGTTTCAATATATTCTTTTGCATTGAATGTCAGGCATATGGAGAATTACCGTTATAGTAATTTATACATTTTTTTACACACGACATTCCCGAATGGCAATGTCACACACGACACCGTTGAGTGCACCTTGGCTTATCCCGACGGAAGCTGGGTCGGCAAGGGCAGCGGAAGCATGAGGTTCGACAAGATTTTGCTTAACCCGAATCTGCGTTTCCCGCTTGGCGGCGTTTATCATTTTGAAATAGAACAGGCAATGCGGGATGATATTCTCAAAGGCATTGCTGATATTGGTATCAGTATTGAAAAACAATAAGTTATGACATCAAGTAAATCCAAGTCAACGAAAAAGACAACCAAAAAACGTGGTGCAAGAAAGACCTGTCTCATAGTGCTGTGGTCGATTTTTGCCGTCGTGGTTTTGGGGGTGTTCCTGCTGTTCTACGGCATCGCGAGCGAATGGTTCGGATCAATGCCGTCATTCGAGGAACTTGAGAATCCGAAGACCAACCTTGCCACGGAGATTATTTCCGCCGACGGGAAACTTCTTGGCACATATTACATCGAGAACCGTTCGAACATCAGTTACGATGAGTTGCCTGAAGATTTGGTCAACGCATTGATTTCCATTGAGGACGTGAGATTCTATGAACATTCCGGGATTGACAAGCGAGCCTTGTTCCGTGTCGCTTTCGGTGTTGTAACCGGCAGCAGCGACAAGGGCGGCGGCAGCACCTTGACGCAGCAGCTCGCGAAAAACCTTTTCCCGCGCGGCGAGAACCTCAGCACACCGCAGCTCGTGATAAGGAAATTTCAGGAATGGGTGACGGCGACGAAATTGGAATACAACTACTCAAAAGACGAAATCATCGCGATGTATCTGAACACGGTGTTCTTCGGCCATAACGCATTCGGAATCAAGAAGGCGGCGGAGACGTTCTTCGGCAAGGAACCGGCGGAATTGACGATAGAAGAAGCCGCATTGCTCGCCGGCGTCGTCAACGCTCCGACAAAATTCAGCCCTAAACGTAACCCTAACAACGCCTTGAACCGGCGTAACCTCGTCTTGAAAAGGATGTATGAGAACGACTGCCTTTCCGAACACGATTACGATTCGATTTCGCAACTCCCAATTGACCTCTCGCATTTCGGTGTCCTTGACCACAATTCCGGACAGGCGACATACTTCCGCGAGTATCTGCGCGGCATGATGAACGAATGGGCCAAGACTCATTACAAAGCCGATGGCACACCTTATAATATATATAAGGACGGATTAAGAATCTATACCACCATCGATTCAAGGATGCAACAATATGCGGAAGAGGCCGTGCGCGAACATCTGTCAAAAGACCTTCAGCCTGCATTTTACAAACATTGGAAAGGCAACAAGAACGCACCTTTTGTCCTTGAGACTGATGATGACATTGAAGGCATTATGATTTTGTCGATGAAACGTTCCGAGCGTTACCGTGTGATGAGAAACGCCGGCGTGCCGTACGACTCCATTGTCGCAAGTTTCCACAAGCCTATCCCGATGACCGTGTTTTCGTGGGACGGCCCGATAGATACAGTATTAACACCTTGGGATTCAATACGTTATTATAAATATTTCCTGCAATCGTCTTTGATGTCAGTCGATGTGCGCACCGGTCACGTGAAGGCATACGTTGGCGGCAACGACTACCGTTTCTTCCAATATGACCACGTCACGCAGGCTCGACGTCAGGTCGGCTCGACGTTCAAGCCGTTCTTGTATTCCCTGGCTATGCAGGAAGGCGAATATACGCCTTGCACAACGGTGCCGAATATCAGCTACAGCATCCAGACTCCTGACGGAAAGTTCTGGGAACCAAAGGATTCCGGCAGGGATAAGTTCGGAGAAGAAGTTACTTTGAGATGGGCTTTGGCTCATTCCAACAACAGGATTTCGGCTTATCTGATGAAACGTTTCGGCCCGCAGGCCGTCATCCAGATGGCTCGGAGAATGGGCGTGAAATCCGAGATCCCGGCGGTGCCTTCGATCTGTCTCGGCGTCTGCGACATCTCGCTTTATGAAATGGTCGGCGCAATGAACACTTTCGCGAACCGCGGCGTTTATGTCAAACCGATTTTCATCACGAAGATTGAAGATAAAAACGGCAACGTCATCGAGGCTTTCAAGGCGGAGCAGACCGAGGCGATGGACGAGATAACTGCCTATAAGATGATTGAGCTGATGAAAGGCGTTGTGTATGAAGGCACTGGCATACGTCTGCGTTACAGATACAATTTCACCAACCCTATAGCTGGAAAGACCGGCACCACGCAGAACCAGAGCGACGGTTGGTTTATGGGTATCACGCCAGACCTTGTGACCGGCGTGTGGACTGGCGCCGAAGACCGTTCGGTTCACTTCAGGTCAATATCATTGGGCCAGGGTTCCAACATGGCACTGCCAATCTGGGCTTTGTACATGCAGAAAGTTTATGCCGACTCGACTTTGGACATCAGCAAAGGTGATTTTGCCAAGCCGTTGACAGACATATCTTTAGACTTTGACTGTGACAAATACGAAGAGGAACAGAATGCGGCGGTGGCTCCCGAAGAATCGGAAGAGGACGAGTTTTAAGATGAAAGGAAAAAGAGAGAAGGTGAAGAAACTTGTGCAACTCGTGTTTTAACTTGTGCAACTTGTGTTTAAAATAAAATTATGGCGAATTCTAATTTTGTTGATTACGTGAAGATTTTCTGCCGTTCAGGTAAGGGCGGCAATGGTGCGATGCACTTCAACCGTGCGAAGTATGTGCCAAAGGGCGGTCCTGACGGTGGCGACGGAGGTAAAGGCGGCGACGTCATTCTGCGCGGCAACGCACAGCTGTGGACGCTTCTGCATTTGCGTTATACTAAACATCTTTTTGCCGGCGACGGTGAAGCGGGCGGCGCCAATCAACGTACTGGCGCTCAAGGTGATAACGCCATAATTGAAGTCCCGCTCGGGTCGATGGCTTACGATGCCGAGACCGGCGAGCTGCTCGGTGAGGTGACAGAAGACGGACAGGAAATCGTAATCATGAAAGGCGGACGCGGCGGAAAAGGCAACACGTTTTTCAAGACGGCGACGTTCCAGGCACCGAAATTCTCACAGCCCGGCGAACCGAACCAGGAACGCTGGGTCATCATCGAACTGAAACTCCTCGCCGATGTCGGTCTCGTCGGCTTCCCTAATGCAGGCAAGTCAACACTGCTCTCGGTCGTATCCGCAGCGAAACCGGAGATAGCCGACTATCCGTTCACAACGCTCACGCCTAACCTCGGAATCGTCCCGTATTACGATTTCAAGTCGTTCATCATGGCCGACATCCCTGGAATCATAGAAGGCGCATCGGAAGGCAAAGGATTGGGAATCAGGTTCTTACGTCACATCGAAAGAAACTCCATATTGCTGTTCCTCGTCGCTGCCGATAGCCCCGACGTGAAAGATGCTTACGACATCCTTCTCAACGAATTGAAGACTTACAACCCCGAACTTCTCGACAAGAAACGCATTCTCGCCATCAGCAAGAACGACCTCATCGACGATGAAACAAGGAAAGACATAAAGAAACATTTGCCGAAAAAGATTCCGCATCTTTTCATCAGCTCCGCCACCGGCGAAGGAATCAAGGAACTGAAGGATTTGATATGGCTGTGCCTCACGGAAGAGGAGTGAAGTCTGAAAGGTTAAAAGATGCAAAGCGATGATGGCTTGATTTTGATGTTTGTAAAGACGAAGCAGGCTTTGCCTAAATCTTAATAATATAAAATGAATGCAATAAACAACCTCGATCACGAATTGTTCCTGTTTCTCAACGGGTTGCATGTTGGTTGGCTCGATCCGGTCATGACGTTCATCTCGTCGGAAATGGGTTGGATTCCGTTTTACGTGATTCTTTTATATTTGGTTTTCAAGAAGTTAGGTTGGAAAGGCTTGCTTTTCGTCGTAATCGGAGTCGTGGTTTTGATAACATGTTCCGACCAACTTTCGTCGCACGTTTTCAAGCCTGTTTTCCATCGTTTCCGGCCGTGTCACGACCCGCTGATTCAGGATTTAGTCCATTTGCCGAACGGACATTGCGGCGGACAATATGGTTTCATCTCATCCCATGCCTGTAACACATTCGCTTTGGCTTCTTTTATAACATTGATAATGAAGAGGTTTTACAAAAAAATCGGGTTGCTGATGTTCATCTGGGCGGCACTCGTTTCGTACAGCCGCATTTACATGGGCGTTCATTTCCCCGGCGATGTGCTTTGCGGAGCGGCGGTCGGCATGATTCTCGGCTTCGGAATTGGTCACCTTTTATTAATGGTGATGAAAAAAATCCAAGATAAATCTGCGCGAAATCAGCGGGTTTAAAAACTTGGAAATTCGCTCAACGTCTTTAATCTGCCATCTTCAATTTTATAGCAATACATTGATTTTCCGTTAGTTAAAGTCAGAAACTCCACTTTCAGCCCCGCATAGTAACGAATCGCTTGGTCGAGGACTTTCTCGTTGATAGCAACGGTTTCGGCTTTGCATTCGACAATCATTTTCGGTTCGCCCAAGTTGTTGAAAATCACGATGTCGCAGCGTTTCGGGAGGTTGTTCACCTTTATTGAATATTCGACGGCGACCAATCCGGAAGGCGTTTTTTTCATCTCAATCAGGTAATAAAGCGTTTTCTGCCTGACTTTTTCTTCCGGAGTCAGTGCGACATATTGTTTCCGAAGCGGATCGAAAACCATTGTTTTGTCGTTGATTATCTGAGTCTTAAACCATTCCATAATGTTGTAGGATTACGATTTGCCGGTTGTTTCCGCGGCACGGCTTTTGTTCACTAAAATCACTCCGGTGAAAACCAGTATTGCCGCCAAAATCTTCTGCCAACTCAGTCTGTCCATGCCGACCGCGATGCCCATTATCGTTGCGATGAGCGGCTGCAAATATCCGTAAAGGCTTATCACTGTTGGCCTTAGCACTTTCTGACCTATCGGAATCAGGAAATATGCGATGAAGGTTGAGAAAAGAATGATGAAGCCGAGTTCGTAAAGATATTTTGAAGGCATTTCAATCAGGTTAAGTTGTACTAACTCTTTGATATCAAATGGAATAGCGACAATTGATGAGAAAAGGAACATCCATTTCATAAATGTCACGACATGATATTTCGCGATGAGCGGCTTGAAGATTCCGAGGTAGCAGGCGAAGAAAAGGCAGTTGAAAATCATCAAGACGATGCCGAGAGGTTTTGTCTCGGTAACGCTTCCGTTGCTAATATGTACTGTATTGAGAATCAAGAATATAACGCCGCAGAAGCTCAATGCCACGCCGCCGGCTTTTTTCAAGGTTATCGGTTCTTTCAACACTATCGCCGCCACAAACATCGTGAAAATCGGCGTTATCGCAGTGATGATGGAAGTGTCTAAAGGCGTTGTGATGGTGCTGGCTTTCAGAAACGTGAGCTGGGTGAGGAAAAGTCCGAGCATCGAGGCGCAGAAAATCCTCGGGAGGTCTTTCGTCTCGACTTTTTCTTTTGGCATGAAAAACGAGACTATCCAGAAAAGCAGACTCGCGCCGACCGCCCGGAAACAAAACAGTCCGAGAGGCGAGATGAGAGCGAGGTTCGACAGGTCTTTGCACACTATGATGTTGAACCCGAAGATGCTGTATGCGCCGAAGCACGCAATATGACCGTATGTTTTTTTCACCTTGAATGTTTTTGTCCCGCCGACTCCGCAGATTTGTTATATTTTCTGCAAATCATCGGGAAATAATTTCGGTGCAAAATTACAAATATTTTGAATGAATATTCCCTAAAAATGAAGTATCTTTGCACCTGATTTTAGTTTAAAAATTTAGATATGAGCAAGAGAGAAACTCCGATTCTGCTTCTGACAGGTTATCTCGGAAGCGGAAAGACAACTTTGGTCAACAATATCCTTTCTAATAAGAAGGGAATCAAATTTGCAGTGATAGTCAATGATATAGGTGAGGTGAACATTGATGCGACCCTGATTCAGAAAGGTGGTGTCGTCGGTAAGAAAGACGACAGTTTGGTTGCGCTTCAGAACGGTTGCATCTGCTGCACCTTGAAAATGGACCTCGTACAGCAAATCACCGACATCATAAAAATGGGTCGTTTTGATTACATCGTCATCGAAGCCAGCGGCATCTGCGAGCCGGAGCCGATTGCGCGGACAATAAGCAGCATCCCGCAGATGGGACGCGAATATACAAAATACGGCGACGCGCGCTTAGACTGCATCGTCACCGTCGTTGACGCACTCAGGATGCAGAGCGAGTTCGGATGCGGCGACGACCTGCAACGCGACAACATCGGCGAAGAAGACATCGAAAACCTGATTATCCAGCAAATCGAGTTCTGCAACATCGTGCTTCTCAACAAGGCATCTGACGTGAAACACGAGGAACTTGAACGTATCAAATTGATTATCAAGAATTTGCAACCTGACGCTGAAATCATCGAATGCGATTACGGTCAGATTGAACTCGACAGGATTCTTGAGACTTACATGTTCGATTACAACCAAGTTTCGGGTTCGGCAGGATGGATAAAAATCATCGAGGGTCGCGATGAAGAACATCATGACCATGATGACGATGATGAAGAAGAACACGGACATCACCATCATGATGACGATGATGAACACGAAGAACACGGACATCATCACCACCATCATCACGACCACGAAAATGAGGAGGAAGGCGAGGCCGAGGAATACGGAATCGGCACTTTTGTGTATTTCGCACGCCGTCCGTTCGACACGCTGAAGTTCAACGATTACGTTTTGAGCAAGTGGCCGAAAAGCATCATCCGCGCGAAAGGTCTTTGTTATTTCGCTGATAATCAAGATATGTCGTATATCTTCGAGCAGGCCGGAGTCCAGAAGAAACTTTCGGAAGCCGGATATTGGTTCGCAACGGCTTCGAAAGAGGAACTCGCACAGTTAGCACGTCAGGACCCGTCAATTTTGAATGACTGGGACGAAGAATACGGCGACCGCATGGAAAAGATTGTCTTTATCGGTCAGAAAATGGATAAAGCACAGATTACCAATGATTTAGACAGTTGCCTGTTTTAGGAGTTTAAGGGAAATAGGAGTTTAAGTACCTAAATACCTCAAACACCTCAAATACCTAAACACCTCAAATTCCTGTTATGCGGTTGATTTCTCCTCCTTCGGTTTGCAGTTTTCTGTTTCCGGCCATGCTTTGGCGGATGCCGGCGGGGGAGAAATGTCTTTACTTGACTTTCGACGACGGACCGCACCCGACGATAACGCCGCAAGTGCTTGATATTCTGCGAAAATACAATGCAAAGGCGACGTTTTTCTGTATCGGGAACAATGTCTGGAAATATCCCGAAACATTCGAGCTTTTAAGGAAAGAAGGTCATAGTGTCGGGAGCCATACCTTCAACCACGAAAACGGCTGGAAAACAAATAACGAAGATTATGTAAAGTCGGTTTTGACGGCGAAAGAATTGATTCACAGCACTTTATTCCGTTCGCCGCACGGTAAAATCCGTTATTCTCAAATCAGGAAAATCAGGAAATGTTGTAAAAACGCACGGCATCGCGTCTTTTCGGAAATCAAGTTCATCGCATGGAGCGTGATCGCCTACGACTGGGACAAGTCACTTACATCTGAAGAAGTTTACAACAATGTGATACTCAATGCAAAAGACGGTTCCATCATCGCATTTCACGACAGTGAGAAGGCATATCAAAGAATGATTGAGGCATTGCCGAGGGTTTTGGAATATTTTTCGGCGAAGGGCTACAAATTCAAGGCCATTCCTGAAAATTCTGATTGATTTTGGATTAAAATTCATTTTAGGAACCCGCTGGCGGAATTAATTCAGGCACTACAACACAATCGCACGCTGCCGAAGACCACAAAAAGCAACAAAATGAGATAAAAAAGACGTAGCTACGTCCAATTTCTGTGAAAAACTCAGAAAAAAGACGTGGCTACGTCAAATTTCGTGTGAAAAACTCAAAAAAAAGACGTAGCTACGTCAATTTTCTGTGAAAAACTCAAAAACAGGACGTAGCTACGTCTTTTTCGTGTGAAAAACTCAAAAAAAGGGCGTAGCCACGTCTTTTTCGTGTGAAAAACTCAAAAAAAGGACGTAGCCACGTCTTTTTCGTGTGAAAAACTCAAAAACAGGACGTAGCCACGTCTTTTTCGTGCGGGAATTAGAGAAAAGAGTGGAGTGTTGAGAGTGGAGTGAGGCTGGCGCATGATGCCGGGCAGCGGATGTCCTATGGCGATGTGCAAAAAAATCAAAAAAAATGTTCACCGTATCGAAAAACGCCGTATTTTTGCCGCCAATATGAAAAATGTGCAATCACAACATGGTAAACAACGCGTAAGTCCGTCATTCTTGACGGATGGCGTTTTTAGTTTTACCCCCCCCGTTGTGTAAGTTGCTACAAATCAATAACATACGATTTATTCAAAAACTCCGCCGCTGACCGCAAGTCAGGGGCGTTCGAGGTTTTCAGGGGATTTTTTTTCAAGACATTAATGACATTAATCGACTTTAACGACTTTAAAAAACTTTACCAAAAATAAATAACAATCAAATTAACAACTTTAATTAAATCAAATCAAAAAATGAAGGAAAAAACCAACAGGAAGCGGGGCTACGAAGCCCCGAGGATTGAAGCCACGTGCTTCGCGACAGAGAACGGCTACGCCGCGAGCGCACCGCAACCGGTAAAAAGTTTCACCATCAGCGTGGGCAGCGGCTCGCTCTGATCCGAAAAACGACGTGACTTAAAGAATTTAAGAATTTAAAAATTTAAAAAATCAATTGTTAAAAAATGAAAAAGTTATCATTATTGATTGCAGCATTCGCACTGGTGCTTGGATTTTCACAGTGCAGGAA
>JAKSMW010000041.1 GCA_024400395.1 Bacteroidales bacterium
CTGTCGTCGGCTATCGCACGCAGGAAGGCAACTACTTGGAAAACAGTCAGTTGGAACCTGACATAAAGGTAAAGAACACGCCGGAGAAACTCGCACAGGGCATCGATGAGCAGCTCGAAGCCGCGGTGAAGGAACTGCTCAAGGACGTTGACGAGTTTGAGTATTGGGGGAAATAAATTTTTGAAAAAAAAGTTTTTTTTTGATAGATGTTATTATTTTTTAGTAATTTTGCAGCGTTTTCGCGAGGTTGAAGTTTTCTCACTTCAGAGAACGTGATAAATGTCCTGCCGAGACGTAAAACCTGCCGCCGCTCCGAGGCGTGAAACCGGAGGACATATCAAAGGCGTTTGTTGACGCTCGGTTCTGTCGGATTGAAACTTCGCAAATTTCAAATGATATTTCAGAACTTAGCAACGATGAATGTCTGCGAGATTATATGTATATTCTCGGTTGTATAGTTTATGCCAAGCCCGATTTTTATTGGGCGGCTGATTATACCGTCAATATCGTATATTCGGCGTGGGCTTCGCGTTGTCAGTTCTAAAATATCAAGGCAATGCGAAGGCCTCAGTCCGTGGAATTGACAGCAGTCGAATCCACGCTTTTTTTATGTCCGGATTTGTTGGATTAGAGTTAAACAAAAATGGACAAAACCGTAGAACATCCGCATATCTCTGTCGTCTCGCCGGTTTATCGCGGCGAGAAAATGGTGGAGGAGTTGGTCGCCCGCATTGCCGCGAGTGTCTCGGCCATTACCCTTGATTATGAAATAATACTTGTCAATGACGCTTCGCCCGACAACAGTTGGGGTGAGATTGAGAAGGCTTGCGCCCGCGACAAACGGGTCAAGGGATTGGATCTCAGCCGTAATTTCGGACAGCATTACGCCATCACCGCCGGCCTCGCCCACACCAAGGGCGACTGGGTCATCGTCATGGATTGCGACCTGCAGGACAGGCCGGAAGAAATCCCCAATCTGTACAAGAAGGCAATGGAAGGATGGGATATCGTGTATGCGAGGAGAATTAACAAAAAATTCGGGTTCTGGAAAAAAATGTCGTCAACGGTTTTTCATAAAATTTTTGACTGGTTGAGTGGCATGAGAACAGATGAGACTATAGGCAATTATGGAATATATAAAAGGGCTGTGATTGACGGATATAACAATATGGATGAGGTCGCAAGATCTTTTGGCACACTTGTGTATTACCTTGGCTTTAAATCGACGGCTGTAAATGTGGAACATTCGGAAAGATTGGAGGGGAAAAGTTCATATACACTGACGAAACTGCTCAAACTTTCATTTGACGTAATGATTTCAAATACGAATAAACCGCTTAAATTGGCAGTAGGGTTGGGGGGAATAATGTCGTCAGTGGCTTTTGCCCTTGCCCTTTATAATGTCGTGGCAAAGCTGATAGGAGCAATTCAGGTGAGCGGATATACCACCACTGTTTTTTCGATATGGTTTGTTGGCGGAATATTACTCTTTATGATGGGTGTCCTCGGTCTTTATATAGGGAAAATATTTGACCAGGTGAAAGGCAGACCTTTGTATGTAACAAGAACGAAAATAAATTTTTAATATGGAAATAACTAAATATGGAGTAACTCTTCGGAGATTAACAGAGGATAAAATAGAATTGCTGCGTAATTGGCGTAATGATCCCAAGATACAGCAATATATGGAATATCGTGAATATATCACCCCGGAAATGCAAAAGAAATGGTTCGCAAAAATCAACAATGAACATAATTTCTATTTTATCATTGAATATGATGGGAAAGAGATTGGAATGACGAATCTAAAGGATATAGATTATCAGAAAGGCATTGCGGAACCGGGTATTTTTATATACGATGACAGCTATTTGAATACACCTTTGGCATTCATGGTATCATGTAGCATCTCGGATTTTGGTTTTGAGGATCTTGGATTGTCAACATTTTATGGGCATGTGCTTAAAGACAATAAGAGAGCCAAACGTTTTAACAAGGCGTTAGGATACAAGTTGTGTGAAGGCGAAGATGACAAAACGCTTCAGCTTCATTCTTTAAGAAAAGAAGATTATTTGATAAGACGAAATGGCATTGTCGGGTTGTTTAAATCGAATACTTTACTATGATATGAAAATAAATATAATAGAGTTTTTTATAGAGACATTGGCATGTTTTGCAAGTAAGACTGCAGTTGTTGATGGTGAACGGAAAATCACATTTGGTGAACTGGATGTGAATGCAAGAAGGATCGCCAAAACAATAATAGATGATTGCGAATGTAAGAATTGCCCGATTGCGTTATTCTTGCCAAAATGTATTGAGGCTGTTGAGGCGGATCTTGCCATTACTTACAGTGGCAACGCCTACATGAATCTGGATGTGAAGAACCCGGTTGAACGGCTTGGCAATATACTGTCACTTATCAAGCCTGTTGCAATTATTACGAACAGCTGTTTCAAAACCATCATTGAAACTATTGCTTCAAACAATGTCAAGATTATCAACATTGATGAAATTGATGTTGGCAAAAAAGTTCCATCGTCAGATTATTTGTTAAATAGAATTTCCGATCTGATTGATACGGATCCTTATTGTATCATTAATACTTCGGGATCAACAGGGACTCCAAAAGGTGTTGTGCTGAATCACCGAAGTTTCATCGATTTTATGGCTCAAACTTTTCGTGAGTACAATTTCTCCGAACGAGATGTGATAGGTTCACTTTCGCCTGTCATTTTTGACATCTGGAGTTACGAGCTTTGCCTTTTGCAGGGGAGAGGTGCCTCCATCGTTGTCATACCAGACACCTATTCGGCATTTCCAATCAAAATTCTGCAATTGATGCAAAAGCAAGAGGTCTCCTACATCTTTTGGGTGCCGACAATAATGGTGAATATAGCCAACATGGGATTGCTCGGTCAAGTGTCACTGCCATCATTAAAACTCTGTTGGTTTGCAGGTGAGGTTTTCCCAACAAAGCAATTTAACATGTGGCGACGTTGCTTCCCCAAAGTGTTGTTTTGCAATTATTATGGCCCTATTGAGATTACTTTGGATTGTGTCTATTATAATATCGAACGTGATATTCCAGATGACGAACCATTGCCAATAGGCAGGGCATTCCGTAACACAGACATCCTCATCCTTGACGAAGAAAACCGCAAAGTTTGTGAACCGGACAAAGAAGGCGAACTTTGCGTGAGGGGGACCTCATTAGCCATGGGCTATTATAACAATCCGGAGAAAACAGCCGCCGCATTTGTCCAGAATCCTTTAAATCATTCGTATCCCGAGATAATCTACCGTACTGGCGATATTGTCTTCATCAACGGATTTGGCGAAATTGTGTTTAAAGGCCGCAAGGATAGCCTTATCAAGCACATGGGCTATCGTATAGAACTTGGAGAAATTGAACATGTTATAATCAACAAACTTAGATTGGTGAAAAATGGCTGTGTGGTTTATAACCATCAACGCAAAGAAATTACTCTTTACTACGAATCGGAAAATGAACTTTCTCCAGCCGAGTTCAGAAAATCTATTGGTAATACATTGCCTAAATACATGATTCCTGTCGCGTACAATCAACTGCCGGAACTGAAGCGTAATCCTAATGGGAAAATTGACAGATTGTATTATTCAAAATTCGTGGAAGAATGATGTTTCATATCGTGTCAATGGGGCAGCTTAAGGCGTTGATGACTGATGTCATAAATCTTCATAAGGGATTTGTCACGAATCTATACCTTGATGAGTTTAAACATAACGTCTGGATTCAGCATCAGGATTTTTTTTACGAGAAAATAGGTGAGACATGTTTCTTTATCAAGCGATCATCTGGTTTTTGGAACGTATTCTATTGTTCTGTTTCATTGCATGTATTCAAGCCCGATTTGGAACTGTTGAAAGGAAAATATCCAGACAAGACAATGTTTTTCGATATTATAGGCCGTGATGCACAATGTGTTCCTGTGATAGAGATGTTTCGTGGCCTTGGCTTTGAGCTTTCAACTTCATTGGTCAGGATGAATCGCATGGCAAAGATTGATGATTATGTGGAAAATGATGTGTCCGTCACCAAAGCGACACCTGAAGAAGTGATAAATGTTTATTTGTTACTTCATCAATATTTCGATGAAAAAACAGAACAGATTCCTTATCAGGACGAACTGGAAGCATACGCCCAAGATGGACACATTCTTGTCTGCCACGAAGGAAGTCAGATTGCGGGCTTCCTGATATATGAGATGAAAACCACGACACTTTATCTTCGTTATTGGTTCACACATCCGGATTATCGTGAAAACAAAGTCGGATCAAGGCTGTTTCACAAGTTTCTTGAAATAGGCAAGACCACAAAACGTCAGTTTTTTTGGGTTATCCAGACAAATGAAAATGCCATAGAACGCTACAGACATTATGGTTTCAAAGACGAAAACATGTTTGACTATGTGATGAGAATAAATTAGCGTAAACAAATAAATTGATACACAATGAAACAAAAAATCATTAATATTTTGGCGGATTTAAGGCCTGAATTTGATTTCAATGAAGATGTGAATTTTATTGAAGATGGAATGTTGGACTCTTTCGACATTATAAGTCTTGTGTCAGACCTCGATTCAACTTTCGGCATCTCAATTGATGGCGTTGACATTCTGCCGGAGAATTTCTCGTCGATAGCTGCAATTGAAAATCTTCTGAAAAAAAACGGAGTTAAGTAATGGATTTCGTGTTCAAAAACAAGCGCATCAGCGGGATACTCACCATACTGCCTAAAAAAACAGTCAAGTTTGAGGATGAAATGGCTAATTACAGTTTCTCACCGGCAAAGTGTATGAAACTGAAACTTGCCATGGGTTATAAGGAACATCGTATAGCAGAGCCAGGACAATGTTCTTCTGATTTCTGCAAGTTTGGCTTACAATACATGTTTGATAACAATCTCATCAAAAAAGAGGATATTGACGCCTTGCTTTTCGTATCTCAGTCGGCAGACTATTATATGCCACCGACAAGCAATATCATACAAGGCCATTTTGGATTGAAGCATGATTGCCTTTGCTTGGATATAAATCAAGGTTGTGCCGGTTTTGAAATCGGGCTGATTCAATCATTCATGCTGTTGGAACAACCCGCAATCAACAAGGTCGTTCTTATGAATGCTGATGTGTTGAGTCCCAAGGTGTCTGACCAAGACCGCAACAGCAAACCATTGATTGGAGATGCAGCATCTATTACAATTGTTGAGAAATCCAATGATGACACAACCATTTATGCTAACATCAAGATGGATGGGACGGGGGCGTTTGCTCTTAACATTCCGGCTGGCGGCTTTCGTATGCCTTCAACTGCCGAAACTGCCATTATGGAGCAGGATGCGGTGGGGAATTTCCGAAGTAAGAACAATCTTGTGATGCAAGGTGATGATGTTTTCAACTTTGTTCAGAGGGAAGTCCCCCCAATGATTGAACACCTTCTCAAACAGGCTGATGTGGATAAAGATTGGGCAGACTGGTACATGTTCCATCAGCCAAATAAATTCATGTTGCACAAATTGGCGGACAAACTTGGTGTGCCGCACGAAAAAATGCCGGCAAATATCGTGGAGAATTTCGGCAACGCAAGTGGAGTTACAGTCCCTACTTGTATAAGTTACAATCTTGGCGACGTGATTGTCAATGGTTCATCAAAGCTCTGTCTTGCGGGTTTTGGTGTTGGTTTGACATGGTCGTCTGTCTTGGTGGAAATGAGTCATTTAATGTTTAATCAAATAGTGGAATTTTAAATTATGGAAAAGTTAATTAAAAAATTAGAAGAGATTCTTGAAACTGAAAATCTTGATGTTAATAAAAAATTTCAGGACTACGAAGAGTGGGATTCCCTGGCGGCCTTGTCTGTTATCTCTTTGCTGGATTCTGACTATGGCTTGCCAATGAAATACAAAGACCTGATTGCTTTTGAAAGTATTAAAGCATTCTGTGAAGATGTGTTATGCCGTCAATAATATGAAAACGTACACATTAATCACCGGGGCTTCGTCAGGAATGGGTGCTTTATGCGCAAAACAATTATCCGGATCTCACAGTCTTATCATTGCAAGTGAGAATTTGGAAATGCTGCAAGATGTGTTGGGAAACTGTTCAAACCCGGATTCGCATATTTTGTGGCATTGTGATTTTGCCAAGGAAAGAGAAAAAATAACGTTATCATTGACAGAACTTCTTAAGACCAATAACGCTGTGGTGGAGCAGTACATACATTTCGCAGGATTGTGTAAATTGATGCCTCTGAAAACATCTTCCATTCAGAATATTGATTTGATGTTTAATGTGAATTTTTTCTCGATTTTGGAAATCATGAAAGCTTTGCTTAAAAAATCAAACGACAATGCATTGCATAATGTCATTCTGATTTCGGCACTTGTCAGTCAAAGAGGTAATGTGGGAAATTCTATTTATGCAGCATCGAAAGGTGCAATAAATTCATTGGTCTATACATTAGCCAGAGAATTATCTCCAAATGTGCGTATAAATGCTTTGATGCCTGGAGCTATAGAAACCCCAATGACTGCGAAATTGGAAGAAGACTACAAACAGGAAATTAAAAAAGACACGCCTTTGGGCTTCGGAACTCCGCAGGATGTTGTTGATTATGTTGAATTCCTGATTAGTGATAAAGCGAAATGGATTACCGGTCAGACCCTCTTTGTAGATGGTGGCCGAAGTACTAAATAAAAGTATTTATGAACGAAATAAATTTGTTCCTTTCTAAAAAAGGGAATTGGGTGACAAATATATCATTGTTAGAGACGTTGCTTTCTATTGGTGCGGATAAGTGTGATATACTCTACATTCATACATCGTTGTCATTCGGACAACCTAACCTTCAACTGAAGAAATCGACAATATTGTATGAACTGCTGGATGTCATAAAATCACTTGGTGTAAAAACAATCTGTATGCCAACATTCACATTCAGTTTCTGTAACGGATTGGATTATAATCCTGCCACATCAATCTCAAAAATGGGGGTGTTGAACGAGTTTTTCCGCAAACAGGATGGTGTGGTCAGATCTGGCGACCCATTGATGTCTGTAGCTCTTATTGGTGAAGATAAAGATTTGGTTATGGGAATAGGACATGCTTCTTGTGGGGAGAACTCAACATTCGACAAACTACATCATCGTGACAATGTGAAATTTTTGTTTTTGGGACCTAAAATCGGAGACTGCATGACTTATATGCACTATATGGAGTGGCTGTATTCTGTTGATTATCGTTATAATCGGATGTTTAGAGGCAATGTAATCATTGATGGTAAAACATCAGTTGAAGAATATGAACTCTTTGTGCGTTATAACAGTGTGGTTCCCAATGCTGCTTCATATATTTATGAACAGAAAATGTATGACAATCGTACTGCTTTGCTTGCACATTGTGGTGACGGCACTATTTCAGTAGTAGATGAAAAGAATGCCTCTATCGAGTATAAAAAATGTTTAGATGAGAATCCTTACTATTTTGTTGATTTTACAAACGGTGCTTTTAATAAAGATAAAACTTTTAAATTGAGCCGCGAAATGGTCGCGATGTAGGTGTTCCACCTAAAAATGATGTGGAGTCCTGTGAAATAGTTCAGCTATTCCACCACAATCTCATCCATGAAGATCCAGGAGTCGTTGCCTGCGCCGGGTGTTCCGGCAGGAAGCACTCCTGGGTTTTCTATTACAATCCGTAGATATTTGGTTTTCAACCCTTTGAGATTTAATGTCTTGGTAAAGATTTTGTTGCCCGACATCGGTACTTTGTCATCAAAAGTGAATGTCTTGACCCAAGTGTCGGGCATGTCGGGTGAAGCGTCGATAGGGAAGGCATAGACTCTCACTTTAGTTGGCATCATAATCCAGTCGAAAGGATTTGTCAGAAAGTTGATTGTCAATGAGTTGATAACTTCTGCCTTGCCGAAATCGAGTTCAATGTCGGCGTTGCAGCCGTAGAAACCCTGCCAGTTGCCGTCTTTGTAGTTGATGCTTCCTGTCACACCGTTGAGTAGCGCGTCGTCACCGCCGCCGGAATATTCCGGACGATAGTTGCCCGCCGGACTGTTCAAACTCTTCAGATGTCCCATTCCTTTGTGATACAGGATGTTACGTTCGGAAACGACGTTGTCGCCGTTGTCATCATAACTTATCGCTTTTACGACGCAAGAGCGTTCGATGTAAAATGGTTCGTCGTAAAGCGTTGAGTTTTTGTCAGGTTCGCTGCCGTCGGTGGTGTAGTAAATGTCTTTGTCGTTGAAGATGGTTTTCAGTGAGATAACGGGTCTGCCGTCTTGTAACTCGTTGCTAATGAATACTTTTTTGTCTGCATCGCTGATGTCTTGGATTATCTTGTCGAAACGTGCTTCTACGATGTCGCGTGAGTAGGCGCGGCTCTCGCTGTCCCAAAGTCGGCACGTCATTTCTTTCAGAACGCAAAGTTTCTCTGAAAATTCCGCCATCGCCTTCTTCGTTTCGTTGACATTTTCGATGCAGGGATTCTGCAATGTGTTGTAAATCTGTGCCTTCAAGATATTCTTGTGTTCCGTGACGTAGATGCGGAATGCGGCTGTTTTGAAAAGCCCTGAAGTCTCGTTGTAGAGGCTGAAACTTCTGTTTCCAAGCGACTTGAATTTTGCGACACTTTCTTTGCTGACCTGATCCGGGTAAAACTCAAGCAGTGGCTCGTTGAGCTCGGCGAAACTTATGTTTATCTCATTGAGATTGTAAAATGCTGCAATAGTTTCGTTGTCTTTTGTACTTTTGTTAAAATATTGAATCTCAAACAGTTTGTTGAATTCATTTTCATAGGCTAATCCGGTTCCGGGATTCCATGACATTTCCGCCGCCCAAATCATCGAGTGCCATGTGCTCGAAAACATCGATTCGCCGTAGTCATCCCAGGCAGTGTTCATCAGACCTTTTGCGCCGCTTGCGTAAGCGTCACGGGCGAAATTTGCGATGTTTTTCATATATGTCTGAATGTCAGGGAGAACCGTGCTCCAGCAGTTTGCGCCCGTGGCGACCCAGAACGTGTGTCCTGACTCCTTGAAAGGTTTCAGCATCTCCATGAAACTGTCTCTCGCGCCGTAACTCCAGACCACGAACTGCATGTCTTCCGGCAGTTTGTCGATCATCGCTGGATTTTTCGCAATGATGTCGCCCCACATCATAACGGTCTTGCCGTGTTTCTTCAAAATGTCATATACCTTGTTTATATGTGCGCAATATGCCTCGTCTTTCCCGACTTTTTCGACGTATTCCTTGGCTTTCCCCGAGCCAAGTCTTTCTGTTTCATCGCAGTTGATGTTGAAATATTTCGATTCGTATGCGGGTGCGACTTCGTTGAAAACGTCTTCCAAGAACTTGTAAGTCTTCGGGTTCGATGGGTCGAAGTTGTTTTTCGTGTCGCCGATTTCATCGTAATAATAAGGAATGCGAAGTGTCTTTTCGGCGTGTGCGAAACATTGCTGGTTGCCCATGAACTCAACGTAATATTGTTTTGCGTATTCGGTCAACTCTTTGATTTCCTGTGCGGTAAGTCCGTCGTCTGGCGCGATGTCGGGATGGCTTTCAAGTTTGAAGACGTGTTCGGTGTAAAGCTGGAAGAAGTTCATCTTGTATGCGGCAAGCGTGCGTATCTCTTTCTTTATGAAGTCAACAGTCGGAATCGGGCCTCTGCTGATGTCGTCCATCCAGCCGCGATATTCGAGTGCCGGCCAGTCGGTGATGGTCATGCAGGGAATCTCGAAATTTAGTTTCTTCGTCGTAACATTTTGATATTTAACAATTTGATTAAGGCTCTGTCTTGCATAAAAAAGACCTTGCTCGGTTGTGGCCTGAAGAATGATTTTCTTCGGCGTGATCTTGATGATGTAAGCTTGGTTCTCGTTTTCTTTCGCGGGAATTTTTTTGACGATTTTTGTCTTGATGTATTTCTCGTTCTTCAAAGAATCAGAACTCCATGAAAAAGTTCCTTTCTGATATTCAACTTGTTGCGGCTTCGGGATTATACCTGTTTCCTGTGAAAATCCAATTATTGAAAGCAGACAGATTAAAAATGTCAGGGATTTTTTTTTCATGGAGTCGCTTTTTTAAATAATTATAAAATAGTTCCTGTAAAAGACAGCGAGACGTGCTGGATGACCGGAATCAGAGTGTTAGCATCTGTCGCCTCCACATTGTCGATTGTCAATGTGTAGTTGTTTCCGTTTTGAATAACCGAAATCTCACCACCATTGATGAATTTCAATGTGGTGTGCGGATACACAAGTGTTCCCGTGCAGGTCGCGCTCGGGTCGTTCTCGTATGTTGGGAAATTAAATGTTCCGGTTTCAAGATGTTCGAAGTCGAGTGTCATCTCATTTCCTTCTTCTGTCTTGATCAACAGTGTGTTTGAACTTTTCTTCGTGACATAATCAATTATGAATTCGTGAGTGCCGGTTGAATTGACCACTGTGATTAAGCCGTCGGCTGAAATCTCTATTATGTATGTCTGTTCGACGATGTCGCTCGGTTCGTATTCGTTTTTAAAAGCTCTGGCTTTTATTGTTGTCGTTTCCGAGAAAGAAAGAGGCTGTGAATAAACCGGACTTAACTCTGTCGGTTCGCTTCCGTTCAGCGTGAAGTGTATTGCGGCTCCTTCTGTGGCGCATGAGAGAACAAGGTTTTTAATCGGCTCGTCGAATGTGCCTCCTGAAATTGAGAAAGTCGGGTTCGCCACCGTCTCGCTGACTATTTCGTAATGTTCTTCCGCCACATCGCTGTATCCGAGACCGTCCTTGTAGGCGATTGCCTTTATGGTTGCAGACTCTGTGATTTTGAATGAAGTAGTGTATTGGGTTGAGCTGCTTGTAGGGGTGCTGCCGTCGGTGGTGTAATAAATCGCGGCACCTTCGGTTGTGCATCTTATGGCGATGACCTTTGAGCCGACGAATGTGCCGCCGGGATAAACGAATTCCGGGGTGTGGATTCCTGCTGACTCTTTTGTGAAAGTTGCCACAGCCGTTTCGCTTGAAAGTATCTCTTCAACAAATGCTTTCGCTTTCACTGTTGTCGTTTCTTTGAGTGTCAACGGTAATACGTATTCTTCAGAAGATGCATTCGGTTCACTGCCGTCCAAGGTGTAACGTATTGTGGTTCCTTGTGTTGCACATGAAATTGAGACAAGAATTGATTCTGAAAACGTGCAAGAACCAGGCTTTATTTTGGGCGTTTCAACTTGACCTGCTTGCTTTTCGATTATGTATGTCGCCTCAACGATGCCACTGTTGTTGTACCCGTCTTTGCATGAGACGGCTTTCAATGTCGTCGTCTCCGAAATGGTTATGTTGGATGTGAATTTTGTTGATGAGCTGCTTGGAGTTGAGCCGTCGATGGTGTAATATATTGAAGCTCCGTCTGTTGCGCAAGCCATGCCGACGCTGATGTCGTTGTCGTAGATGCCGGCAGGCATGGTGAATGTCGGGTTGCTGACCGTTGGCTTCGTGTCATCATCTTTCTTGCATGACGTGAAAATAAAAATCGCTGATAATACGATAATTAAAGTTGTTGATAGTGTTCTTTTCATTTGAATGTGATATTTTATTTTGCGCAAAAATAGTGATTTTTCTGATTTGAAAGGTTTAAAAAATTGTTTAGTTTAGATTTAATTTGAGTTGGATTTCTTTGACTTCTTTTTTCAGTTCGTTGATTGTGTCAAGAAGTTGCTGTTCTCTTGGAATATTTTGATTTTCAGGCATTTGCGAACTGATGTAATGTACAAATTTCCAGACCTCCTTGATTTCGTTGACCGGGATTTCAAACGGACTGTAAAGCGGGTTCAGCGAATGCATTTTCAAAAAGCCTTGGTCGATGTGACTTTCCACCACTTTGAAAACGATGCCGTCGTCCATTGTGAGGACGATGTACGCCTGCTTGTCGCGGATGTCGTGCCAGTCAACGACGTACTCACCGGTGACGTATGACTTGTCGGGAATCGGCAGCATCGAGTCGCCGCTGATTTGGAAAGTGCGGTATTTCCTTTCTCTTGAAAGGAACGGAAGCTGGAATGTGGGAAGCACTTTTATGTATTCCGGATCGGCGTAACCTGTTGTATATCCGGCCTTTGCCTTCTCTGTGACAAGCTCGATGTTCTCGTTGTTGCGGCTGTCAACGGTGGTGGCGAGCACGCGGATGTTGCTGCCTTTCAGATGAACGTCGTAACCGCGCTCAAGCTGGTTCAGCTGTATTTCGCCGATTTTCGACAAATCCACCTTTATTAATGTGTCTATCGCGACGTTGAAATATTTCGACAGCGCCATCAGCGCCTCGATGTTCGGTTCCGAGACCTCGTTCTCATATCCGCTGAGCGTCGAACGCTTCATCCCGAGTGCGAATGCGATATCGTCCTGCGTCTTGGAACGCCTTTTCCTCAATAGTTTTATGTTGGTACTGAAGTACATAGCTGTATTTTGTTTTGACTAATTTCCCGTCATTGTATGTGATTAAAAACGCGTCAAAATTACAAATAATTTTTGAATAGGAGAGGATAAAATGAAAAAAAAATCATTTCCCCGACTTCCTGCGGTTGCATTCGCGGCAGAGCATCTGGCAGTTTTCGGCGACGGTGCGGACGTAAAGATAATTTTATATATTCCAAATCATTTACACATTTTTCTCAAAAAACGGGCAAATCGATACAAATGAAAGGTAATCCATGTCTTTGTGTATTTTGCACGCATCGAATGATCTCCTGACAATTGAGAAAAACGCTTAGCTTCACGATAATCGCCCCTTTGGAATGCCACAGTGGTCAAAATGTGATAAAAATAACTATCATACCACACCTCGTCAAATGTAATTTTGTCATCATCAATAAATTGTTCTGCAAGATATTTGCACATGATTTTCTCTTTCTGGTATTTCGCCTTCACCTGCTCATAAGTCTTTGGACGAGACAGAGAACCATCTGTCACCCTAAGAACACTCGTAGGCATGTCCATATAGGCGAAACGTGCCTTTCTGAGCAGAAGAATATGCGTATTCCAATCCTGTATGGGAAACTGGTATTCAACATAATCTTTCAGATTAATACTTTCCTCAACAAGCGTCTTTTTGACCATTAATGTATTCAACTGAATATTTGGCAATTCCCCTTTCCAAAGTTTATAGGCATCATATTCCTCAGGACTTGGATAACTGATCGACCTTCTTTTTCCTGTTTTTTCATCCAATGAAACGGCATTCGTATATAGCACATCATACTCTGGATGATTTTCAAGATAATCGACCATGATTTGCATACGCTTTTCATCCGTCCAGTAGTCGTCATCGTCCAAAAAAGCGACGTACTTTCCGCGTGCTTTCATCAATGCAGTCGCCCAATTTGCACCTATTCCGCTATTTGTCTCCATCAGGCTAAGCACAATTTTACCCGGATGTTTCCTTTGGTACTCATTCAATAGATTTCTGGTTCCGTCAGTACTTGCATCGTCACCGACGATGACTTCAAAATCGAAGTCTGTTTTTTGACTCAATACCGAATCAAGGGCTTCTGGAAGAAGATTTGCACGATTATAAGTGCAAATGATCACTGAAAGTTTTAATTTATCCATTACGATTGATAGATTTTTCGCACAACTATCAATCATTTACGGACATAAAGAAAGGCGCGAACCTCTCTACTCACATTCACGGGGAGCGTCGGATGAACCCCATTCACTCACATAGATTAGCCCACGCCTCATCGCGCGAACATTAACAATTCATGTGAGTAACGGTCAGCCTCAGCTTCCGTGAATTTGCTTTATCCGATTATTCTAAACAATCAGTTTCCGACGCTTTTTGTTTTGAATGTGAATAATAGCTAATGCGTTAATTTATAATATGTTATTTTAAATTTTCTTTTTCTTTTTTTGTTTGTTATTATTGAATTTATATGATGTTTATTTATCAAGAATCAATTTGGTGAGGCTTTGTTTGTCCGGCAAAACGGTCTGGTACTTGCTTGCGAAGATTTGCTTGTTTTCTTCAGGCAAAGTGATCTCCACTAATGCGTCGTTTTTCTTTTTGCACAACACTATTCCTATTGTTTTATTTTCATGTTCCAGTTTTACAAAGCGGTCGTAGTAATTCACATACATCTGCATCTGACCTAAGTCCTGATGCGAAAGTTCCCCGATTTTCAAATCAATGAGCACAAAACACTGCAAAATCCTGTTGTAGAAAACCAAATCAATGTAAAAATGCTTTTCGTCAAAAGTGAGTCGTACTTGTCTGCCTACAAAAGTATATCCCTTGCCGAGTTCCAGAAGAAATGATTCAAGTTTGTTGATGAGTTTTTGCTCAAGTTCCGATTCCGAATAGGAGGCTTGTTCAGGCAATCCAAGAAATTCCAGAACGTATGGGTCTTTTACAATGTCAGCCGGTTTTTCGATGATTATACCTTGGGCGGAAAGCTTTTTCACCTCATCTTTGTCTTTGCTGAGCGCGAGTCGCTCATACAAAGATGAATCAAACTGCCGTTTAAGTTCTCGCAGACTCCAATTTGAATTTTCCGCTTCCTTTTCGTAGAAATCCCGTTCATCCTTGTTGTCAATACGCATCAAAAACAAATAGTGAGACCAACTGAGGGTGAAATTCGTCAACACTGTTGACGAATTTGCGTATGTTTTATAGAAAAACCGCATTCTATCTAAATTTTCTACAGAAAAACCCTTACCAAACTCTCGTGTCAACTTTTCGGAAAGGTTTTTGAGAACTTCTTTTCCGTATTCGGCACGAGAATTACCGTTTTGCTCGTCCTCCACGATAATTCTTCCTATTTCAAAATAGGTATAGACCATTGCAATATTGACAGCACTTGTCACCTTTCTTCTGGCTTCTTCCAAAAGACGAGCGATTTTGTTGTACAATTCGTTGCTTTTAAGCGGTTTCGTGTTATCGGGATTCTTCATTTGCCAAATTTTCTGTAATCTTTTTATAAATAATAGCTAATGCGTTAATTTATAATATGTTATTTTAAAATTTATTTTTCTGTTCTGTAATAAAAATCTTTTCAATGCCCCTTCGTTAGTGTATTTTTCAATGAACTTGCTCATTTTTATTTGAATGCGAACAACAGCTGATGCGTCATGTCTCTTTAAATATCCAATCCTGGCGCGTCAACGTTGAGCATGTTGAACAGGTCATCGATGCCCATCTCATCCAATGTTCTTTGAATGAAAGGCGCGTGCGTGCCATCGGCGTGTTCGTAGCCGTCTTTATGTATCTCGTTCATTAAGAAGTCGTTGAGTCTCTCAAAAATGTCGGGTGTCATGTCCCAATGGAAATATCTGTCGCTGTCGGTGAAGAAGTCGAAGATGTCCTTGCCGTGTTCCTTGCGCACGCCGTGGAAGTTGTCGGTCACGATGAAACGCCGCATCCCGAACTGGTAGAGGTCGGTGATAAGCTCGCACTCGTCCTGCAACGAGAGCGAACAAACCCCATTGTCGTTGATTTTGAACCTGCCGCCGATGCGCGGACGGTGTGTCTCGTAATAAAAATCCTCTGCCTTCAGCGCGTCAGCCTTGCTCGGGAAACGCATGTAAAAATCATAAAACTTGTGATCCACAGTAAATCTAATTTTTAAAGTGCAAAAATAAGAAAAAAAACGCCTTGTGTGAATTTTTTTTATAATTTTACACGTCAAAATATTTTAAAAAAATGAAGAAAATTTTATTGTCTGTATTTATTGTAACATTCATGATTTCAACGCTTTACGCCGGAAATGTCGAAGTCGTAAAAGCACAGCGCATCGGCGAGAAATTCATGAAGGAAAGCACTTCGTTCAGAAATCGCAGCGTTTCATCGGAACTTGTTTATACTTATTCGGACGCTGATGGCACACCTTATATATATATATTCAACGTCAGCGGGGTGGGTTTCGTCGCCGTCTCCGCCGAAGACCGCGTGAAGCCGATCCTCGCTTATTCGACGG
>JAKSMW010000042.1 GCA_024400395.1 Bacteroidales bacterium
TGGTTATGCCTTCGTCGAACAGAAGCTGCGCCTCGATTTCGGTCACTGTCGAGCCCTCGATGGCTGTGGAATGGGTAATAATAGAGTACAGATAGAACTTCTGAAAGTCTATCTGCTCAGTTATACCCAGGCCGTCGTATTCCTTGAGCACGTCCAACAACTCGTCTGCCAATTCCCGCTTCATTTTATTTTTTAAAAACCTGCAAAAATACAAAAAATTTCAATGTAAAACCATCTGGCCAAGAATGACACGAAAATATTCACCACGAATTGCACGAATTGCACGAATTATTTCACCACGAATTGAACGAAGGTTCTTCACCACGAATTGCACGAATTGAACGAAAGGTTTTCGGTGGTGCGCCGGCAGTTTTGGTTTTGGTTTTGGTTTTGGTTTTGGTTTTGGTTAAGAAAAAAGTCTCACCCCGAAAACGAAGTGAGACCTTGACTTTGAGATATTGTTCCGTCGCCCCGCAGCCACTTTTACGCACGTCCGCGCGTCTCACGCCGACATAGGTCATTTCTGGGAAGGGCAGACTGGCCGAACCGATTGCCCACATCTCCGATCGATGAGGCTCATGTGCACGTAGCCGGAATAGAAGTGCAAGTAGCACGCGGGGCCCGAGTAGTCGGTGCTGAGCGAACTCGACCAGTAGTTGCCGATGAAGCCGGCGTCGACGAGGCTGCTATCGAGGTAGAAGCCGGCGGCCGGCAGGAATATGCTGCTGCCGTTGGGTCCTGTGACGCGGCAACCGTTCTTTCCGTCCTGGGTTGTCCATGTCCATGTGCAGTTGTCTTTCAACTCCTCCATCTCTTCACATGTGGGCATGCGCCACGCGCTGCCCCAATTCACGGTGGCAGCATCGTCCTCGGGTTCGAGTGTGGTTCTGTTGTCAACTATGCCGTAATTTGAGTCCGTGCAGTATTTGGTGAAAGTGTCATAACTGCCGTTGCACCACTTGTAGGTGCTCCAGTCGTAATAGTCCTTCGTCTCCGTCTCACCCCAGGCGAAATAGTCGCCGTAGTCCTCGGGCTTGTCCGCGCCGACGTTGCACGTCGCCCACAAGAGGCCGCTCGGGAGGCCGAGGTCAACATAATCGTGGTCGCCCGTGCCGCCGCCACCTCCACCGCCGTTTTCGAGGGTGGTGAAGCTCCGCTCCGCGCCGAAGCCGGTGCCGGCGGCGTTCTTCGCGTACGCCCGCACGTAGTACTTCGTGCCAGGCTCGAGACCCGTCATCTCAGAGGTGAACTTGCCGATACCATCGCCGTCAACGGTGCAGTTGTCAGACGGTGTCGGATTCGGCTCCACGCCCCAGCATACGCCGCGTTCCGTAACAGCCCAGCCGTTCTCGCTCTTAACCTCGCCGCCGCACACGGCAGTGGTCTTGGTAATCTCCGTGACCTCTTCCGTAGTCACGGTCGCAACGGTCTGCGTACCGCCGCCGCCCGGATTGTTGTTGTCGTCCTTCTTGCACGACACGCACAGCGCCATCGCCATGCAAACCATCACTGTCGTAAATAATCTGATGCTCTTTTTCATTTTTTTGTGATTTTAAAAATTTTAAGAGGACTTCTGTTTTTTCTCATTCCACGCCGCCGTTCTGAATTTCGCGAAGTCCGTTGAACGAAATCCAAAAGAGAACGACGCCGCAAAGATAGAAAAAATTTTATTCGGCGAAAGATCAATACAAAAAAAATGCCGCTTTTTCAAACGGCATCAACGACGGTTATAATTCAGAACTCATGCCTCAACCAAATCCCCATGACGGGGTCAGACAGTTTTATCAACTTGTTTTCTTCAATCACCAAATCCTTATCAATCAACGCCTTCTTGATTATTGCCACGTTGGCGGATGAGTTCAGCCTGTATGTCTCAATTATTTTTGAGGATGAAAAACCTTCATGCACGCCGTCGGCCACAGCACGCAAGAAACCCATCTGACCAACCGTAAGGTTCTCCGTCTTGCTTTCAAAGACCTCGCGGCATTGGTCAACAAGTTCATTTTGCGCCGCATCGAGGATGTCTTCAGTAACCGCACTCTCTGTCCGTTGAAACACATACCACGACAGCTGCTGCACATACGATGAATTTCCATCAACCTTGCCAACTATCCATTCCGCCTGCTCGTCCGTTATTGTTTTCTTCGCATCGCTGAATCTTGCGGTTATGTACTGTATCCAATAATTCACCGGAATTCTTTGCAGATATATTATGTCGCCGAATTTGTAAAAAGGCTTTGAGGTGTCGTCAAAAAGCGACTCCATCATGTGCTTCCTGCTTCCGAAAAGACAGTATGAGGTGAGTTCATGATGTTGCCAGACGGAGCGCAACATCGTCTGAAAGGCCAAGGAATCCTGATATTTCCCGATTTGCTGGAATTCATCTATGCAGACGATCACCCTAATCTTTTTCTTCGACGCTATTTTTTCCGGCAGTTGCAACAAGTCTTCCATGGAGTTTTCCCTTGGGAAATATTGCAGTTTCAACGACATCTCCCCTGACATATCCGCCGAGGCATTGATCCCGAAACTGATACGGCTCAAAAACGATTTTGCATTTTCAAGCCATTCTTCCATTTTATTTGAAGTCTGGGTCAAGACAGCTGACGCGAAACGCTCGCAGAAATCCTCGGCGCAACGGCATTGATGCACATCAACATATACTATCCTTAATTTTTCACATTCCGCCTGCGTTTTAGCTTTCTTCACCAATGATGTCTTCCCCCATCTGCGAGGTGATACAATGAAGGTGTTTACTCCATACCTGAAGTTTGACACCAATTTTGCCGTCTCATTTTCCCTGTCTGTAAAAGCGTCTCCGCTCACCGTTTTTCCAAATATAAAAGGAGTTTGCATGATATAATAGTTTTATTACTAATAAACTTATTACTAATAATCGGATTGCAAAAATACTTAAAAATATTATACAAATTGAATAATCGGACAAAAATTTTACAAAAAAAATGCCGCTTTTTTAAACGGCATCTTTTCAAACTTTCAGTTCACGGCTCTTATCTGACGACTTTCCCTTTCAAAATCATCTTTTCAACTTTGTTCGCGCCGTAGTAATACGGCATGAACTCAAGCTGCGTCATTGGTTTCGTGATGATTACGTTGGCGATTTTGCCTTTGGTTATCGAACCGAGTTCCTCGCTCACGCCCATCGCGTAGGCGGTGTTCAAGGTCGTGGCGTTGAGTGCCTCCTCCGGCGTCATCCTATATCTTATGCATGCGCACGACAGCACGAACTGCATGTTTCCCGACGGCGACGTCCCCGGGTTGAAGTCCGATGCCATGGCCACCGGCAGACCGGCGTTTATCATGTCGCGCACCGGCGAGAGCGGAAGGTTCAGGAAGAACGCGCAGCCGGGCAGCACCGTCGGCATCGTCTCCGAGCCTTTCAGCGCCTCAATCTCGGCCTTGCCCATCTGTTCGAGGTGGTCAACGCTGATGGCACCGTATTTCACCCCGACCTGCACGCCGCCCGACACCGCCATCTCGTTGGCGTGAATCTTCGGCCTCATGCCATATTTGATGCCCTGCATGAGGATGCGCTCGGTGTCTTCGCAGGTGAAGAAACCTTTGTCGCAGAACACATCGATGAAGTCGGCGAGGTCTTCAGCCGCCACCATCGGTATCATCTCGTTGATGACCAGGTCAACGTAGTCCTCCTGATGTCCGCGGTACTCCATCGGGATGCCGTGTGCGCCGAGGAAATTGGATTTTATCGTCAGCGGAGAGTTTTCTTTCAGGCGTTTTATCACGCGCAGCATCTTCAGCTCGTTCTCGGTGGTGAGTCCGTAGCCGCTCTTGATCTCGACGGCGCCGGTACCCATGCGCATTATCTCTTCGAGACGCATCATCGCCGACTCGTAAAGCTCGTCTTCGCTTGCCGCAGCCGTGGCCTTGGCGGAATTGAGGATGCCGCCGCCGCGTTTCGCGATGTCCTCGTAACTAAGTCCGCGAATCTTGTCGCAGAACTCCATCTCACGCGAGTTGGCATAGACGAGATGCGTGTGCGAGTCGCAGAACGCCGGAAGCACGAGGCCGCCCTTGGCATCGATGACTCTCTTTTCTTTCTCAAGATATTCCCGCAGCTTCGGGGAGTCCATCGTGCCGTAGTCGGCAATCTTGCTGCCTTTTATATAAAGGTATGCGTTCTTTATGCGTTCGACCTCCGACATCGCGGCACCGGCTTTCATCAGGCTGCCGTCCTCAACGATGCCGCAAAGCTCTTTGATATTCGTTATTAACATAGGTGGTTCGGTAATTAGGTAATTAGGAGTTTGAGGTGATTAGGTGGTTAGGAGTTTGAGGTGATTAGGTTGAATTCCTAAAACTCCTAAAGTTCCTAAAGCTCCTCAAACTCCTCAAGCTACTATCTTCCTTCGAAGAGTTTCTGCCAGTTCTTGTACTCGCGTTTCTTCCAAGGGCCGTTGTGATAGACGTATGAAGCGATCATCGGGATGACCGTGGTGCCTTCGGCATAGACCATCTGCTGGAGTTTCTCGCTCACCTTGCCCCATGAGCCGGCCTCGAGCAATGTCGATGACGAGCATGCGCCGTCGCGGACGTCGGCGACGGTGATCTGGATGGCGTATTTGTGCATCGGGACTTCGTAGCCGAGGATTTCGGCACACACGACGGTGTCCTGAGCGAAGTTCTTGGGCGTGCCGCCGCCGACCATGAACAAGCCTGTCTGCGGGGCCGCCATCTTGATTTCCGTCAGTTCGATGAAGTCACGGACGGAGTCGATGCTGACATATTTCTCGTTTTTATGTGTGCGTTCCCACTGGTGTTTTCCGATGCCGAAGCCCGCCGACGAGTCGCTGAATGCCGGGCAGAACATCGGGACTCCGCACTCGTAGCATGTCTGGATGAGGCTGTCTTTCTTCACGCCGTGGCCGTCATGCAGCCATTTGCCGAGGTTCCACAGGAACTCGCGCGACGAGTACGGACGCGGTTCGAGGATGTTTGAAAGCTCGTATGTGGCGTTGTCGCAGGCCTGGAGTTGCTCCTCGTCGATGAAGGTGTCATAGATGCGGTCGATGTAGAGTTCACGGAGCTTAGTGTCAGCGATGACGTTCTCTTTCTCACCGATATAATGTTTGAAGCCGAGAGCCTCGAAGAGGTCCATGTCGATGACCGAGGCGCCTGTCGAGACGACGACGTCGATCATCTTGTTGCGGACCATGTCAACATAGACCTGCATGCAGCCTGCCGCAGATGTCGAGCCGGCGAGCGTGAGGATGTTGGTGCACTGTTTCTCCTTGCACATCATCATGAGGATGTCGGCGGCGCGGGCCGTGTCGCGTGATGTAAACGACATCTGGCGCATCGCGTCGATGATTTCAGTCGAATCGTACTTCTTGATGTCAATGTGTTTGACCTCGTTCTTCAAAAGGTCTTTCTTCTCTAATTTTCTTGCCATTTCTATTTTATTTTGATTGATGAATAATTTCATTTTTAAAGTTGCAAAGATACGATTATTATAAAAATTAATGTACTTTTGCAAAAATTTATTTTGATGAAAAAAATATTAGCGTTTGCAATAATATCAATGACCCTCCTTTCGGCTTGCGGAAACTCCGGAAAAGACGGCAAAGAAAACAAAAACAAAACTGACAACACCGAGGTAACAAATTCAGAATCAACGGAAAACGAAAGTTTTGTAAAAGAACTTACTTACAAGAAATTTGTAAAAGAAATCTGGGATTTCGAGAAATTCACCGATTCTTTTGCATACGAGGGCAAGCTCCCATGTGTGATTGACTTCTATGCTACATGGTGCGGCCCGTGCAAAAAAGTGACCCCGATAATGGAGAAACTCGCCAAGGAATACAACGGCAAAGTCATTGTTTACAAAGTTGATGTCGATGCCGAGCAAAAACTCGCCACAATATTGAATATCAGGAATATACCAACAGTTTTTTTCATTGAAAAAGGAAAACAGCCGAGCTATTCGGTCGGTGCGAAAGACGAGGTCTATTTCCGTGCCAGATTCGACAAATTGGCCAAATAATCAACCGATTCCGGCCCTTCGTTAAATATCAAATCCAATACCGAAAGGTTCGGCACAAACGGCTGACGGTCTTCAAAAACCTGATAATATTTCGGGAAATCCGTCATCTCCGGCGACCATTTCGACAGCGAAATCCTGTAATCTTCCTCTGAAGGAAAAACCTTAGAATAATCTTCCGTATATCTTATTTCCTTATTGATTTTCAATATCTTAAGTACAAAATTAAGGCAAAACTCATTCAATTCGACCAAAGTTTCAAACCTCGCTTGAAACGCCTTCTCCAAATACGGGAAATAAAATTCGAAATACGGCGACTTACGGTATGCGGCTTCAAGGCAACGCTGGTGAATCTGCTGCCACGGCTCGCGGTAACTTATCGTGACATCCTTTGTCATGGTATGATTTCCGTTCGTCTTGACAACCGGGACCGTCAAAGTTTGCAAACCGTTGGCAGTCATCACATTGCAACGGGTTCGACAAGACTGCTTCTGATACGTCTCAAACAATTCAATTTTCGGCGTTTCAGATTTCAAAAACAATGCCATCCATTGAATGTCAGGCATATACGCTATCGGAAAAATCTCTGCCATTTCTGACTTCTCTTCTCTTTTAAACTATCGGCTAATTAGGGTATTCAATTCTCGGATGATAGACGCTGACAAGTTTCTTTTTCAGGACTTTCTTCACTGTATTGATGTCTCTGTAAGTCATGTTGGTATTGTCGAACTGCCCGGCTTTAATCTGGCCGTCGATTATTTTGTCAACGAGTTCCGAGATTGAGGATTCGGTCTTGTCCTTCATACTTCTTGAGGCCGCCTCGACCGCGTCGCACATCATCAGGACGGCCGTCTCTTTCGATGACGGAATCGGGCCGTGGTATGTGAAAGTTCTCTCGTCAACATCTGGATTGTTGAGCAATTCCTGACGGTAGAAATACTCTGTGCGGCTGGTCCCGTGGTGCATACGCACGAAATCAATAATCTGTTCCGGAATATGATATTCATGGCAGATCTCAATGCCGTCAATGACATGGCTGATGATGATCTCGGAGCTTTCCTCATTCGACAAGTCCTCGTGCGGATTGTACATCCCGTTCTGGTTTTCAATAAAGAAATTAGGATTCTTTATCTTGCCTACATCGTGATACATGGCGCCTGTCCGGGCGAGCAGCGCATTTCCGCCGATATGGTAAATCACATCCTCGCACAGATCCGCCACCATTGTGACGTGCTGGAACGTCCCCGGCGCCTCTAACGACAGCCTTCTCAACAACGGGCTGTTTGTATTGCTGAGTTCGAGCAGAGTGAGGTCGGTAACAAAACCGAAAACTCTTTCAATGAGAAATGTGATAGGCAGAGCCAGCATCGTGAGCATCGCGTTACCTGCATAAAGCTCAATGTCACGCAAATAAGATCTGTCAAAATTGCCGTCAAACACCAACGTAAATCCCGAACAGACAATGACATACGCTACAAACACCGCCAACGAGGCCTTGAAATATCCGGCTCTGTCTCTTCTTTTCGACATGAAATAGATCGCGACGAGCGACACCAGAAGCTGGATGAAGAAATACTGGAAAGGATTCGGCACGGCGAAACTTATCAGCAGCAGCGACATTATCTGAACAGCTATAGTTGTCCTCGAATCGAAAAACGACATGAGCAGCATCGCAAGCAGCGGAATCGGGATGATGTTGAAATAATCGTGCATATATCTCACGACAGCATACGACAACAATATCAACACCACCATCAGTGAAACAATCATAAACAACAATTTCACATGTGCGAACAGATCAGCATGGAATGACTTGATAATCAGAAGCATTGTCAGGAAAACAATTGAAACGAGAAGCACCTGTCCGAACACGACGCTGTTGTTGTTCAAAAATGTTTCAGAATAAAGGTTCTTGTATTCCTCCATCAAAGAGTTGATAATGATGTACTTATCTTCGGTAACGACCTCGCCTGTATTTATTATCAGCTCATCTTTCTGTACCATTCCGAATGTCGGCAGCACATGACTCCGAGCCAAATCCATGGCCTGCGAGGTCATGCTTTCGGAATATATGACATTTTGCCGCAACGAGCTCAGCACCAAATTTCCAAGGAAAATCCTCATCTCGTCATCACAGACGGTGTCCATCATCCTTTTCACGTTACTTGTCGCCGACTGCATTGTAAACACGTCTTTTATGTCCATTTCCGTCGCGACCTTGTTTTTCACGACGTCAACGATATCGCCTGGTTTCAGGCTGCTCACAACGCCCAGGCTGGAAGTGATTCCTATCCCCTGTATCGAGTCAAAGGCGAACAAGGCGGCGTTTTTGTATTTTTCCTTGTCACTGCCCGCCCCGACATATTTCGCGTCAAACAGATAAAGCAGCTGTTCCCTTCCGCTTTCAGCCGACACCACGTCATATACAAAAATCGGATGGACGCTCTTCTCCGCGTTTTCCAATTCGCTATCATACTGCTCCACAGTTTTGTAAATAGGAAAATTGAAAGGAGCATACAACGTTTCATGACGCCAAGGGCGCATCTTCTGATATTCATATTTGAATTTTGTGCTTCTCGGCATCATTGACACCACAGCCACGACTGCCAAACCGAAAATCAAAAACTTCAACATGCCGTAATAACCATTTCTGACTTTCTCCATGGATTTTTCTAATTTACTCATAATCAATTCTTTATTACAAATATTTCTATAAAAATATTTATTTTTATGAACTTGTAAAAGTACAAATTTTTCATGTAATTTTGCAAAAAAGTTAAAAGTTAAATTTTCAAGTCTAAAAACGCAATGTTTGGAATCTGCATATATTCAACGGTTTGTGTAAAAAGAGAGCCGTCACACTCAAGCGAACTCGTCACGGAGCTTTTGTTCAATGACCTTTACGAAACGATTGAAAATCAAGATGAATGGATTAAAATCAGGATGGAATATGATGGTTATGAAGGTTGGATTAGCAAAAAACAGCATCATGAGATTTCGGAAGAAGAGTTCAAGACATTTATTTCCAAAGAAAAAAGCGTCATCTGCAATCCTGTTGAAATTTATGACGGAAAGATTCTGACATTCGGCACGACAATTTTAGGAAAACAAAGCCCGAACTCTGACAAAGCTAACGAGATGATTTCCAACGGATTGAAATTGTTAGACATTCCATATCGCTGGGGAGGCCGCACCGTTTTCGGAATCGACTGTTCCGGTTTCGTTCAGCTTTGCGCGAAGAGTGTCGGGATAAAGTTGCCGCGCGACGCCTCGCAGCAGGTGAAATGCGGCGACGACGTGTATTTCCTCACGGAATCAAAGCCCGGCGATCTTGCGTTTTTCGAGAATGAAGAACATCACATCGTGCATGTCGGAATCATCATCGAAGGCGAGAAGATCCTGCACGCTTCCGGCAAGGTGCGCATCGACTCGTTAGACCAGACCGGCGTTTTCAACAAGGAGACCGGGAAACACACGCATTTTCTGGCGGCGATAAAGAGATTAGAGATTAGAGATTAGAGATTAGAGTTAAAAGAGGAGAGTTAAGAGAGAAAAATGTTTTCGACTGTTTTGTTGATTTTTTCGATTTGTTTTCTGTCGCCTGCAAGTACTTTATTTACAAGGTCTTTCAGCAGTTCATCTTCCTTTTCCGTGATTTTCGGGAAAGGAAGCTCCTCCAAGTTGCCTCTCAATATTTTAATTTCGTCGAAAAGCGATTTGTAAATGAATTCATACAAATCACTGTTCAAAAATGCGAGGACGGTTTTTATCGACATTCCAGGAATATTGGGAATCAATATGTTAGCACTGTTGAGAAAAAGGCTTTTCGTGTTGTCGTATGCGAAAACCAGCTTGTTTGAGATGAATTTATAGACCAATTTCTCTTCCGCACGATAAATCTCATCTTTTGCAACTTGCTGAAAATCACCACGTTTGAATTCAATAAACTTTCTCGGCGTTTTCAGGGTATATGGCTCAATTTCCTTCCCGGTATAAATCGGTTCAAGCCTCCTGCCCTGCCTGTCCTTGAGCTTGTGTCTGTTGTCGCCGGTAATCACGCCCAAAGCCCAGGTGCTACCGGCCAAAGTGTATTTTCCCTTTGACAGAATCTTTCTCACCATTTTCTCGTCTTCTTCGCTTAACAGATTGAAGTTCAAGTTTTTCGTCAAAAGAAACGAAGACTTTGAAACAAAACGTGTCCTGTCGTTTTCGATGACTTTCACTCGCGACTCATCACCATCTTGACGACGCAGCTCAACATCAACATACTTCGTCTGGACTCCTGAAAAAGCGTCCGAATACAACGAAATTGAGGCAAGGTTACCGTTGTTCAAAAGGAACTCCCGAAACGCCTTATGACATCTGACATTTAATATTGACTCCGGCAGGAGAAACCTTACAACTCCATCATTTTCAAGCTGTTGAAATGATTTCTCAAAGAAAAAGGAGAAACTCTCCTTTTGGGATATTCTTTTTTTTTCAGAATCGATGATGGCCGCACCCCACGGCGGATTCGAGACGATGTAGGTTTGTAGGTGTTTGAGGTATCCAGGTGTTTGAGGTGAAGAGGTTTTGAGGTAGTCGCAGCAACAGATTTGAGGTTCAAAGTCTTCATCAGGGAATTTCAGTAAAAGGTTGAACTTCGCGAGCATCACGGCGATCGGGTCGTTGTCGCAGCCGAAGATCTGTTCAGGCCTCGCGTTTTCGAGCGCGAGCATGAAGACACCGCTGCCGCAACACGGGTCGAAGAACGTCTGACACCCCGAGAAATCAAGGCCTTTCGTCATGTTCTTCGCGATGTTGAACGGCGTGTAATACGAACCTATGGTGTTTTTCTCGCCCTCCGTGAGCAGCATCTGATAAACCAGTCCGAGAAGGTCCGTCTCATCATCAGGAAATTGAAAATCAAGTATTTCCGGTATGATTTGGTAATCTTGCTGCATGGACGCAACGATTTTCCGAGTCGCACCGCGATGCGTCTCAACAGTTTGATGACTGTGTTCTGATTTCGTCAGCAGGTTCATTCCAATGGAAAACATCACGTCGCCGATTTCGTATTTTTTTTCTTTGTAGAAATCCACAAATCGTTGAATCACAGCGATGTTTTCCTTATTCGAGAAATATTCCACAGGCAGCACCGACTTCTTCGAGAGGCGTTTGTTCGCCCTCGAAGTGAGTTTTCCATCGACATTCGGATTCAATTTACGCCAGTTGCGCACCGTCGCATCCGAAATCATCGGGACATCTGCCTTGGGATGCTTCATTTTCAAAAATTTTTGCAAAAATATTAATATTATCAACCGAATTTTTATTTTTCAAAAAATTTAAAAAAATTTAGGCAATTAAAAATAATTCCATTAACTTTGCGCCATTATTTTTTGAATTACAAACCCTAAAAATTCTGATAATGAACAACGCTTTATTTCAGTTTGCACATCCGGCAAATGAGCCTGTGAAGGAATACCGTCCAGGCAGTCCAGAGCGCGACGCTTTGGTGAAAGAACTTGAGAAACAGTCGAACGAAGTCGTGGAGATACCTATTATAATAGGTGGCAAGGAAGTACGCACCGGCGACATGGGCGAGGTGGTGATGCCTCACAACCACAAGCATGTCGTGGCCAAGTACCACAAAGTCAGCGAGAAAGAGGTGAACATGGCCATCGAAGCCGCCATGAAAGCCAAGAAAGACTGGGAGAACACCCCATGGGTCGAACGCGCCAGCATCATGGCGAAGATCGGGCAGCTCCTCGCGACGAAATACCGCGCGCGCATCAACGCGGCCTGCATGCTCGGCCAGAGCAAGAACGCGTTCCAGGCCGAGATCGACTCAGCCTGCGAGACCATCGACTTCTACCGTTTCAACAACTACTACGCCGGCAACCTCTATTCGGAGCAGCCGTCATCAACGCCCGACCAGCTCAACCGCGTGGAGTACCGCCCGCTCGAAGGCTTCATCATGGCGGTGACACCGTTCAACTTCACGTCAATCGCGTCGAACCTGAACATGACGCCGGCATTGATGGGTAACACCACGATCTGGAAACCGTCAGGCACGGCGTTGCTTTCCAACTATCATATCATGCAGATCGCCATGGAAGCTGGTCTTCCGGCCGGCGTCGTGAACTTCCTGCCGGGCAAAGGCTCGCTCATCGGCAACGTCGCGCTGAACAACCCCAACCTCGCCGGCATACACTTCACCGGCTCGACAGCCACGTTCCAGGGACTCTGGAAAGGCGTCGGCATGAACATCAACAACTACAGGTCATACCCGCGTCTCGTCGGCGAGACGGGCGGCAAGGACTTCATCTTCGCCCACAGCTCGGCCAACCCGCGCGAAGTGGCATGCGCCATCGTCCGCGGAGCCTTTGAATATCAAGGACAGAAATGCTCGGCGGCGTCACGCGCCTACGTCCCGGCCTCCATGTGGAAGGAAGTCAAGGACATCGTCGGCGACATGCTCAGCACCATCAAGATGGGCGACGTGACCGACTTCACCAACTACGTCAACGCCGTCATCGACGAGGCCTCGTTCGACAACTGCAAGGGTTACATCGACAGGGCGAAGGCATCAGCCGACGCGGAGATAGTGTTCGGCGGCAACTGCGACAAGTCGGTCGGTTACTTCGTCGAGCCTACGGTCATCCTCGCCAAGACACCTAAATACGAGTCGATGGCGCAGGAGATCTTCGGGCCGATCATCACGATCTACGTCTATGAAGATGCAAAATATGAAGAGACACTCGAGCTTTGCGACACGACATCGCCATACGCACTGACAGGCGCGATCTTCGTGAACGACCTGAAGGCACGTCAGCTCGCGGACCTCAAGCTGAAATATGCAGCGGGCAACTTCTACATCAACGACAAGCCGACGGGCGCCGTTGTGGGATGCCAGCCGTTCGGCGGTTCACGCGCATCGGGCACCAACGACAAGGCCGGCGGCCTGTGGAACCTCATCCGCTGGACCAACCCGCGCGCCATCAAGGAGACATTCGTACCGGCAACGGAATACGGCTATCCTTTCTTGGCGAAATAAACCACAAAGACGGTGCAGACGACAGAGACGGTGCATGCACCGTCTCTACGACACAACAAAGAGGGCGAGGCTGGGAGGCTTCGCCCTTATTTTTCACCACGAATTGCACGAATTGGCACGAATTATTCCATAGTTTTATTATCGCAAGAAAACTACAACGTTATTTCCGGGATAACGCATTCATTTTCATCGGCTTTGTCGAACTCATAAAACATGCAATAATACACCGGCAGGTATACGATGCCGTTTTTCTCGACGACTTCCATTTCATTATTGAAAACAACGGCTTTCCTGATGCCGTAGTCGTTGGTGGTCAGGAATTTGTCCAAAGCGCCATGAACCGCATAATCCTTGCCCGACTTCACCTCAAGAGGCAAGACAGTGAGGTTCGGGTAATCGTCAACCAAGAAATCGACTTCGCCTTTCTTCTTGTTGTCGTAATAATGAAGCCTGAACCCGTGAGCGGCAAGTTCTTGCGCAACGACAGTCTCATAAACCGAGCCGAGATTCACGCTTTTTTCATCTTGCAAAACGGCGTTGATATTCGTTCCGTACAAAAGGCACGTCAGCAAGCCGACATCGTTCATGTAAAGTTTGAGCAGGTTCTTGTTCTCCGACTCAAGCAACGGAAACTTCGGGTTGCTGATTGCCTGCACCGACAATGCGACACCCGAATTTGTGAGATACTCGAACTCATCAGCGTAGTCGCTGAACTGCTTGTGACCAGTGGTCTCTTCTATATTTTTCACGACGATACGCTTCTTTTTGTTTTCCATGTTTGAAGGTATCATATCGTAAATCTTCCGAATCACGAGTTTACGACTTTCGTCATATTGCGAAGCGTCAAGCCTGTATAAAGGATGGATTTCGTGTTGAATCTTACGGACTTTCGCCACGTTACGGTCAGCCAAAAACTGATTGATTGCCGCCGGAAGTCCGCCGACCAAAAGATACAGCTTAAACTGCCTCATCATATACTTATGCAGCGACTCGTTGAGCGATTCTTGATTCTCAAATTTCGCCTTCACGCCGTCGATAGTTTCCTGCGCACAACCAGTAGCAAGCAAAAATTCTTCAAAATCAAGAGGATACATATTTTCAACCGAGATGCTTCCAATCGGAATCGACGGAGTCTGCGAAAGCGCGACACCAAGCTGCGAGCCACTTGCGATGTAAGTGTAACGTGATTCTTGATTCAGAAACTTCAGCATCGTCATCAGATGAGGATACGCCTGTATCTCGTCAAGAAAGACCAAAGTATTCTCTTTATCTCCGATTTTACCGCCAGAAACAGTGCCTAACAAAAGATAAAAATCCTCGGTAGTTTTCACCGATTCAAACAGACCCCGTCCTTCCTTATCCTCCTTGAGATTGATTTCAACGTAAAATTTGAACATTTCCTTCCCGACATAACGGATAAGATACGACTTTCCAATTTGTCGTGCACCATTGACTAACAATATCTTATGAGGTTCATTACGAAGAAATTCCTTTATTCGAGTTGCAAATTTACGGTGTAACATAGCCTGATATTTTGGTTGCAAAGATAGCGTTTTTTTTGTTATTGACAACAAAAATCGGGAATTATTCCAGTTTTTTTTAGTCAAAATCGGGAATTATTCCAAGTTTTTTAAGCTAAAATCGGGAATTTTTCCGAATTTTTCAAGCTAAAATCGGGAATTTTTCCGCGCCACGTAAACTAATTCCTCGCCTTTCCGCGCCAATTTCATCCTCTCACGTTGTTCATCGGTGAGTTCGTAATAGAGGCGGTCGGCATCGACGATGAAGCCGGCTTTTTCAAGCACCTGTGCGTAGTCGCGACCGAACTGCCGGACGTGGTCGTATTGCCCGAAGTTGCGTTTGCGTTCCTCGGGATCGGTGATGGTCGGGTCCTCCCAAGTATCAACATTCGGGTTGATTGGCACAAGAAGAACCGCCCAGCCGTCAGGTTTCAAGATACGTTTTATCTCCGAAAAGGCTTTGTTCACATCATCGACATGTTCCAAAACATGGTTGCAAATCACCACATCATATTGATTGTCAGGAAGATCTATTTTCGTGACATCAAGATGAAGGTCGGCAATCGGGGAATCGAGGTCGGCGGTGGTGTAGTCGAGGTTTTTCATGGCACGGAAGCGTTTCAGATACGGCTGTTCCGGCGCAAAATGCAAAACCTTGAGGTTGTCGGTGAAAAAGCTGGTTTTCTCTTTCAAATAAAGCCAAAGCAAGCGATGACGCTCAAGCGAGAGGCACTTCGGACACATACGGTTGTCGGTCGCCTCACCATAGCCGTAAGGCAGAAACTTCCGAAAATGACCGCCGCAGACCGGACACTCGACTTTGTTCCCGATATAAAACGGACGAATCAGAATACTGAACAGATAGCTGAACTTTATCAGCGTCTGACGTGGAAAAATCTTTGTTATCAATGCGATTAACTTTTTCATAAAACGAGTTTAGTTTTTTTAACACAAGTTACACGAGTTTTTTTAACACAGGTTACACGAGTTTTTTTTAACACAGGTTACACGAGTTTTTT
>JAKSMW010000043.1 GCA_024400395.1 Bacteroidales bacterium
GACCTTGGCAAGGTCGTGCTCTACCAACTGAGCTATTTCCGCTTGGTTTTAACGGTGCAAAAATACACATTTTTTTAATGTGTCAACGCTTTTTTTGAAAAAAATTTTATTATCATAAAAACATCTGATATTCAACACTATACAACTCAAACGCACACGGCATCATGTCTTTATCGCAGCTATTTCAAAAGTTTTTTGATTTCATTTAACTTCATCAATGCCTCAACAGGTGTCAAAGTGTCGATATTTGTGTTCAAAATATCCTCTTTTATCTGTAACAAAAGCGGGTCGTCGAGCTGGATGAAACTCAGTTGCATGTTATCGACCTGCTTGCTTTCTTTTACGGCTTCGTCGAGATTGTCGTGAGAATGTGATTTTTCGAGCATCGAGAGCAGTGCATCGGCGCGGTCGATGACCTTGCGCGGCATTCCGGCCATGGCAGCGACATGAATGCCGAAGCTGTGTGCGCTCCCGCCACGCTTCAGTTTCCTCAGGAACACGACCTTGTTGCCGAACTCTTTCACGCTGACATGATAGTTCTTGATTCGCGGGAACGAAGCCTCCATCTCGTTAAGTTCATGATAATGAGTGGCAAACAACACTTTCGCACGGAAATATTGATGTTCGTGCAAGTATTCTGTTATCGCCCACGCAATGCTGATACCGTCATAGGTGCTTGTACCGCGCCCGATTTCGTCAAGAAGAATCAAACTGCGGTTCGACACATTATTTAATATAGACGCCGTCTCGTTCATCTCAACCATGAATGTCGATTCGCCGGAAGAGATATTGTCGCTCGCTCCGACACGCGTGAAAATCTTGTCAATCAATCCGATACGCGCCGAAGTCGCCGGCACGAAAGAACCGATTTGAGCCATCAGCACAATCAACGCCGTCTGTCGCAGCAAAGCCGACTTTCCCGACATGTTCGGTCCGGTGATGATGATAATCTGCTGTTTCTCGCGGTCAAGATAAACGTCATTCGAGATGTACTCTTCCCCCACCGGCATCAGTTGCTCGATGACAGGATGCCTTCCTTCCTTAATATCAAGCACATACGACTCATCGACTGTCGGCATCACGTAATTGTTGTTCAACGCAATGTAGCCGAAGCTCACCAAGCAGTCGATCTTTGCGACCAAAGCGGCGTCAACCTGAATCGGCACCACGAAATTATTGGTGGCGTTGACAAGCTCCGCATAAACCTGTTCCTCGATAGTCTGGATACGTTCTTCCGCGCCGAGGATTTTCTGTTCGTATTCTTTCAGTTCCTCGGTGATGTAACGTTCCGCATTTGTCAGCGTCTGCTTGCGAATCCACTCGGCCGGCACCTTGTCCTTGTGCGTGTTTGTGACTTCAAGGTAATAGCCGAAAACATTGTTGTACCCGACTTTGAGAGATGAGATTCCCGTCGCCTCCATCTCGCGACGCTGTATATTAATAAGGTATTCCTTGCCGGAACGCGAAAGATTCCGCAAGTCATCAAGTTCCGCATTTACACCGTCAGCGATGACATTGCCTTTTGAAACGACTGCCGGCGCATCAGCCTTTAGCTCTTTCTCAATCCGGCTGCATATCGACTCACACGGATTCAGCTGCTCGGCGAATGCTTTTACGGAAGCGTTTTCACTTGCGTTGCACAACTCACGAATCACCTTAATCTGTTCGAGCGCACGTGCCACCTGCAACAGTTCGCGCGGATTGACACGACCGAGCGACACCTTTGAAATAAGTCGTTCAAGGTCGCCGACCTGCCGCATCGAATCCTGGAATTTTGAGATGACATCACGATTCTTGTAAAAATAGTCAACGACCTCGTATCTCGCCTGAATCTGTTCTTTGTTTTTCAAAGGAAGCGAAATCCAGCGGCGCATCAGGCGCGAGCCCATAGGCGAAACGGTCTTGTCAATGACATCGATAAGTGTTTTAGCGTTCGGGTTTGACGTGTTGAGAAGTTCGAGGTTGCGAATTGTGAACTTGTCGAGCCACACGAACTGTCCTTGGTCTATCCGCGAAAGCGAGGTTATATAATCTATCTTATCGTGTTGAGTTTCATGAAGATAATGAATCGCAGCACCGGCGGCGACAATCCCTTTGGGGAAGTCATCAACTCCGAAACCTTTTAATGAAGTAGTGTTAAAATGCTTCAGAAGAATGTCTTTAGCGTAATCGTCGGTGAAGACCCAGTCGTCAAAAACGGTGAGGAAAAACTTGTCGCCGAAAGCCTCCATGAAATCACGGCGTTTGTCGCGCTGGCAAAGCACCTCGGAAGGATTCAGGCTCTGCAAAAGTTTGTCAACATATTCAATTGTGCCTTGCGTCAGATAAAACTCGCCGGTGGAGACGTCGAGGAATGCGACACCGGCCTCGTTTTTGTCGATATGCACCGAGGCGAGGAAGTTGTTTTCCTTCTGAACCAACACGTTGTCGTTGAAAGTAACGCCCGGTGTGACAAGTTCGACGACGCCACGTTTCACGAGACCTTTGGCGGTTTTTGGATCTTCAAGTTGCTCACATATCGCCACTTTCAGTCCGGCTCTGACAAGTTTCGGAAGATAAGTGTCAAGTGCGTGATGTGGGAATCCGGCCAGTTCAACATCTGAAGCAGAACCGTTTGAGCGACGTGTCAGCACGATGCCGAGGATGCCTGCGGACTTCACCGCATCCTCACCGTAAGTCTCATAAAAATCGCCAACGCGGAAAAGCAGCATCGCCTCAGGATATTTCGCCTTGAAGGCGTAATATTGTTTCATCAAAGGAGTGTCGTTAGAACCAGCCATCAGAGTTAAAAGTTTTTAAAGTTATAAAGTAAAAAGTCCTTATAAAATAAAGTGTCGCAAAGGTAAACATTTTTAGCGAGTTGACGTTAAAAAAAAGTAATTTTGCACAAATTTTGTAAAATGAGAAAACTAACAACGCAAGAGATGAATCGGTTAAACCTGACTGATTATCATAATGTTAAAAAGCTACCGGCAATTATCGTCCTTGACAACGTGCGTTCATTGAGCAATGTCGGGGCGTTTTTCAGGACTGCGGACGCATTCAGAATCGAAGCGATATACCTTTGCGGTATTACCGCATGTCCGCCGCACCGCGAGATTCACAAGACGGCACTTGGAGCTGATGAAAGCGTCGATTGGAAGTATTTCGAAACGACGGCACAAGCCTGTGAACATCTCAAGTCGATGAATTACAGGATTTTCGCCATAGAACAGGTTGAAGACAGCATCAAGCTCGATGACTTTGAAGCACCTGAAAAATCGGCGTACATTTTCGGGAACGAGGTGGACGGCGTTGACGACACCGTGCTTCCGTATTGCGAACAGGCGGTTGAGATACCGCAGGAGGGCACGAAACATTCACTCAACGTGTCAGTTACCGGCGGAATCATCATGTATAATATATTTGAAAACTTGCGAAAAAAAAATAATTGAACTTTTATTTAATCGTTTTAAAAAAATGTGTATCTTTGCGAGTTAAATTTTTCGTTTTGAACAAATCAAATTTCATAAACTATGGGTAAATTTACATTTAGGAGATTATTGCTAATCACGGCATTAGCGCTTGTTCCGTTTTCCATGTCAGCACAGGAATCCGGAACAAAGACTTCCCCGAAGAATGACTTCAAGGGTCACATTTACACAACTGTTGAGCTCGGTGCAGACATTCTTGGCGGTGACGTAAACAAAATAAAACCGGGTTTTGACTTCCGCATCGGTGCAGGCTGGCAGTTCATAAACTGGTTAAGTGTCAAAGGTAATTTCAGCGGCGGCTTGTTGCGTGGTGAAAATGATCATGCAGACGGCTTCAAAATCAAAAATGGCAACTACCTTGAAGCCAACATCGGCCTTAACATCAGCTTAATTGACCTCATTGCCGGTTACAACCCGGAACGTCTTGTATCAGTGACACCGCATGTCGGTATTGGAACATTCCAATACAGATTAAAGGTTGACAATGCAGACGGCACACGGACAAATGTCGGTATCAAGTCAAATCGTAATTTTGATGCCGATTATGTCTATTACGGTACAGGTTTCAAAGAAAGACATGCCGTCTTTGAAGTGCCTATGGGTTTGGAACTCGGCTTCAATGTTGCCCCATGCTGGGATATCTATCTCGATTATACAGCCACTTGGACAGACAGCGACATTCTCGACGGTCACGAGAGCGGAAGCAAGAACGATTGGATCACATCTGTCAACATCGGCGCCAAACACAGGATCTTGAGAGACATGGCGAGAGAAGCAGGCAAACCATACTGCAGCAACTGGTTCGTCACTCTTGACATGGGACCTTATTTCGCATTGGGCGATGTAAGAAAACTCCCGTTGATTGAAGACACACGTCTCAATTTCAATGTCAGTGGTGGTTACAAATGGGGAAGATGCTGGAAAGTCTATGGCAGAATCGGGTTCGCCACATTTGCCCAAGACGTTAAAAACAAAGACACAGATGAGGTTACTTTCACCTGCGACTTCGGCAGCCAGATTAACACGGACATCAACCTCGGATTCGACATCATCAACGCAATAGAATATAAGGAAGACAGATTGGTGAGCCTTTACCTCCACGCAGGTTTCGGTATGATACAGTATAAAGCAAGAGGAACATACAAATCACATTTGACTGGTTTGCCATTTGAAGCGGGTGACAAAGTATATTACGGATTTGGTGAATATGATGACGACATGTATCACCAGTCAGGCAAAGGAATAGGTGGAAGAAGAATAGTGGCAGAAGTGCCAGTTGGTGTGGAACTCAACTTCAGACTAAACGACCACTGGGACATCTATGGAGACGGAACAGTTGCATTCTATGACAGTGACCTCGTGAACGGCATCGTTTCCGGCACTTGGGAAGACTGGTCACTCACCACGAACATCGGTGTTCGCTACAACTTTAAGAAGAGCTGCCCACAACCTGTCGTAGAAGAAGAAAAACCGACACCTCAAATTGTTCCTGAACCAGTTGTTGAAGAACCTGTCGTTGAAGAACCAGTTGAAGAACCAATTCCGGCTGAAATAAGATTGGTCTCAAGAGACGATGAAGTCATCATCGCATTCGACTTGAACGGTTGGTCACTCGACCTCCCAGAAAACAAGCAGACCCTTGCGGACTTCTTAGATAGAATCGGTGATAAGACTATCACATCCGTCAAGATCATTGCATTCGCTTCGCCGGAAGGTTCAGAAAAGTTGAACGACGAACTCTCATTGAAGCGTGCTAATGTGGCTAAAGACTTCATCATGAGTGAACTCAAGGAAAATGTCAAAGACGCTAAATTCGAACTCGAAGGCGGCGGCGCTGACTGGGCAGGATTCATGGAACTCCTCAGACGTTCTAACATCGAAAACAAACAAGCCATTGCAGACGAAATCAACAACGCAGATTCTGCGACAAGATACCAGACATTGTATAACATTTCAGTGAGACAGCCTGAAATCAAAGACCTGTATCCTACATTACGTAGAGCAGCTGTCAGCGTGAAAGTAAGCACACTGGAAGAAGTGAAAGATTAACAAATCTGGCACATATTGAAAAACTCCCGAAGAAATTCGGGAGTTTTTTATTTACAAAAGAAAAAAATAAAACTACAAAACCATCCTGTGAATCCCAATCTCGTATGGCTGGTCGATGGCTTCAATAATCTTTTCGTAATCTTTTTTATTGGCGACAAAATCAATGTTGTTTGTGTCGAGGATCAAAATCCTCATGTCGCTCTGCTGCTTTATGAAATCAAAATATCCTTTCTGAAGATTTTCGAGATACGAATCATCAATTTTCTGCTCATAGTCACGGCCACGCTTCCTGATGTTATGCTGAAGATGATCAACGTCAAGATACAGATACACCATCAGTTCCGGCTTCGGAATGTTTGAAAAAATGATGTTGAAAAACCTCGAAAAAAGCGAGTATTCGTCAGGTTGGAGGTTCTCGCGCGAGAAAATCAACGACTTGGCGACGTAATAATCAGAGATGATGAAATCATGAAACAGATCAAGATTTCCGAGTTTGTCCTTAAGTTGCTGATAACGAAGGGCAAGAAACGTCATCTCCACCTGAAAGGCATACTTTTCGGGTTCTTTGTAGAACTTGGCGAGAAACGGGTTCTTGTCGGGTTCATATTCCTCAAGAATCAGTTTCCCATTGTAGTCACGGGAAATCATGTTTGAGAGCGTGGTCTTCCCCGCCCCCATCGTCCCCTCAATCGCGATGTAGTTATATTTCATCTCTCATATTTTTTTACTAAACCTTCATCATTGCAAAGTTCAAGCAATCTTGCATTTGACATTTCCATTTTTGGATGAATGAGATCCGGAGCGATGTCACAGAGCGGCATCAAAGTGAACCTGCGCAGGTGCAGTCGTGGATGCGGTGCTGTAACATATTCTGTATCAACAACTTTATTTCCGTAATAAAGAATATCAAGATCCATCGGACGTGACACATAGCCTTTATGCGGCGTTGTTCTGTCTCTACCCAGGTCTTTTTCAATATCCAAAAGTTCAAGCATCAAATCATCCGGCGACAGCTCCGTTTCTATTTCAATCACCTGATTCAGAAACCACTGCTCGGCCTCAAACCCCCACGGCTCCGACTCGTAAACCGGAGATTTCGCAATTATGCGCCCACATAACCGTCCGACGAAGTCACATGCCCGTTCGAGGAGAATTTCACGTTCCCCGACGTTGGAGCCAATCAAGATGAACACTGTTTCTGAAGCCATTATTTTTTCAAAAATAAAGTGCAAAGATAGAGAAAAAACCAGTATCTTTGGCAAATTTTTAAAAGATAAAAAATGAAACAGTTTTTCAAATTCATGTTTGCGTCATGCCTTGGTTCGGCATTGATGCTTGTGCTGGTTTACTTTATTCTAATAGGGGCAATTAGCTCGTTGATCAGCAGTTCCAAAGACACAGTCACTGTCGCCCCGAAGTCGGTGCTGTACATGAACCTTAACTATCAGATTCCGGAAAGGACCAATGAAGATGAGCTGACTGCGGCGTTGTCTGGTTTGAGCGTGAACTTCGAGCAAGCCGACATGTCGGGCATGAACGACATCCTCGCGAACATCGACGCGGCCGCCATCGACCCGAACATCGCAGGAATCTTCCTCGAACTTTCAGAAATCGGCACTTCGACGGCCAACATCGAAGAAATCAGGAACCATCTCATCAAATTCCGCGAATCGGGAAAATTCGTTATCTCATACGCCGAAACGATGGCTCAAAGCGCATATTACCTCGCCACGGCGTCAGATGAGATTTACATCAACCCGCAAGGGATGCTCGACATCCACGGCATGGCCGCACAAATAATGTTCTACAAGAATATGCTCGACAAACTCGACATCGAGATGCAGATCATAAGAGGGCCGAACAACAAGTTCAAGAGTGCCGTTGAGCCTTATTTCCTCGACAAGATGAGCGATGCAAACCGCGAGCAATATGAGAAACTGCTCGGTTCGGTCTGGTACAAGATTGTAAGTGACATCAGCGGGACAAGAAGCGTAAGCATCGAGAAAATCAACGAATTAGCCGACAACTTAAGTCTCACTTTCGATGCAAAGGTGGCACTAAAGGAGAATTTCGTTGACGGACTGCTTTACAGGGACGAGATCATAGCGATGATTAAAGGCAAAGCCGGCATTGATGTGAAAGACGACATTAAGATTTTGCAGAACTCGCAATATGCCGAAGCGAGGGTGAAGCCGAAGTCGATGCCATCAAAAATCGCTGTCATTTACGCTTCGGGGCAGATTTTCGACGGCGAAGGCGACAACGAAAAAATCGGTTCCATCACACTCTCGAAGGCCATCCGCGAGGCGCGCGAAGACGACAAGGTGAAAGCCATCGTGATGCGCGTCAACTCTCCGGGCGGAAGCGCACTCGCATCCGAGGTCATCAGAAGAGAGGTCGAACTCGCAAAATCCGTCAAGCCGTTCGTCATATCAATGGGCAACTACGCCGCATCGGGCGGTTACTGGATTTCGTGCGAAGGCGACTACATCTTCACCGACGCCACCACGCTCACCGGCTCCATCGGCGTGTTCGGCACCTTCCCCAACGCCCAGAAATTCCTCAATGACAAGATCGGCCTCACCTTCGACGGCGTGAAGACCAACGAGAACGCCGACTTCGGAAGGATCAGCCAGCCTCTGACGCCATATCAGAAATCAATGCTCCAGAAACATGTCGGCGAGACGTACAACGACTTCACCGCACTCGTGGCACGCACCCGCGGACTGCGCCAGTCGTACGTTGACTCAATCGGACAAGGCCGCGTCTGGTCAGGCGTTGACGCATTGGAACTCGGCCTCGTCGATGAAATCGGAGGCATCGACAAAGCCATCGAATATGCAGCGAAACAAGCCAACCTCACAGATTACTCTTTCAAATATTACCCGAAACAACAAGATTTGATGCAGCAACTTTTGAGCGGAAACATCCAGGAACCATACACGAAATCGCTGCTTCAGAAACGTCTCGGCAAGAACTATTCATACCTGCAAGCGATGGAAAATATCGAAAATCTTGACGGAATCCAGGCTCTGATGCCATTCTCCGTGATGGAATAAAATATTTTCACCGAAGCAATAAAAAACCTCAACATAAAGTTGAGGTTTTTTTTGTTTGCCTATTTAATTTTTATTTATCTTTGCAAATTATTTATACGAAAATGGGGAGAAAAATTTTATATACAAAACTAAAAAAAAGGATTTACTGGGCAATAATCAGTACAATCCGTTTCCTCCATAACGTATTGTATTACAGACATATATATTTAGTTGGCAGAGAAAACATCCCGCCGGTACACACACCTTTATTAATAGTATCAAATCATCAGAATGCACTGAACGACCCGTTGGGAATACTTTTTTCGTTCAGTGACAGGGTTGTGACCATTTTCACGCGCGGCGACATTTTCAAGAACCGTTTTGTTGGAAAACTTCTGCGTTCGCTGTACCTTCTTCCAGCCTACCGGCTCAATGTTGACGGCGAGGAAACCTTGAAATACAACAACATCATGTTCAAGGAAGCCGGCACCAGATTGCTCGACGGTCATGCCGTGGCGATTTTCCCGGAAGGGATAAACCAGACAAAACGATGGTTGGGCGACTTCTCATCAGCATACCTTAAAATGGCGTTTGAGACAGCAGAACGCGACAATTTTGAAAAAGACATCGTAATCCTGCCGATGTGCAACCATTACAGCGACTATTTCGAGATGCGAACTGACATGGTTTTGAAATTCGGCAAACCCATTTCGTTGAAACCATATTACGACCTTTACAAAGAAAAACCGAGGACAGCACAACGCACAGTCAACCATTTGGTGAGACAGGAAATTGAAGACCTGATGCTCAACATCACCGACCTTGACAACTACGAAGCCATTGATTACCTGAGAGATACATACGGGATAAAATACGCACAACGGCTTTATGCAAATCCGAGCGTCCTGCCCGAAAAACTTATTTCCGACAAGAAATTAGTGGCCGAACTTGACAGGTTGAAAACCGAAAAACCGGAGTTGTCGAAACAGATTTACGAAAAAGCACTTGAACTCAAAAACAAATTCATTTCATATAAGATCAAGGAGGAAGACCTCGACCGTCAAGACAGCAGGTTCTCGTCGGTGTTAATGGGATTCGCTTTCGTCCTGCTTTTGCCGGTTTTCGTCATATCAATGATTCCAAACATCTTGGTTTATTATTCTGTCGAACCTATCGCGCAGAAATTCAAGAGGAAAGGCGGTAAACCTGCCATGTTCACCAGCGGGGTACGCTTCGCTATGATGTCGCTTTATTCCTTGCCCCTGTTCTGGACTTTGTTCGTGGTATTCGAATGGATCTACCTCGGATGGATTGTGGCGTTGTGCCATGCCGTATTGCTTGTCCCGTCAACATTGTTCGGCATGCATTACATAAAAGAATTCAGGGCGTGGGTGAAACAGACGAAATTTTTCATTACGAAGAAAAAGAATTACAATAAATTAAACGAACTTTTAAGATTGAGAAACGAATTGTTTCTTACACTTGACAATAATTTGAAAATATAATTAAATACATCATAAATGGAGAAAAGAAGAGTAGTTATAACAGGAATGGGCATATATTCATGCCTTGGGAAAAACCTCGATGAGGTTCGTGATTCGTTATACAAAGGGAAGTCAGGCATAATTCTCGATCCTGTAAGAAAAGAAATGGGATTCCGTTCCGGACTGACGGCGTTCATTGAAGTTCCAGATTTGAAGGGACAGTTGAGCAGAAACCAGCGCGTTTACATGCCGGAACAGGCCAAATACGCATACGTCGCAACAGCCGAAGCCTTGAGAAACGCCCGCCTCGACCAGGATTATCTGAATACACACGAAGTCGGTCTGCTTTACGGCAACGACAGCACCGCCGACGCTGTCGTGAAATCAGTTGACACCATGCGCGAAAAGAAAGACACGACCTTGGTCGGTTCCGGCGCAATTTTCCAGTCGATGAACTCAACCGTGACGATGAACCTTTCATGCCTGTTCAAACTGAAAGGCATAAACCTCACAGTATCAGGAGCTTGCGCCAGTGGTTCACATGCCATCGGTCTTGGTGCGCTTCTTATTAAGAACGGACTTCAAGACTGTGTCATCTGCGGCGGCGCACAAGAAGTGAACCCTTATTCAATCGGCAGTTTCGACGGAATCAGCGCATTTTCGATTCGTGAGAACGAGCCGACAAAGGCTTCAAGACCGTTTGACCGTGATCGTGACGGACTTATCCCAAGCGGCGGCGCAGCTACAGTCATCATCGAGAGCTACGAGTCGGCGGTGAGACGCGGCGCACCAATCCTCGGCGAAGTGCTCGGCTACGGATTCTCATCAAACGGCGACCACATCTCCGTCCCTAACGTTGACGGACCAAGCCGCTCGCTCAAGATGTGCATCAAAGAATCAGGCATCGACATCCGCGAAATCGGATACATCAACGCACACGCCACATCAACGCCGGTCGGCGACAGAAACGAAGCCAAGGCCATCTACAACGTCTTCGGCGACAACTGCCCGGAAGTCACCTCGACAAAATCACAGACAGGACACGAAATGTGGATGGCAGGCGCATCGGAAGTCATCTATTCGATGCTCATGATGAAGAACGAATTCATCGCAGCCAACATCAACTTCGAGAACCCTGACGAAGACTCGGCGAAACTCAACATCCCGAGCAAGAGAATTGAAAAGAAATTTGACACGTTCCTCTCGAACTCATTCGGCTTCGGCGGAACAAACTCAACATTGATAATCAGAAATTTATAATAACTATAAAAATTATTGCTATGACAAGAGAAGAATTAGTCGCAAAGACAAATGAAATTTTAGCTGACGAATTTGAAGTCGAAATCGAAGACATCCAGCCAGACGGAGACATCAAGAAGACACTCGAACTTGACAGCCTCAGCATCGTTGACATGGTCGCTCTCATAGAAGAGACTTTCGGCGTGAAAATCCTTGGCACAGAAGTGTCAAAAATCAAGACTTTCGACGCATTGTACGATTTCATTCTTGAAAAAGTCAACGCTTAAGACAACTTGATACAGACTTGTATTAAGTCTCTGAAAATGAGATTGATACAAGTCTTTTTTTTAACATAAAGATTCGTTTGCAATGTACGATTTTGTCATAACAGGCGCCGGTTTGGCGGGGCTGGAATTCGGCTATCTCATGGCCAAGAAAGGCAACAGAATATGCGTGCTTGAAAAAGACAGCCGCATCGGAGGATGCCTTCAGACCTTCAGAAGAAACGGACATCTGTATGACACTGGTTTTCATTATGTTGGCGGTCTTGATGAAGGTCAGCCGCTGAACACACTCTTCAAGGAACTTGACCTTTTGGATTTGCCTTGGAAACGTCTCGACAATGACGCTTTCGATGAGGTTATCATCGGTGACGAACATTATTTTTTTGCCAATGGTTTTGACGACTTTGCCGAAAAAATCATAACTGATTATAAATCAAACGGTAATGAAATAAGCAAAGAAAGTGCTGAAGGCATTTCCGAATATGCCAGATTCCTGAAAGATGTCGGCGACAATATTTTCAATGTATTAAACGACGCTGCACATTCAAACACGATGGATTTGTTTGCGCGTTCAGCATATCAGTTTTTAAAAGACACGATCAAAGACGACAAGCTAATCGGCATTGTTTCAGGCACTTCAATGAAATTGGAGCTGCGTCCGGAGACGCTTCCTCTTTACACCTTCGCACAAATCAACAGCTCGTTCATACGTAGTGCATGGCGGCTCGAAGGAGGCGGGATGCAAATCGCAGACAAACTTGCCGAAGGAATCAAGAACTTCGGCGGAAATGTTTTCACAAATGCAAAAGTTACTAAATTCATTGAAAAAGAAGGTATTATAAAAGCCGTTGAGATAAACGACGGAGAACAAACGATTGAAGGGAAAAACTTCATCTCAAGCGTTCACCCGAAACTGACGTTAGATCTGGTCCCCAAAGAAGGCAGCCAGATAAAAAACATTTTCAGAAAACGTATCGCGAACCTCGACAACACATACGGAATGTTCACCGTGAACATAAAACTAAAAGACGGCGTTGTTCCGTACAAAAATCGCAACATTTACATACATAACAGCTTCAGCAGCATTTGGCAACAGTCTGAATATCAACCTGATTTCAACAACAGAAGTCTTATGGTAAGTTATCAGGCGCCGACAGACGGAAGCATTTTCGCAAAAAACATTGACATTTTGATGCCGATGTATTGGAATGAACTCACGAAATGGGAAGACACCAAAGTCGGGCGCAGAGGCGAAGAATACAAGGAGATGAAACGCCGTCTCGCAGAGAAGTGCATCGAAAAAGTCACGGAATACATTCCCGAACTCAAAGGAAACATTGAGGATTTTCACACCTCCACCCCACTCACTTACCGCGATTACACCGGGACCATCGAAGGTTCGGCCTACGGTATCAGGAAAGATTACAACAAATCGCTGATGACGGTGCTTGCCCCAAACACGTCAATTCCGAATCTCTTCATGACAGGGCAAAACCTGAATCTCCACGGCGTTCTCGGTGTCACTATGACTGCGTTCATGTTATACAAACAAGGAAATTTTTAAAATCACATAATCATTTTTATTCTTTTTTTTTCTTATCTTTGTCGTTTGATTTTAAAATAACATTTGCATGGAAATAATTCTGAATGAAAGTATTAGTTTAGGCGATCTTCGAAAGATTCTGTATGAAAATGCGAGTCTTGCCATCGCTGACGAAGCCCGTGAACGCATTCAGAAAAGTTATGAGTTTCTCAAGGAATTTTCTTCAGACAAGGTCATTTACGGCATCAATACCGGTTTCGGGCCGATGGCTCAATGGCGTATTGATGACGAGTATCTCAATGATTTACAATATAATATAATAAGAAGTCACTCGACAGGTGCCGGTGAGCCGCTTGACGATATTTTTGTAAAATCAGCGATGATTGCAAGGGTCGGGACGTTGGTTCAAGGTTATTCTGGAATTCACATCTCCGTTGTTGACCTCATCGTTGAGTTTATCAACAGAGGCATTTACCCACGCATCCCGCGTCACGGCAGCGTCGGTGCTTCCGGCGACCTCGTGCAATTAGCGCACATCGCATTGACACTCATCGGCGAAGGCGAAGTCCATTACAAAGGCGAATGGCGCAAGACTTCAGAGGTCCTGAAAGAAAATTCCCTTGAGCCAATAAAAATGTTTATCCGCGAAGGACTTTGCATCACAAACGGCACGTCGGTAATGAGCGGAATAGCGGCCGTAAATCTGATTCAGACCTGTAACTTATTACATTACAACATAATAGCGTCTTGTATGATGAATGAGATAGCTTCGTCATACAATGATTTCCTTTCGGAAGAATTGAACAATTCCAAACGTCACGACGGACAGATTTTCGTTGCGCAATGGATGCGTGACATCCTCAACGGCAGCAACTGTGTAAGAAACCGCACACATGAACTTTACGATGGCGGGCATAATGACGTGAGGGAATTTGACAGCAAAACGAAGGTACAGCCTTATTATTCACTGCGTTGCGTTCCCCAAATCCTCGGCCCGATTTACGAGGAGGTCTCAAATGCGATACAGGTCGTCGAAGATGAATTTGCTTCCGCCTGTGACAACCCGATTGTCGATTTCAGAACGAAAAACGTCTATCACGGCGGGAATTTCCACGGCGACTACATCTCTTACGAGATGGACAAGCTGAAAATCGGAGTCACAAAAATGACCATGCTAACCGAAAGGCAACTCAACTACCTCTGTCACGACAGAATCAACGGGATTCTGCCACCTTTCGTGAACATGGGCAGATTAGGATTGAATTACGGAGTTCAGGCGTGTCAGTTTACGGCAACGTCAACAACAGCCGAATGCCAGACACTTTCAATGCCGAATTCCATTCATTCAATTCCAAACAACAATGATAATCAAGACATTGTGAGTATGGGAACAAATTCTGCATTACTCACAAACATGGTCATCGAAAACTCATTTCAAGTTTTAGCGATTCATTTCATGACGATAATCCAGGCCATTGACTGCTTGAAAATACAAGACAAGTTGTCGCCAGTGACCGCAAAAATATACAGCGATTTGAGGGAATTAGTGCCATTATTTATTGAAGACACACCAAAATATAAAGAAATAGAAAGTATTATTAATTATTTAAAAGTAAGATAATCAATGAGATACGCATTAATAACAGGAGGTTCGAGAGGCATTGGCAAAGCCATCTGCATCGCTTTGGCAAAAGACGGATTCCCGGTGATAATAAACTACAACTCAAACGACGAGGCCGCTTTGGAAGTCAAGGCAACCATTGAAGCACAGGGCGGCAAAGCGGAATTGATGAAATTCAACGTAACCGATGCAGCGACAATTGAAGCGTCTTTGAATGCATGGAGCGAGGCGCATCCGGAAGATTACATAGCGGTTTTGGTGAACAATGCCGGAATCAGGATGGACAACGTGCTCGTTTTCATGGAAGACGAACAATGGAACAGTGTGATTAACACCACTTTAGGTGGATTTTACAACGTCACGCGCCGTCTCGTCAAAACCATGATGACAAAACGTTGGGGCAGAATCATCAATATGGCATCGTTGTCGGGACTGAAAGGCCTCCCGGGACAGACGAACTATTCTTCGGCGAAAGCTGCGGTCATCGGAGCGACAAAAGCATTGGCGCAAGAAGTCGCCTCGAGAAAAATCACCGTCAACGCCATTGCGCCAGGTTTCATCGCGACGGACATGACAAAAGACCTCGATGAGAAATCACTGAAAGCCAACATACCGGCGGGTCGTTTCGGTCAGCCGGAAGAAGTCGCCGCAGTCGCGTCATTCCTCGCATCTGAAGGCGCGTCGTACGTAACAGGCAACGTAATCTCCGTCAACGGAGGTCTATATACTTGATGAAAACACCAAAAAAAATTTTCATTTAATGAGTTTTTGATTCCAACATGATGAACATCAACGATTTTGACATATCAGACCTGATTCC
>JAKSMW010000044.1 GCA_024400395.1 Bacteroidales bacterium
ATTGTGAGGTGCGCGGAAATAAGGAATATTGGCCGAAATCTCCGAAAGTGAAATACGGCATCAATCAGGAATATGCTGTGACGGGGCAGCATCCGTATGACCCCGACCACATTATTTTGACTGAGATAATGAAAGACAACGGCTACACGACCGGCGTTTTTGGTAAGTGGGCAGGCGGATTTGAAGGCAGCGTCTCAACTCCCGACAAGCGTGGCGTTGATGAGTTTTATGGTTATATCTGTCAGTATCAGGCGCATCTTTATTACCCGAATTTCCTGAACCGTTACAGCAAGTCGAAAGGCGACAGTGGCGTTGTCCGCGAAGTCCTTGAGGAGAACGTGAATTATCCAATGTTCGGCGACGATTATTTCAAACGCTCGCAATATTCCGCTGACATCATTCACCAGAAAGCCCTCGAATGGCTTGATATTCAAGATGAAAAGAAACCGTTTTTCGGGATGTTTACCTACACTTTGCCTCATGCGGAATTGGCGCAACCTAATGATTCGCTTTTACATTATTATGAAAATCAATTTGTTGAGGATAAAGACTGGGGCGGAAATGAAGGCTCGCGTTATAACCCAGTGATTCACACTCATGCGCAGTTTGCGGCGATGATTTCGCGTCTCGACGCATACGTGGGCGAAATAATGACCAAACTTCGTGAGAAAGGCCTTGATGAAAACACGGTGGTTTTCTTCACTTCCGACAACGGTCCTCACGAGGAAGGCGGCGCAGACCCGTCATTTTTCGGACGCGACGGCAAACTACGCGGTTTGAAACGTCAATGTTATGAGGGCGGCATCCGCATCCCGTTCATCGTTTATTGGAAGGGGAAAATCGTGGCAGGGGAGAGCAACCACCAGCTCGCATTCTACGACGTCATGCCGACACTCTGCGACCTGATTGGAGTTGATGATTACGAGAAAGTCTATGGAAACGCGGCAATTGACGAATATTTCGACGGCATCTCTTTTGCGCCGACATTGTTGAAGAAAGGCAAACAGTGTGAACACGAATTCTTGTATTGGGAGTTCGAGGAGACCGACCAGATTGGAGTGCGGATGGGCGACTGGAAGATGGTCGTGAAAGGTGGAAGACCATATTTGTATAATTTGTCAACTGATATTCACGAAGACTACGATGTCGCCTCTGAAAATCGTGAAATCGTTGATAAGATGCTGCAAATAATTGAAAACGAACATGTTGAAAGTCGGATTTTCAAAGTGACGCTGCCTGAATGATTCGCATTATCTCCGCCGGAGTTTGGTTTCTGTCCAACAGTTCGCACATTTTTTTCATATAAGGCTCTGTGTGTTCGAAAAACATCTTGTAGCCTTCGCACAGCGAGTTGAGTCCTGGCTCGCCGGTGTCAGTGGTGTCAAAACGGTGCTTCGGACACTCGCCGTGGCATAAAAACAAATACTTGCAATTCTGGCATTCTGTCGGCAAGGCGTCGCGTTTGTCCATTCCGAAACGGAATTGCTTTAATGTCGTTCTTAATTCCGTAAGTGACTGATTCTTAATGTTTCCGAGTTTGTATTCCGGATAGACGAAATGGTCGCAGCAATAGACATCGCCGTTGTGTTCGACAACGAGTCCATCGCCGCACGTCTCAGAAAAAGCGCATAAAGTAGAAGGTATTCCGTACCATTGCGACAGCGTGATGTCGAAAAGTTGTACGAAAGTCTCGCCGACATCATGGCGGATCCATTCGTCGAAGATGTCAATCATAAACTGACCGAAACTGCGCGATGAGATAGAATAAGGTGTTGGTTTTGAATAAGTTGAACCTGGATTGACAATGTTTCCGTTTCCGGCAGAATGTTCGTGAACTGGCAGGAACTGAATGAATTTGCTGATTGAGCGAAGGAAACGGTAAACCTCAACGCCAAGCCCTTCCGAGCGCGAGTTGATTGTGCATAAGGCGTTGTATTCCACGCCTTTATGAAACATCAACTCTATGTTTTTCAATACTTTTCCAAATGTCGGTTGCCGGTTGAAATCCAATCTGTTAGCGTCGTGGATGTGACGCGGCCCGTCGATTGAAACGCCGATCAGGAAGTTGTTGTCGCGGAAGAAGTCACACCAGTCGTCATTTATCAGCAGTCCGTTGGTTTGCAATGAGTTGTTGATTTTCTTTCCGTCTGCATATTTCTTTTGGAAGTCAATTGCCTTTTTGTAAAAATCCAATCCTGCGAGAAGCGGTTCTCCGCCGTGCCAGCAAAACGACACTTCAGGTGCTTCGACTGCTTCAATGTATTGTCTTACATACAGTTCCAAAAGTTCATCGCTCATTTTCGGCTGCACCTTATTGTATAAATCCGCCTTGCCGGAATAGTAGCAATATCTGCAATTCAAGTTGCAGGCCGAGCCAATCGGTTTTGCCATCGTACTGAAATTCAATGGACCAGTGAGTTTCAGCGCTTCGCGAAAGTTTATGTAATCGTTATCTGACATTGTTGAGAAGCACACTTATCAATCCCTCGAAAACGCAGAAATTCGCCTTGTCACGCAGGACGGTTTTCGCCGCCCAGTCGAATCTGATGTGTTGATTGCTCATAAAAAGGTTGTTTAAAATCGGCGCAAAGATACATATTATTTTTTGAAATGATGGCATTGGGAATTGAAAAAATCTTACGTAAAAAAAAACTTTAATTCACGAACGCATCTTGTGTCAATAAATGTAGTATTTTTGCAAAATCATGCGGTCAAAACATTTTATTTAATTTTTAAATGATGTCTTTTTTATACCCAAATATGCTCTTCGGCCTTTTTGCGCTTGCGATACCGCTTGCCATACACCTTTTTAATTTCAGAAGGCACAAAATCGTGTATTTCAGCAACACCGCGACACTTAAGACAATTGAGCAGGAAAATGTAAAAACCAAAAAACTGAAATACATTATCATAATGATAATGAGGATGTTATTTATTGCGGGACTTGTTTTCGCATTCGCTCATCCTTATAAAAATGACAAAAAACTGATGTCGGATGATGCCGGAAATCTGATCGCGGTTTATATCGACAATTCAATGTCGATGCAAAGCTCGTCTTCGGAAATCTCGTTGTTGGAGGATGCCCGCTCATCGGCTCGTGCTTTGGTCAGGAATATCAGCCCTTCCCAACGTTTTGTGTTGCTTACGAACAGCCGCGAAATCGACAACGAATATCCGATGAATCAGGACGAGATGCTGATGAGCATCGACGGAATGAAAACAGAAGCCGGACCGTTGGCTTTCAATGAGTTGTATGAAAATCTTCAGATGATAATGCGCAGAAACGGCTTTGAATCGTCTTCGTTGTTCCTTTATTCTGATTTTCAAGATAATATGATGAATCTTGACGGAATTGTTGCGGATTCGGCGATTCAAATAGTTGCTTTCCCGTTGGCTTCTGATTTCCAGCAGAATATTTATGTTGACACGGTCTGGCTCTCGTCGCCGATTTTGCAGGTCGGTCTGTCGAATGAAGTGAATGTTAAAATCGTTAATGAAAATGAGAGGGAGATTAAAGGCTTCCCTGTGAATCTAGATATTGATAATCATGCAGTTGCGTTTACTACTGTCGATATTCCCGCAGAAGGAAAAGTTGAGGCGAAAATGCAATTCGTGCTTGATGGACCGGGGCAAAAGACGGCGAAAGTTTCAATCAACGATTTCCCGATAACTTTCGATGATACGTATGACTTCATTCTCGGCGCGCGTCCGGTTATCAAAATCGTGGAACTGACTGAAGGACAAACAGTTGAAACGCAACGCAATGCATCTCAAATCCTCTTCTCCAACGATTCGCTTTTTGAATATAAGCCAATCGCAGCGACTCGCATTGATCAACAGTATCTTGATGATTGTCAGATGGTTATTGTAAATGACAGGTCATCGTTGAACGAAACTTTATGGCAGACAATCCTCGACTTTGCCGAGGATGGCGGCTCGGTTGTCGTATTCCCTCAAAAAGAGGAAATCGTAGATACGAATACATTGAATGTCAATTCGTTGGCATCTCATCATGACTTTTTTGATGACGTTTTCGCAAATATCCCCGAAAACGCTGACTACCCTAAAGTATTCAAACATACACAAATTAAAAAAGAATTTTCTAATTCGTTGACACTGATTGGATTGCAGAATGGCGACCCGTTGGTGACGATGAGCCGGATCAGTTCGGGAAACGTTTTCATGTTTTCAACACGTCTTGACAGTCAATGGACTGACCTCGCCGAAAACGCTTTGTTTGTGCCTCTGATGATGAAAATGGCGATGCTCGGCGGCTCGGTTGAAAGACTTTCTTATACAATCGGTGTTGATAATGATTTGAAAATCAATAAAATAAATGCCTCATTTGATGGAGAAATAAGAATAAAAGATGAGCAAAACTCAATGGAGATAATTCCCGCAGTGGAAAGACGTGGAAATAAATCTGTCATCAGGCTTTATGAGCAGCTTCCGAATGCCGGCTTTTATGACGTTTGCAAAGGTGATGAAGTAATTGGAAAAACAGCTTGGAACGACAACAGGGTTGAGTCAAAAATGAGTTTTTATAATCAAAATGATATTGATAAATTATTGAAAAACAATGAATTGAATGTGCTGTCTGTCATGAATCCGGAAGATTTGCATTCTGACGAGATGATTGATGTGTTGGTACGCAAGTCAATGTTGTGGAAGTCATTCATTTTGTTGTCGTTAATTGCGATGTTGATAGAAATTTTGATTATCAGGTTTTGGAAATAAGAAATTTTTTTGTAATTTTGGCGATTGTTTAGAAAAGGTTTATGAGCGATTTTGAAGACGAAAATATTGACAATCAGGAATTTGAAGATAACGCTGATTTGAATGAAGAGGCTGAACAGTCTGATTTAGAGAATGTTACGCAAGTTTTGGACGGTTTTGACCCGACGGCGGAGGAAGAGTCCGGCATGTTGGTCAAGTCGGCTGACGGATATCGCGTGATTCCTCTGAAGGGAATGTTTGAGAACTGGTTTCTCGATTATTCATCATACGTGATATTGGACCGTGCAGTGCCTGAAATCAACGACGGTCTGAAGCCTGTTCAGCGTCGTATCTTGCACTCAATGAAAGAGATGGAAGACGGACGTTACAACAAAGTGGCGAACATCATGGGTAACACGATGAAATATCATCCGCATGGTGACGCTTCCATCGGCGACGCACTCGTGGTGCTTGGCCAAAAAGATTTACTCATTGATTGTCAGGGTAACTGGGGAAATATTCTTACCGGTGACGGTGCCGCGGCTCCTCGTTATATCGAGGCTCGTCTTTCAAAATTCGCACTTGATGTTGTATATAATCCGAAAACGACCGACTGGACTTCTTCATACGATGGCAGAAACAAGGAGCCTGTGACGCTTCCTGTGAAGTTTCCGTTGCTTCTCGCGCAAGGAACCATGGGCATCGCCGTAGGTCTTAAATCTGAAATCCTGCCTCATAACTTCAACGAACTTATCGATGCTTCGATTTCGTATCTTCGTGATGAACCTTTCGAACTGTATCCCGACTTCCAGACCGGCGGCCTGATTGACGTTCGCGGCTACAACGACGGTGCAAGGGGATGTCGCGTACAAGTGCGTGCGAGAATATCGCAAATTGATAAAAAGACATTGGTAATCACAGAGATACCATACGGAACAACGACGGAAACGCTTATCCAGTCGATAACGCAGGCGGGGGAGAAGGGCAAGATAAAAATCCGCCGTGTCGATGATAATACTTCAAAAAATGCCGAAATCGTCATCCACCTCGCGCCGGGTGTCTCGCCCGACCAGACCATTGACGCGCTTTACGCTTTCACGAAATGTCAGGTGAAGATAAGCAGCCTTTGCACCTGCGTGATCAAGAATGACAAGCCGGTCTTCACGACGATCTCCGCAATCCTAAAACATAACACCGACCACACTCTCGATTTGCTGAGTTGGGAATTGAGAAATACACTCGAAGACCTTGAAAGTCAATGGCATTGGATTTCATTGGAGAAGATTTTCTTTGAGAAACGAATCTATAAAATCCTTGAAAAAGACGCCGCGAGCTATGATGCGCAAATCGATGCGATTGAACGCGCCTTCGACCCGTATCGTCCGAAATTGAAACGTGAGATAACTCGCGACGACGTTTTGAAACTTTGTGAGAAACCAGTCCGAAAGATTTCGAAATTTGATATTAAAAAGGCTGAAGATCAATTACTTGACATCGAGAAACAAATCGAACAGGTGCTTTACGACCTCGACCATATCGTTGATTATACGATTCATTTCTACGAAGAAATCAAGCGTAAATATGGCAAAGGCCGTGAGAGAAAAACCGAAATACGCAATTTTGACAACATTTCGGCTGTCGCCGTTGCTGCAAATAACGAGAAACTTTATGTGAATAAAGAGGAAGGTTTCATCTGCAACAGCATCGGCTTGAAGAAAGAACAAAATAAAGACGCTTATGGCTTCGTGTGCGATTGCTCCGACATTGACGATGTCATCGTCTTCCGTGAAAACGGGACTTTCTCTGTCGTGAAATTGCAGCAGAAACTCTTTGTCGGACCGGAAAAGATATTGTATGTCAATGTTTTCCATAAAAATGACAAACGTACTATTTACAACATCGCATATCGTAACGGGAAGCCTGGAAGCCCGTATTATGTGAAGCGTTTCTATGTTGACGGCATCACTCACGACAGGATTTATGACCTGACGATGGGCGAACCGGGTTCGAAAATCGTTTATTTCTCGGCGAATCCGAATGGCGAGGCTGAAATTGTCAAAGTCATGCTGCGTCCGTCGCCGAAAATCAAAAAACTCACGTTCGACTATGATTTCGCCGAACTTGACATCAAAGGCCGCGGAAGTCGCGGAAACAAACTCACAAATCACGCTGTCAACCGTATTTTCAAACATGAAGAGGGCGTCTCCACGCTTTCGGCACGCGAGATATGGTACGATGACACTGTGAAACGTCTCAACGCCGACGGTCGCGGCATGTCACTCGGCTTGTTCTCCGGCGACGACAGGATAATGCAGATTCATTCAAATGGCGAGTTCCGGCTTACAAACTTCGACTTGTCAACTCATTTCGATGATGACATGACAATGATTTTCAAGTTCGATGCCGAGACGATTTTCACGGTTTTGTACATCGAATCTGAAACTAAGTTGATGTATATCAAGAGGTTCGCCGTTGATGTGGATACTCCGTTGAATAAACGTACGTCGTTCATCGGCGATGGCGAGGATGCACGTTTCTTAGCTGTGAATATGGATCAGCTGCCAAGACTTCTGCTTAAATTCAACGATGGCGTTAGCGGCAAACATTTTGATGATGAGGAAGTTAACGTTGATGAATACATCGGCGTGAAGAGTTACAAGGCCCGCGGAAAACGTCTCTCGGTTCACGATGTTAATTACTACGAATTTCTCGAACCATTCGAGCCGCCTGTTGTTGAAGAACCCGATGAACCGGAAATTCAGGAAACTGCTGATGACGAGCAGCAGGTTGAGGAAAAGAAAACATCTTCGGATAAAACTGATGACACAACAGTCGTTGAAATTCCTGATAATGAATCACCTGACGGACAACTGACTTTGTTTTGAATTTTAAAATAGATTTGAATATTGATCAAACAAAATTAAAATTATTGAATATGAAGAATAAAATTTTTATGTCAGCGATTGCGATTTTACTTCTCGTGTCGTGTTCGCAGAAAAAGAAGCTCGCACAACATTTTGTTGAAAGAAGCGAAGGCGTGAAAGTAGCTTTTTACGTGCCGAGTGAATTGCAAAAGGTGAATCTGCGTAAGGATGTCATCCCTGCGGAGTTAGACACGCTTTCTGAAGAAGAAAAAACGGCATATCTTGAAAACCAGATTAAGGTGATCAATAAGGTGGATGATACGAAATTCATTGACATTTTCTATTTCTCAATGGAAAAGGAATTGCGTGCTTACGGCCTTGATGTTGAATATTGGAACAGCGATTCGATTCCGGCCGATTCGACACGCTGGGTCATTGACATTCCAAAGATAGAAGTGACCGAATTCGTTGAGGATCAAAGAGCTGCGGCTATATATTATAATGAGAAAGTTTATGTCACGGTCCCTGTTGACGTGGTAAATGTGGCAACGTGGTTCAATTTGAGTGACGGACTGACAAATGAAACGGTCTTTGCGGAACAGAATTATTGCAATGAATTTGACGGATATTTCGATGTTGACGAAAATGGCAAAGTGTATGCGAAAATCTTCGCCGACAGCATTGACCTTGACGGATTTTATCGTTTCGGCACGATGTTAGGCAAGCTTTATGCTGGCTATTGCTATGATTATCTGATGAATGGATACGTTGACAAACATCTCACGAAGATTGACACTGTTTCAAAATACCGCTTTGATCCATACGAGAAATATTTCTTCAAGACGGAAACAGACCGTTTGGTGAAGATGAAATAAGGTTTTACGAGAGTTGCTTGCGGCTCTGAATCTCTTTGATTTTCGCTTTCATTTCTGATGGCTTCACATCGGTCACTTTCCCGTCGTGGACGATTCTTATGCTGCCTGTCTCTTCGGAAACGACTATGACGATGCAGTCGTGCGTCTCGGAAACACCGATTCCCGCACGATGACGGAGGCCGTAGCTGCCGGGCAGCCTTGTCTGCTGCGTGATTGGAAGAATGCAGCGTGCGGCGACGATTTTGTTATTTGAGATTACCATTGCGCCGTCGTGTAACGGACTGTTTTTGAAGAAGATATTCTCAAGCAAAGGTCTGCTGATTATCGCATCAATGTTGACTCCGGTGTCGATGATGTCCTGCAAGGTGTCTTCCTGCGTGAGAAGAATCAATGCGCCGACTTTGTCGTTGCCCATCGAAATGCAGGCCTCGCAGATCGGGTCGAGGTCGGTGGACTCATCGGTCTTGTATTTTAACCCGAATTGAGAGAAAAATTTCCTGAATCCGATTGAGAATTTCGAGTTTCCGATACTTAAAAGAAATCGTCTGATTTCAGGTTGGAAGATGATAATCAATGCGATGAAGCCGACATCGACGAAAGCACCGATAATCGCGCTGAGCAATTCCATGTGAAGCAACTGAACAACTTTCAGGACGATGACAATGGCGAGGATTGTGACGAAAATGTTAATCGCACTGCTGCCTTTTATCCATGTGTAAAGCATGTAAGCCAGCAGTCCGACAAGAAAAACGTCCAAAATATCCAAAAATCTGATCTCGATAAATGAATTTATTGTCAAAGCAACCATAATCAAAATTATTTCGGCAAAATTACAAATAAATGTTTAAAAAAACGTTTTTTCAAACAAAATTCTTGTTTCGACGGCTTCTTTCACATCGTGAACGCGCAAGATGTCAGCGCCTTTTGCCAAGGCAATTGTGTTCATGACTGTCGTGCCGTTTAAAGATTCCGCAGGTGTGATGTTTAAAGTTTTGTATATTAAAGATTTACGTGAAATGCCGATTAAAACCGGAAGGCCGTTGACTCTGTATTCGTCAATTTTGCTTGCCAATTCAAAATTACATTCGACGCTTTTGTTGAAACCGATTCCGGGGTCGAGTATGACTTGCTGATTGCCAAATTCGTTGAGTTTTCCCGTCTGAACCTCAAAAAAATGCCTTACTTTCTCGCATATTTTCTCGGAAATGATGTCTTCATGATGCATCGTTTCAAGTTTTCCGGTGATGTGCATTAATATATAAGGTATGTGGTTTTTGCCGATATATGGAATCATTTCGGGGTCGAAAGTGCCGCCGGAGATGTCGTTGATGATGTCTGCTCCTTCTTCAATTGATTGATATGCAATATTTTGACGGAAAGTGTCGATGGAAATCAAAATGTCTGGAAGCTCCTTCCTGATTGCTTTAAGAGCCGGAATTATTCTGTCGCTTTCTTCCTTTTCGGAAATGACTGCGCTGCCGGGCTTTGTCGAAAAGGCACCGAGGTCGATGATGTCGGCACCTTCGGAAATCATCTTGCGGCAATGTTCCAAAACTGCGTTAAGTCCTTGATACTTATCGCCGTCGAAGAAAGAATCAGGTGTCACATTCATGATTCCCATGATGACAGGCCGGTCAAAAGAAAAAAAATGTCCTCTTGAGTTTAAGCGTAACATAATATTTACTAATTTTACGAGTTCAAAAATATGGTGCAAAAATATAAATTTTTTTGATAATGAAGAAAGATACTACAACAGAATATCAACAGGTTATTGCGCAGTGCCGCGATATTTTTGATAAGAAAATGAAAGACTACGGGGCGGCGTGGCGTATCATGCGCACGGAGTCGCTGACCGACCAGATTTTCATCAAGGCGAATCGTATCAGAAGCATTCAACGCAAGAAGGAACATCTTGTAAATGAAGGCGTTGAACCGGAGTTTATCGGAATCATCAATTATTCGGCGATGGCGATAATTCAGCTTCAACTCGGCGTTGTTGATAAGCCGGACTTGAACCCGGAGAAAGCTTCGGCACTTCATGAAAAAGTCTTGAACGACGCTTTTGACTTGATGTCGAAGAAAAATCACGATTACGATGAAGCCTGGCGCAGCATGAGAGTCAGCTCGATGACAGATCTTATTTTGATGAAATTGTTGAGAGTCAAAGAGATAGAAGACAATAACGGAAAAACGATAATTTCCGAAGGCCTTGACGCGAATTATTTCGACATGATTAATTACGCGGTGTTTTGTATGATTCAAATTAACGAAAGCAAACAACAGTAATGGCAAAGTTCAGTCACAAAAACAAAGTCGCATCGTTCGGGATAACAGCTTTGGCGTTGGGATGTGCGGTTTGGACCGGTTTCCGACCTGATTTTTCGGTGTTGCTTCTCGCAACAATATTGATAACATTGGCGTTTTCAATCGTCTTTTGTACAAAATACAATAAAGCAGGCTTGATAATCAACAGGATGCTTGTAGGTGCCTTGTTCATTTTCAGCAGTTTTACGAAGGGCGTTGACCCGCTCGGTACGAAATACAAAATTCTCGATTACCTTTCCGCTTACGGGATGCAATGGCTTGACGATGCGGCGTTGGTTTTGGCAATAACTTTGATTCTTGCGGAATTTATCGTTGGTATCTGTTTGTTCCTCAATATGTTACCTCGTTTGGCAACACTCGGCGCAACGCTGCTGATGATTTTCTTCACCACGACAACATATTTCGATGCGATGTATAATCTCGTCCCCGACTGCGGCTGCTTCGGAACTGCAATCAAGATGAGCAATTGGCAGACTTTTTTCAAAAACCTTATTATCGATTCCGTTCTTATACCTTTGATTTTCAATAATAAATCGTTAGTGAACAAACGTGTGACAAAGCTCGGACAATGGATGTTCGCTTTGATTTTTGCGGCTTGCTATGTGATTTTTGAAATTCATAATGTCAGGCATCTTCCACCAATCGATTTCATGGACTGGAAAGTGGGGAAGGACATGACTCCTGAACAATACGATGCCGGTAAGATTTATGTGACATATCAAAACAAGGAAACCGCTGAATTACAGGAGTTTGAATCACCTAATTATCCTTGGAACGACAGCGTCTGGATGAGTCAGTGGGAGTTCGTCTCGCAGCGCACCGAAGGCGGCTCGCAGACACTCGGCTTCGCCATGCTCGACGCTGACGGCGAAGACTTCACCCACATTCTTTTTGAAACAGAAAATCTTTACATTTTCGTCGCTCCGTACATCGACGAGTTTTCTGATGAAGACTTCGAGCTTTGCGGAAAGATGATTGAAGCCATTGAGAATGAAGGCGCAAACTACATCTGGCTGACGGCGATGCTGCCCGAATACATGGAGCAGCTCAATGAAGATTATACGATGTTTTACGATGTATATTACGGCGATGAACTCGAACTCAAAACGATGGTCCGCTCAAATCCGGGCTTGATGTTGATTGATAACGGCTTGATTATCAATAAATGGGCGAAGATTGACTTTCCCATTAAAAAACAATGAACTTTATATCTTTTATCTTTTAACTTTTAACTTTTAACTTTCAACTCACGTGCCGGCCTATATCGTCAGAAAACTCTTTTACGGTATCCTCGTCCTCTGGGGCGTGGCGACGCTGGTGTTTTTCCTGTTCACGATAGTGCCCGGTGACCCTGTGCGCATGATGCTCGGACAACGCGCCGACGAGAAAGACGTACAGGCTATACGCGAAGAACTCGGACTGAACCAAAGCATCGGGAAACAATATCTCGATTATCTCAACGACCTGTCTTTCATCTCGTTTTACAAGATTAAAGGCGAAGACGCACCGCAGTTCGCCTCAAATCAAAATCGCATTTCAACGGGTTTGAAAATCATGACGATAGGGGAGACCGCCGTTGTTTTGAAAACGCCGTATCTGCGTTATTCGTATCAGAGCAAACGACCTGTCGGGACGATACTTTCCGAGGCGTTCCCTAACACTTTGATTCTCGCTTTCGTCTCGATAACATTCGCTTTCATCATCGGCGTACTGCTCGGTGTTCTCACCGCCATCGTGAACTCGAATTTTCTGAACAGGCTGACGTTGTTTGTCACCACTATAGGGATGTCGCTGCCGTCGTTTTTCGCGGCTATTCTCATCGCGTGGCTGCTCGGTTTCGTGCTTCACGACGTGACGGGGCTTGAGATGACAGGCAGCCTTTTCTCTGTCGATGACTATGGCAACGGCTCGTACCTCGACTTGAAGAACCTGATACTCCCGGCGTTGACACTCGGTCTGCGTCCGCTTGCGGTGATAACCGAACTCACGCGCACCACGCTTCTCGATGTGATGTCGATGGATTACATTCGCACCGCAAAGGCCAAAGGATTGAAGAAATGGCGTGTCATCGGCGTTCACGCACTCAGGAACGCGATGACGCCGGTGGTGACCGCCGTCTCGGGCTGGTTCGCGTCGCTGCTGGCCGGCGCCGTCTTCGTGGAATACGTCTTCGACTGGAAAGGCATCGGCGTCGTCATCGTTGACGCCCTCGACAAGTTCGACTTCCCCGTCATCATGGGCGCGGTATTATTAATAGGTGTGATGCTCATTGTGATAAACATCATCGTTGACATCATCTACGGGGTGCTCGATCCGAGGGTGAGGATAAAGTGATTGCTCCCCACAAAAATTTTCAACCCTGTGAAAAACAAAATATCCCATTCAATTTGACATATCCGTGCTATTATCATGAAAAATCAAATAATTTTGTAGTTTTTTAACCTTTCAAGCGTCTAATGTGCAAAAGGTTCTGAAA